>JBBQCI010000049.1:0-29957 GCA_038318565.1 Planctomycetota bacterium
ATCGATGCGACCGGCGACGCGCCGTGGAATGTGACCGACACCGATCTGGTCATCACTCTGGCCAACAAGGGCCTGCGCACGGCGGTGCGCCTGGACGAGAACCTCTATCCGACCAAGGACGCGGTGGCGGTGAAGGCGGACGCCAACGGATTGGTCATCACGCCGGCCAAGAACACCATGTATCTGCTGGTCCAGTAGCAGCGCCTCCGGCGCACCAGGCTGTAACCGCCTACGGATCACGTTCCATGTTCACCCGCCTCCTCCCCGCCCTGCTCACCTGTGCCGCTCTCGGGGCCGCCGATTTCGCCTGGATTGAGGGTGAAGCACCGACAGCGAAGCCAAGCCTGCCCGCAGGGCTGCCCGAGGGTTCCGTGAAATACGGCGATGCGTGGGGCCTTAGTCGGATCATGTCCGACGGCAAGTTGCTGCATCTCAACATCAGTGACGGCGAGGTGGAGAAATTCGTCAAAGACGGGCTGACCTTTGCCTACGACCTCAAGGTCAAGGCCGGCGGCAAGCAGGAGGTGTGGGCGCGCATCGGCTACGAATTCGTGCGCTCGCCGATTCGTTGGCGCGTCGCCGGCGGTGCCTGGCAGGAAGTCACCGCTGAGCGAGTGACCACGGACGTGCAACAGATCCAGACCTGGAACGAACTGGCCTGGCTGAAATTCGGCGAGATCGAGGCCACGCCCGGCACCCTGCGTCTTGAGCTGCAGTGGCCGCGTTTAGAGCACAAGGAGGGCGATAAGGTCAAGGTCGAGCGTATCCTCGGCATGCTCGACGCGGTGTGCGTCGCCGCACCCGGCGTGTTCCACCCAAGCGGCATGTGGAAGCCAGGCGAAGACCAGCGCGGCGACGCAGAAAAAGCGGCCGAAGCCCTGGTGTTCAAACTCCCCGAGGCCACTGGTGCGGAGCGCAGCGCCGTTGCGCTGACCGGAACCTGGCAGATGTCCGGCTGGGACGAATTGGTCGAACTGGGACAGCACAAGGAGCCGGCCGGTCGTCTGCAGGGCGTCGACGCACTGCCCGCTCTCGACAGTCTACGCTGGTTCGCTTATCCGGTTCCGGGCGACCGGAATGCCCAGCACCCCGAGTTGGTTTTCCAGCACCGCTTTATTGCCCGCTGCCGCGTCGAGGTGCCGAAGTCGCTGACAGGGCGCTCGTTCCGACTCGACCTGCAGCGCTTCAACACCATCGCCACGGTCTTCGTCAACGGCACCGCCTGCGGCTGGTCGAAGGACCACAGCACGGCATGGAACGTCGACGTCACCAAGGGCGTCAAGCCCGGCCAGGTCAACGAGATCGCGGTGGTGATCAAAGACCGCTACTACTCGCTGAATCCGACCATCGATCACGGCAATCAGCGAGGCTGGATCGGCTACCGCAACACCCCCAACGGATTCCTCTCTGACAACCAGGGCACCTGTTCGCTACATGACCTGGCAGTCGCCGCGGATGCCTCTGTCGGTATGACCGAGCCGGTGACCCTGGTCGCCGCTGGTCCTGCCTACGTCACCGACGCCTTCGTGAAGACGTCGGTCAAGGACAAGCGCATCGCCGTCGAGACCACGCTGTGCAACCCGGGCGCCGCGCGCACGGTCAGCGTCGCGCTCGCTGCCGTGCCGTGGGCAAAAGCCAGCAGCGGCAAGCCGACCAAGGAGTTCAAAACGGTCGAGGTCAAGCTCGCCGCTGGTGAGACCAAGATGGTCGAAATCGCCGACACCTGGGCCGATCCGCAGTTGTGGTGGCCGGATGACGTTCATCTCTACGACCTCGTCGCCACGGTCAGCGAGGGCGGCAAGCCGGTTGATGTCAGCCGCACCCGCTTCGGCTTCCGCGAGTGGGCGTGGGACAGTCATATGTTCAAGCTCAACGGCGTGCCCTGGCAGCTCTACGGCGACATCGACACCAACTTCGACCCGCAGGCCCTGACCGAACAGGCGAAAAAGAGCGGCCAGAACGTCATGCGTCTGTGGGCCAACGGTGGCCTCAAGGGCATGACCCGCGACGCCACCCTCGGCTACTTTGATGAGACCGGCATGGTGGTGCGCTCATGCGGCACCTTCGACGGTCAGATGGCCAACTACGGCGGCGGTCTAAGCGAGGAAGTCGAGATCGACGGCAAGAAGGTGCGCCGCGCGAAGCAGAGTCTGATGACCAACTGGAAGTCGCAGCTCGCCGCCTGGGTGCGCGCCGAGCGCAACCACCCGTCGATCCTCATCTGGTCGGTCGAGAACGAGATCACCTTCATCAACTCGTGCAATCTTGGCCAGGCCGACGCGTATGAGCCGGGCGTCAGCGATGCCATCCGCAACGTGGTGATGAAGGTCGATCCGACGCGGCCGGCGATGGTCGACGGCGGCAACGCGCTCAAGGACGAGAGTCTGCCAGTCAACGGCGCGCATTACACCGAGACGTACAACGCCCACTGGCGCGACTTGCCAGATGGCAGCTACACCCGCGACCATTGGTACACGCCAGAGGCCAAGAGCCGCGGCATGTGGCGTATGGTGCCCGATCGCCCCATATTCGCCGGCGAGGTGTTCTTCGCTACGGGCTACGGTACCGAGCAGTTTGCCACCATCGGTGGTGAGAAGTGCTTCATCGGCATCGGCGAGACCGGCGATGCCATGCGCCGACTTGGCCAGGTGTTCAACGAGGGCTGGCGCTGGGGCGAAGTCTCAGCCTGGCAGCACTGGCTGGGCGGCGGCTTCGGCCGCTATTGGAATGGCTGGCAGTCGGTTGCTGTGCTGTGCCGGCAGTGGGACACCAGTTTCGCACCTGGGCAACCAGTGCCACGCACCTTGCGCGTGTTCAACAACACCTCGAAGAGCGATCCGATCACCGCCGCGTGGGAGCTGCAGGTTGTTGGCAAGAAGGTCGGCGGCGAGGCCAAAGAACTGAAGCTTGCCCCCGGCACCGCGCAGGACTGGGCGATCACCTGCACCATGCCGACCATGAAGGCGGCGACCGGCGGCAAGCTGCTGCTCACCGCCACGCGCGGCGGCAAGGAGGTCTATCGGGATGAGCGCGACCTGCGCATCCTCGTCCCGGCCACCGTTGCCAAGCCGGCACTCAAGGCCGCGGAGCTGACGGTATTCGATCCCAAGGGTCAGGTCGCGGCGCACCTCACGGCGCGTGGGATCCCGTTCACGGCAGCCAAGGCGATCGATGACATCCCGGCTGCCACCAAGGTGCTGGTGGTTGGTAGCGACGCTATCCCGCTCGACCGCGCTACCGACACGCAGTGGTACGACCGTGCCGTACGCGGCCTCCGGGTATTGGTTCTCGACCAACGATTCCCATTGCGCTTCCGCGCTCTACCTGCTGACATCGAGCCGCTCGACGATGCTCCGTCGGTGTGGGCCCAGATGCAGGCCAAGGTGGCGGGAGTGGAACCCGAACTGCGTGGCCGCTTCGGTTTCATGGAAGATGTCTCGCATCCAGCCTTCGCTGGCCTGATCCAAGACGACTTCTTCACCTGGGGCGGCGACCACGTGGTCTACCGCAATCCCTACCGCAAGGGCAGCAAGGGTTACCGCTCGCTGTTCCAGTGCGAAGAGGGCCTGGGCTGCACCGCAGTGGCCGAATGCCAGGCTGGCGAGGGTCTGATCATGTTATCCCAACTCGCCATCGGCGAGAAGCTGGCCGGGAATGCCGTTGCCCAGCAGGTCTTCGGCCAGCTGCTCAACTACACGGCGAGCTACGCTCCAGTGCGCCGCCCAATCAGCGTCGCCGCCGGACCGGTCATCACTGGGCTGATCAAAAATCTCGGAGTTCAGCAACAAGCAGTGGCCGATCCACTCGCGGCCATCGCCACGGACGGCATCGCCGTGGTCGAGGCGACCCCGTCGAACCTCAAGTCGCTAGCCGGTAAGGCTGACGTCGTCCGCACCTGGTGCGCCAAGGGCAACTGGTTGATGCTGTGGGGGCTCACTCCCGAAGGGCTCTCCGACTACAACACCCTGGTGCGTGCCAACCACGTGCTGCGGCAGTTCTCGACCGGGCGCGTCTTGCTGGCGGTGCCATCTGACGCACTGACAGCTGGACTCACGTTGCGCGACGTGGTCATGGACACCGGCCAGAATATGTACCCGTGGATGGCCCTGAAGCGGCCTGATAGCGATGCTTTCGGTTGGATCGTCGACCACACCGACATCGCTCCGTTCTGCGCGTTCCCCTCGCCGACTGCCATGGGCAAGAGCAGTGACACCGACCCCGGCGCCGACCACTGGCCGCGCAACATGGTCAACGGGTTCACCAGCGCCGACAACTGGAGCTTCTGCTACACCATCGTCATGGACCGAGGCCACAAGTTGAAGTGGACCATGATCCTGCCGCACGAGGAGGAGATCACTGCGCTGAAGATCCAGCCCAGCCGCATCTACCATCCGATCACCCGCGTGAACCTCTACTTCGATGAGGATCTAACGCCGGTCGCTTGCGATCTGCGCATCGACCCGGTGCCGCAGGACATCGTCATCTCCCCGCGCAAAGCCAAGAAGGTGACCATGGAGGTGGCTACGTGGGCCGAGCGTGGTGAGCAGAACATCGTTGTGATCGACAACTTGTGGCTGACGGTGAAGCGCCCGGAGGCGTACCTGAAGCGGGTCAAGCCGTTGCTCAACATCGGTGGCCTGATGCGCTACGACGAAGGCAAGGGCGGCATCGTGCTCAACCAGCTTAAGCTGGCCGAACGCGAGGTGAACCCAGTCAATGCCGAGAAGAAGCGCACCATCGCCAAGACCATCCTGGCCAACCTCGGCGCGGTGTTCGCCGGCCAGAAGACGGTGGTTGCTGGAGCCCAGCTCAAGTACGAGCCAGTCGCCCTACCGGTCGAGCAGTGCACCGCCTATGTCATCCACGACAAGCAGCCGGCTTGGTGGGAGGGACCGACCGACTTGGCCGGCTTGCCGGTCGGTGAGCAGACCTTCGCCGGGGTACGCTTCCTGCTGCCCAAATTCACCACCTCGCCGGTGCCGACCGCCTTCATGCTGCGCGGCCGCGGCGGCACGGTGAACAAGGACCGTATCGACAAGTTGCCAATCCGTCGCAAGGCCGACGCGCTGTTCTTCCTGCACACGCACAACGATCGCGGCGACCTGCGTGGCCATATGCAGGGGATGAAGGACCGCCGCCGCGAAGGCCAAGACCCGGGCGAGATTCCCGCCGTGCTGACCTACGTCGTGCGCTACGCTGACGGCTCGACCGTTGACGTGCCAGTGCGCTGGAGCCGTGACATCGGCAACTGGCTGCAGAAGGCGCCGGCCGGCCTGCCGAATGCGTCAGTCGGCTGGGCGGGACCGGCCAGCCCCACCTCATCAGGCGACAGTCAACAGCCGGTGGTCTGGGTCATGCAGTGGACCAACTCAAAGCCTGATGCCGAGATCGCCAGCATCGATGTCGTCGCCGGCGACGAACGCTGGGGCTCGCCTGCGTTGTTCGCGATCACCGCCGCCACCCAGGTGAAGTAGCCATGCTTGCCATCGCCCGGCCAGCCGGCGGGTGGAGCGCCGCTCCGCTCGACATCCTGCCACTGTCGGTGGCAGTCGGCACTCGACTGGTCGCGCTCGACGGTGACGGGCGGGTTTATGCCCGCTTCACCGCCGGAGCACAACCGAGCCTGACGGTTGGCGGTGCGCTTGGTAACCATACCCTGCGCGCCGTTGACGATGCCGGGAAGGCGCTGGCCGAGGTCCACTTCCAGGTCGATGCCCAGACCCGCATCGATGACGGCGGAGACTTTCGGGACCTGCACCAGGTGCTGGTCAAGACCATGTGCTGCTACGCGCCCGACGGAACCGGGCGGATCCGCGCCCATGGCCGCGAATGGCGCAACTACGTGCCGTGGATCCTCGACCACGTCCACACCATGAAGGGGATGCGCTGGCACAGCGACGCCAATGCTGATCTGCTCGACCTGTGGCAGCGCCACCAGCGCGAGGACGGCATGGTGTGGTCGAACGTCGAGAACTACGGCGCCGCCCCGCCCTACCACTACTGGGCCTATCACGATCAGGGCTACGCCTGGGCAGGTGACGGCGTGCGCCTGATGCGCCAGCCGGTCGAGAACCACAACGAGTACAACTACGTTGATGCCATTCACACGGCATGGAAGGCCAGCGGCGACGACGCGTGGATGCGCGGCAAGCTCGATTCGGCGCTGCGCGCATTGGAATACAGCGTCACCGACCGGGCGCGGTTCAGCTCCCGCCTCGGCCTGCTCAAGCGCGGCAACACCATCGACTCGTGGGATTTCCAAGCTGACGAGCCGGGCCGGCCCGTCTTCGCCATGGGCGGCAGCCAGCAGATCGACCCGGATAATACGAGGTTCGTAGTCTTCTTTGGTGACAACCATGGCTACGCCGCCGCCTGCGACCAGCTTGCCGAGATGCTCGACATGGCAGGACGTTCCGCTGATGCCGGACGCTGCCGCGAGCGCTCGCTCCAGATCCGCGCCCGTCTTGATGCGGTGGCGTGGAACGGCCGCTTCTTCACCCATCACGTCGAGGATGACCCCGCGACGGTGCGCGACCTTGGCGTCGATGAGTCGACCCAGATCGCGATGAGCAACGCGTACGCTCTCAATCGCGGCATTCCCGCGGCGCAGGCCGAAGCGATCCTGGGCACCTACCGCGCGCTGCGCGCCAGTCTGCCCGAACGTGCGCCAGCCGAGTGGTACGCGATCTATCCGCCCTACGGCAAGGGCTTCGGCCACGATGGGGCGAAGTGGCAGTACATGAATGGCGGGGTCCAGGGCCACGCTGGTGGCGAGCTGGCGCGTGGCGCTTTCCGCCATGGTGACGAGACGTATGGCGTCGAGACGCTGCTGCGTGCCCTGCACCTGGCCAAGGCGGAAGCGCAGTGGCCACCGCTGACGGGCTCCGAGCACACGGTCAGCGGGATCGTCCGCTTTGCCTACACTGGCGCTTTCCCGTCCGCTCCACCTCAGCCGCTGCATCGTCCGGTTGATCTCGCAGCGCACGCCACCATGGATTTTGGAGCTGGCGGAAACGGAGTTCCGTCGTGGATGGGCGAGCAGGAGGGCAACGATTTGCGCGGCCTGCCGCTTGGCGAGCGCCGTCTGCTTGGCATCCCCTTCGTCATCGCCACCCCAGCGCGAAATCGCGGCCGCGGCTGCATCGGGGTCGGTCCAGGCTTGGCCGAAACGATCGAGATCCCGCTTGGCGGCGCCACCGCCGGTGCGCTGCATCTGCTGCACGCCAGCAACGCGGTCGGCCCCTCCGGGGTCGCGGGCGTCATAACCCTACTCTATGTCGACGGCGGCAGCCGCGTGCTGTCGACGATGCAGGGCCGTCACCTTGCTGGCTGGTGGTTCCCGGGCCAACCGTCAGAGCGGGACAGCGGAATTGCCTGGCGCGGCGCCTGCCCGACCTGCGGTGACGTCGGCGTACACTGGTGTGCGATCGCCAATCCCGAGCCGGAGCGCGCGATCCGCGCCATCCGTGTCGCCGGTTCGCACGAGGGCAGCCGTTATGCCCTGATCGGGCTGACTCTCGCCGACCGCATGCCTTGGCACGAGCCGCACCCGATCAGTCATGGCGGTCCCGACAACTGGGCCGGCGGCCTGTGCATGGCTGCGCTGGTCGAGGGCTTGTGCGGAGTGGTCGACGCCCCGGGTTCGGCAGCGCTGAGCCGGCCGGTGCTCAGTCCGCGCTGGGCCGCGAGCGGTCGCGACGCCGTGACGGTGATTGCACGTTATGGCGCCAGTCGTGGTTACGTCGCCTACCGCTGGTGTCACGACCGGGCGGAACGTCGCCTCGATCTCGCCCTCACCGGCGGTGGCGACATGGCGCAGCTGCGTGTCCTCTTGCCCGCTGGTGCCAGCGATGCCTCGGCCGTGATCGACGGGGCGCCGACCACTCTCGCCATCGAGGCGGTGCGCGACAGCCGCTACGCTGTCTGCACGGTCCCGCTCGGAGCGGTGCTGCGGATTGCGATCCGCTACCGCTGATGGCGGCTCAGACGAGCAGCGAGCCGTCCTCGGCGTCGATCGCCACGGTGCCTCCGTTGTCCGGCAGGTTGATGGTGACGCTGCGTCCGCTGCGCAGCGCGATGCATCGCTCGCCCGGTTCGCGACCATGTACGCAGACAATTCCGCCTCCGGCATAAACCACATCGCGGATACCGTCGGTATAGGCGTGGCAGCCGGCCGCCAGCAGCAGAGCGCGCCAGAAATCGGGTCGATCGCTGGGCAGGGCAAGGAACCACGTGGTGTGGCTGGGCAGCGTGATCCGCGCGCAACCGGCCAAGGTGGTGCCGGTGAAACGTCCGAGCACCTCGGCGCGGGCATCGTCGACCGCCAGCACAGGTTCGATCGTCTGGTCGTTCCAGGCGTCAAGTTGGTATCGGCCTCCGCCGAGCCCATCGACCTCAACGTTGCGCGGAACGTCGGGGGCGCAGCGGACGAGGGACAGCCCGGTGACCTCGGCCGCCAGCGCCGGGTCCAACCGCTGCCCGTCGCCGTAGCCGGCACAGCCGACCCACACCACGTGGCGTCCCGCGCAGGCGACCCGCTCGCGGATCAGCCCGCGTTGGGAAGCATCAAGGATCCATGCGTTCATGAACAGCACGGCGCGGTAGGGCGTCAGGTCGATGCGATCGAGATCGTCGAGGTGGATCTCGTCGTGGACGCAGCCGCTGCGGAACAGGCCGACATGGGCGAAGGTGTCGATGAAGTGGCCGAGGCCTTTCTGACCGTGCTGGTTGAGCTGGTAGTTGACCGCGGTGTCGTAGACCACCAGTACGTCAGCGCCGCTGCGGTAGGGCCGATCCAACAGGCTGCGCCGCAGCGCGGTGGCCTCGCGGATCTCCTGCATCAATCCGCGATCGTCCCACCAGCCGTGTCGGATGGTCGAGCGGTCATCGCCCTTGGCCGGGGTGGCGAAACCCGACGGCCCGAAGTCGTAGAACCATAAGCCGGCGCCACCGCGCGCCTGGCCCCACAGGACATTGCGGCGCAGGTTGGCGCGGTCGTTGTCCTGCTCGTGCATCTGCGGCCGCTTGTCCATCTCATCGAGCCACAACTTACCGTGCAGCCGGCAACTGGTGATCAGCCCGCGCGAGCGGTAGGGGTGTCCGGTACCGCCCGCGTCCGGGTAGTAGTCCGATGGTGCGCTCAGAAAATCGACAGTCGGATCGTTGAGGACCTGCTGCACTTCCAGGTGGCCGCCAGCCGCCTGTCTGCCGAAGGTACTGTGAAAGTAGCCATAGAACGCGCCGGCAATGATCGGCCGCGGCCACGCCCGCTTCACCGCTGCGCAGCCGGCTCGAATGGCCTCAGCGACCGCGCTGTGCTGACAGCGGTAGTAATCTATCAGAACAGCTTCGCGTACGGGGTCGCGGAAGATGCCGGCGAGTTGTTGTTGGCGCTCTGCCAGACCCGGCACTTCTGCCATCGGCAAACCGCGCAGATGGCGCCAGCGGCGGAAGCGCTGCTGCATTGCTGCGCCGACATCCGGTTCGCCATTGGTGAAACCCCAGTAGTGCCATTCGCCATAGACGCCGCCGGCAACCTGGATGCCGAACACCAGGTCGCCCTCAGGGAGGGCGGACAGCGCCTGGCAGAAGCGTTCAATGTAGCCCACCGCATCGCTCAGCCAACGCGCCGAGGCCAGACTGGCCCGGATCGGATGGCCGGGATCCTCTTCGATATGGCGGTTGAGCCCCCAGTCGAGGTCGGGCTCGGCCGGCGCATCGGCATAGGCAGTCGCCTCCTCGGGATGGCGGCGCAGCCACCAGCGTGGCGCGTTCATGTGCAGGCGGAACATCACGCGGGCCTGCGGCGAGACGGCTACCGCGCCGCGTATTTGGCGCACCGCCACCGCCGGATCGACCGAGCCGTCCTCGCGCCAGAGATCGTCACTGAAGACATCGAGTTGGACCAGATGGATGCCGTGCTCGGCAAACAGGCGGATGTTGCGTGCTGGCACCTCCTCCCAGCTCCAGCGGCCGCCGGGCACGTCGGTGAGAGCGTAGATGGCCGGCACCGTTGGCTCGCCGTCGATGATCAGGTGGGGCTGTCCGAGGCGGATTTCGACTGCGGCGGTGCAGGGTTGGATCATGGGGACGTTATTCACCTTCGAGTGCGCCGGCGTCGCGGCTTTTCCCGGTCGGCGCCCGGCCGGCGAGATCGCGTAGGAAGGGGCCGTCGACCTGCCAGTCGTAGAGCTCAGCGATGCTGGTGCGGCTTTCTGCCAAGCTGCTGCGTGCGATGCGCAGGAATTCGAGCGAGCCGCTGAACCCCTGTCCGACCACGAGGTCGGCGCCATTGGCCAGGCTTGCGCCAGCGGCGATGGCCATGGGCGCCTCGGCGGTGCGCACGCCATCGGTGTGGATGCGTACGACGCCGGCTTCGCGGTCGAGTTCGGCCAGGACGTGGTGCCAGGCTCCGTCGGCAATGCGTGCTCCGCTGGCGACCTCGCCGCGGGCACCGCCGGCGGCGACGCTGAAGCTCACGCCGCCAGCCTTGTTGAGGGCCAGTTGGTAGCCGCCATCGGCGTCCATCTTGCGCACCACCGCGACCGCTCCCTGGCCTGCTGTGGCCTTCAGCCAGACCTCGATGATCAGGTTGCCGGTCGTCCCGTCCGGGCTATTGAGCTGGGCGCCAGAGACACTCTTGCGTCCACCATCCTCGAATTCATAGGTGGCGGTCATGGTCGACTGGGTCAGCACCAGGCTGGTCTTGCCGTCGAGGCGCAGTGCGCCGGCGGTCCAGTCCTCCAGCGGACCGGTTTCGTAGCTGGCGGCAGTGAGGCCGTCGCCGTGCAGGTTCCATACCGGTGCCCGGTAGTAGTCCTCGCGCCTGGCGTGGTAGCCTGCGGGGTACCACGAGTCATCGAGTACGATGGTCGGATCCGTGTTGTTGCGGCGGAACTGCCATTCGCCAACTGTGCGTGCCAGCGCCCAGGGGACATAGACCTTCACGCCGGCGTCGATCGCTGGCGAACCCTTGGCGGGGCGGAAGTCCTGCTTGGCGGCTCCGGGCAGCGGTGAGGTGGCCACCTGGGTGCCCAGGCCGTCGGCCAAGGTTTGGTGCTTGGCCAGAGCAGCGGCCATGGCTGCGGCATCGGCGTACGGTGTGCCGTTTGCTTCGAAGTGGCCGAAGACCGTGCCGGTGCAGCGGGCGAAGAGGTTGCGCGCAAAACCGATCGAATCGTAGGGGTAATCAGCCGGTACTTCGCCCTTGTCCTCCTTCAGCTTGCCGTGCTGGAACACCGGCCCACTGATGTCGGCAAACAGATTGCCGAGGAACAGGCTGCGTCCGCCGGCAGGGGACCAGTTCGAAGCGACGAAGAAGCTGCTTGCCGTGTTATTGAAAAAGGCGTTGCCGATGGTCGGCACAGCCTGGTAGAATGCCGCTTGGCTGCACAGCTTGCTGGTTGTATCGGAACTGCGCCCCCAGGCGACGTTGTTGAACACCAGGTTCTTGAACGATCCGTCGAAATAATAATTGAAGCCCAGGCGCCCGCTGGCCGGCTTGTCTTTGTTGTAGCCCCAGTTCCAGTAACCGTTGGCGTTCCCGCTGATGTTGTTGAAGACGTAATGTGGGCCGCACTGCCAGGTCTCGATGCCACCCCAGTCGTTGGCCGCCAGCAGGGAATCGACCACGCGGTTGCCATGGATCAGCGAGCGCGCCAGCGGCACGTCGCCGCGTCCACCCTTCTCTCCGCCGGAGACGAAGATCCCCGCTCCGTAGCTCCGCTCCATGATGTTGCCGGCGACATGCATGGTCACCGGACCTCCGATGCAGATGCCATGGCCGTGGTCCTGGCGGTGCGGACGCATGCCGATCATGTAGGTATGGTTGCGCAGCACCTCGACGTCGCCACGCCCTCCGCAGGAGATATCCACCACGCCATGGTCGATAAAGCGGATGTCGTTGTCGGTAAAAGAGAGATCGGCGAAGCGGCGGTCAGGCTTGTTGGCATCGAGTCGCAGGACACGGCCCGGCAGGTGCTCGAAGCGGCAATTGGCGATGCGCAAGCCTTCGCTTGATCCCAGGATGCGGATCGCAGCACCTGACACATCGGGGTGCCCCCAGCCCGGCTGCCACAGTTCCCATGGGGTATTGCCACCGCGAAAGGTCAGACCAGTGATGGTCACATAGCTGAGTTCATTAGTGTCGATCAGGCTGCCAGTGGCGCCGGCTTCGATCTGCACCGTGGCAGGGTCAGCGTCGCCTGGCAGGCGCAGGAAGATGCGTCCGCCGTCGCCGCGGCGTTCGACCCAGAATTCGCCGGCGCTGTCGAGAAACTCGGCTTTGTCCTCAAGGTAATAGCGGTTGCCGCTGAGGATCTGCTCGGAATCGCCAGTCCAGATGCCCTGGAAGACAATGCCTTTGCGTGCCGCATCATAGCCTTCGACGCGGGTCGGGAACGGCGTGCCCATGACAATGCCGTATTCGGTGCGTACGGTCGCGCCGACATAGGTTTCGGCGGGACCAGTGAGGTGCTTGGTATCGACGCCAAGATGGGCGCGCTTGGCGCCGAAGGTCTGGCAGGCGAAGTCGATCTTCCACTTGCCGGTCCACCATTCGGGCTGCTCGAAGGTCCACCACTCGCTCATCACATCCTCGGGATCCGACACCGTCCAGTTGGGCGTGCGGGCGAGTGGGATGCGCGTCCAGGCGCCATTCTTGGCTACCATCCACACATTGCGCGGCAGGAAGGCGACGTCGGCGTGCCACACCTTGGCACCCTCGGGCATGCCAGCGGGCGTCTCACCGTGCGTCCAGCCGGTGACCGGCAGGGTACCGGTGATCGCTGCTTCGCCGGCGCCCCAGGCCGGATCGCTGGTCAGGCGGATCGGCTCCTGGGCGGTACCGTTCTCGGTTGGGCGCAGTTGGCCACGATAGGCGACGCCACGTTTGAACACGTAGGTATGCACGCCGTGGCAGGCTTTAGCATTGCCGGCCGCGGCCGGGTCCCAGGGGTGGTGCTTCCACGGCTTGGCCCGGCTGCCGTCGCCGGCGTCGTCGCCCTGCGCGAAGTCGATGTGCTTCTGGCTGGCGCCTGTCTCGAAGCGGAAGGACTCTGGCTTCCATTGCAGGTCGCCGGTAGCGGTAACCGTCGCCATGGCCTGGTTCCACGACCAGCGCGCGCGTTCGGGTGTACGTGGGACGGATGCGCTCGTGGCTGACGGTTCAGCGATGGGTGATGGCGCCTCGACGGCGGCCATTCCGGTGGACAGGAGGAGGATCGCGGCGGCGTCGGTGAGCTGCATACACCTGGAACGCCGGGCCAGGGTCTGAAGTGACGGTAGGGCTCATTGAAACCGTTGAATAGCCTACGGGTCCGCCCGTCAGTGTGCTTTGGCAAGTGGCCAGTCATCGCTGCGGAAAGCGCAGGCAGGCAGACCGCTGCTGTTCGTCAGCAGACTGCCCTTGGGATTGTTGAACCACGCATAGCGCACCGCCGCCGGGGACGCTACGCCGGATGCACGGAGCACGACCGTTTGTCCATCAATGCGGGCCGTGGCTGCGTGCCAGACGCGGTCGATGCCGGCAATCGCGAAAGCGGTCGTCGCAGGGTCGCCGCGTGTCTGCAGTCCGTCAGCGTGGGAGAAGGTGACGCGAGCCGCGCCCGGATCGAACCGGTAGCTGGTCGGCTGCGGCCCTGACCACTCCTCAGTGCTGCCGTAGGCCAGCGCCATGGCGGCACGATAGAGTCGTTCGCCGGCGAGATCCTTGCGCGGTGGATGGATCTCCCAGGTGAAGCTGTCGAGGATGTCGAGGGCACAGACCATCGCTGTCCGTGGCAAGGCCAAGCCACTCCGCTGGGCGTCGCGCAGGGCAGGCCAGGGCGCATCTTCGATCGGCGCAGCCGGGGCAGTACCGAAATTGGCCAGTTCGACGAACAGGAACGGAGCCTGCGGATCACGAAACAACGTACGCCACGTCGTGATTAGTGCGGGGAACAACCGTTGATAGCTCGACGGATCGGCGCTGTTGCCTTCACCTTGCCACCACAGGAAGCCACGAACGGCAAAGGGTGCGCACGGTGCAACCATGCCATTGAACAGGTCTGCATGGCCCAGCGCGGCTGGCGCTGTTTCGTCCCGTGCATGCAGTGCTCTGCGTTGTTCGTTGGTTGCCTGGAGTTCCTGGAACTGGTCGTGCAGGATTGGACTTCCCAGCCATTGCTCGATCGCCGTGCCTGGCACTGCGAGATGGACGATGCCGACGGGGATGCCTAGTGTCGCCTGCAGTCGGCGGGCACAGGCGTATGCGGTCCCGGCGAAGTCGGCGGCAACTGAGGGATGACTCGTCTGCCAGCGGGTGGCGATGGTGCGCTGCGGGGTTGGTGCGGGCCAGCCCGCTTCGCGAACGCCGGTGTTCGCGTCGTACCAACGGAGCATGGGCTGATCAGCAGCAGCAACGGTCAGCTCGCCATCTGTGCAGTTGCGCAGTTGCCACCACATATTGCTTTGACCACCGGCGATCCACACCTCACCGACCAGCACATTGGTGAGTTCGTGCTGGCTACTGCCGGAGATGACCAGGGTGAACGGCCCTCCGGCCAGTCCGCTCGCTATCTGCCCTTCCCAGCGACCGTCGGCGGCGGTAGTCGTCGCGACCTCGCTGCCGCGGAAGGAGATGCGGATGGTCGTGCCAGGGTTATCCCAGCCCCACAGTGGGACGTTCCGTTCGCGCTGCAGCACCATGCCAGAGCCAATGATAGAGGGGATGTCGGTCATGGCGGGTAGGTTGGCAATCAGCAGGAGCAGGATGGTGGCGAGCAGAACAACGCGGCGATGGGTAGACTGCCGAAGATGGTCTGGTTGCAGGCGGCACGGGGGCATATGGCTGAACGGCCCATGTCATAGCAGGTGACTGATCGTAGCCGCTATAGGCAGGCGTGCCTCAGTGATGCGGGTGCGCGAGTAATCGAAACCGTTGAAACAGAAAACCAGCATAGTTACAGCCTCCGTGTGCGCATCGCGAGACGTTGCGAACGCCGCATTCGCCATTCCGGTCAGCCGCCGGGTCGCTATGGTTCGCATCACGGAGTCGACCATGCTCGAAGGATCGCAGCAGCAGTCGCAGAAACTGCGTTATCGCATCACCGGGGACGCCTCGGCCAACCCGATAGCCGCTCACGACGAGGTCCTTGATCGAGACGTGCTGATCATGACGGCCGCGACCGGCGAGGCGGACCGTTTGGTCCAGGCAGCCCGTCGTCTCGCGTCACTCAAGCATGCCGGCATCGTCGGTGTGCACGACGTCGTGTGCGACGAGCACGGCGCCCGTCTGGTGATGAGCCACTCCGAAGGCATCTCTCTGTCTGCTGCCATCGCTGACGCTCGTGAAGGTCTTGTCCGCCCAGAACTCGCTGATGGTGCTGCCGCCCTTGGCCTGATGGTCCGGGTGTGCGATGCCGTGGCCAGGGCACACGACAGCGGGACGGCTCATCGCGAACTGCGCACCTCGGTCATCACCATTGGCCGGCATGGCGAGATGGTCATTGGTGGCTGGTTGTCCGTCGCCGAGGAACTCCACGGCAAGGATGATCTGCATGCTGACATTCGTGCCCTCGGAGCCTGTATCTTCGAGGTGCTGGTATTGCGACCGCCGACCCCGGGCAGCGATCCGTTCAGCGACCTAACTTCGGCCGAAGAGGCTCGTCTCCCCAACGGGACCAAGCGGCTTGTTCGGCGCGCCTTGGCCACCGACATCACCAACGGTTATCGTGGGGTTGGGGAATTGCGCAGCGATCTGGCCCGCCTCTGCAGTCAGCTGCGGGTGGCCGCCGCCGAGGCCTCAGCGCCGCCTTGGATCAGCCGCCGTACGCGTCAGGTCGTGCTGGTTTCTGCTCTGGCCATTGCCCTCGGTATTACCGGAAGCCTGGTTTGGCGCTCGTGGAACGAACGGGTTGCAGCCAGCAGCACCCAAACCTGGGATCCACCGATCGCCCGCGAGGATTTCGCTGATGACGGGTGGCGGGCTCGCTGGCGCGCGCCAGTCGCTGAAATGGGCAGCATGTGGCAGGTCCGGGACGGACGCCTGGTCTCGACGGCCTCCGAGGAGGCTCTGCTCGTCTTCCGCGAGCGTCTGTCCGTGCCGGTGGCCATCGAGTACACCGGTCAGATCCTGCCAGGCGAACGCCCGGGTGACCTTTCGGTGGTCTGGAGCGAAGACGAAACGCCGGACCAGGGCAGCGCCACTTCCGGCACCACACCACGACCATCCCGTTCCTACCGGTTGCAGGCTGCCGCCTATGAGAACAGCTACTGCGCCATCACCAGTGATCCGGGCAATCAGCGTCTGGCCTACGCGCCCTTGCAGCTGAGTGTCGCGCAGGACCACCGCATCCGTATCGAGATCGACGCGGATCGCATGAGCCTGGCGATCGACGGCACAATCGTCGTCGAACATCGCGAGCGCTTTGCCACCACGTCGGGCCACATCAGCCTGTACGGACATTTCCCAGGCAAGGCCTTCGACGACGTGACCATCCAGGGTCGGCCTCTGGCTGCCCAGGTCTCGGCTTTGGCGATGGGCGATGTGCTATTCACCTACGGGCATTTTGCTGATGCCGCAATCGTCTATGGCCGACTTGCCGAGGGTGGCCTTGCCGCCCCGGTCGTCCAGGAGGCGCTTTTCCGCAGGGGGCTGGCCGAGCGGCGGTCCGGTCAGATCGATGCTTCGCGTGAGACCTGGTCGCATCTGATCGATCCAGCATTGGCGCAGACCGCCGACGCCATCCGATTGGAGGAACTGCTCGACACTGGTCAGGATGAGCTATTTCGCGATCGGTTGGCCTCCGCCTGGCGTCGTTCGTCGACCGCGCACGATGAGCTGCGTCGGCAGTGGCAGATCGCGGCCGGACGTCTGATCGCGGCTCAGCAGGTTGATCGCGAACGGGCTGAGGCCTTGTTGCGGCTGCGCGAGAACCTGTTCCCAGGAGACGCAACCAGCGGCTATCAGGTTGCTAATCTCCTGCTTAAACTTGGTCGTTTCGAGCAGTTGCTAAAGGAGCACCCCCAGGAGCGCCGTTTCGGCGTCGCCGCCTTGATGGCCTTGGGCCGACCGGATGAAGCCGAACGCGCCGGCTGGCTGGTACCGATGGACCGCGTCTATCTCTATCTGATGCGTGGCGATTATGCCAAGCTGGCCAGCGAATCGGGTTTGCCGGGCTACTTTGCGGCGGTGGCTCTGTGCAAGTCAGGACGGGCGGCCGAAGTGCGGGGTACGTACGAGGGCCATCCGGCCAAGCTGTATCTCGGTCGTGCCAGCGAGCTGCTGAACGACCCCAACGCAGCTTCAGGCATCATCAACGAAGCCTTGATGGTGCTCGGACGGTTTGAGGAGGCGGCCGGCGGCGGCATCCCCAATCATCCCGGATCGGGTCAAGATGCGGTCGCCATGGCCATGCTCGGTCGCATTCCCATGGCTGAAGCGCGGCTAGGAAAAGCCTTGCCGGAACTGCGTCTGATTGCTGCTCTCGAATCGGGGGACCTGATCGAAGCCAAACGTCAGCGGGCGGCGATTGCTCCGCTGCTCGACCGTTCCGGCAGCAGTGGTTGGTTCCCGAGCATGGTGTTGGCTCCCTTCGCTGACCGTCTTGCTGGCAATGACACTGCCTTCGACCATGCATTGCAGTCCATGGCCGACGGCTGGAAAGGCGTCTATGCTGAGCGCGCCCGGATCTTCGCTGGAGCAGCATTGGGCAAGCTCGACGATGCGGCGGTGCTCGCCCAGCCGACGGCCAGCGAGGCCAAGGCTTGGTTGGCCCTGGCGCAGGCCCTGCGGGCAGAACGCGAAGGGCACCAGGCAGACGCCAGGATTGCCTATGCCGCGTTCACCGCCCTACCGATGAGTCAGCGGCTGCTGAGTGAAAACACGCCTGATCCGGCCATCGAACTTTTTGTCGCCTGGCGCCTGCGCGCCCTGGGGCGTTGACATGGCGGCACGGAAGATCCTGGTGGTCGCAACGGTGGCGGTAATTGCGGTCTTCGGCTGGCGGGCTATGTCGGGACGCGATCCGGCAGCGGCGGCACTGCAGACCCACACCGCCATCCATGCGCGCGATGACCTAGCGTATCCACGCCACGCCGAGCTGCTGCGCAGCCGGGTCTGGCTGGCGACGGCGCCGGGCATGACCGAAGGGATCGCGCCGTTCGCCGACCTGCCGGACGCCAGATTTGCGAGCGAGCGCGTTGTCGGACCCAGCGAACTGCGTGGGGCGCTGAAACTGATCCGTGGTCTGGATTGGGATCCCGCAACATCGTCGTGGAGCGGGTCGGGCGGACGTCAGGTGCGCTATGGGCAGGTCCTGGATCTGTTAAAAGCCGCCTTGCCGACGCCACGTGATGCACTGGCCGTGGTCAGTCTGCTTACCGGCACTTCGACGCCCGGGGTGCCTGATCTGGCCGCGATGATCCGCCGAGAGGACAACGGCTTGGTTGCCCTGCGCCTGCGACCGTTCTCCGGTGATCTCGGCACCCTGCTGATCGATCAGGGGCGTCCTCCATTCCGTGAACGCATCGAGTCGTACGAAGGTTATCTGGTCCGCTGTGATGGTGAAGGCTGGCCGGGCGGATGGCGGGTCCTGACGCTGCGGGCTCGCTAAATTCAGCCTAAAGTCGGCGATTCGACATACGGGAGACACAGAGGCTCGAAGGAGATAGAGATGGGGATCCATGCCATCTCCTCTACGCCCCGTGTGGCCTTGGTTCCTTGGCGGCCAACTCAGTCAACGTCGCAAATTAGCTATTGGCGTCAGAAGTTCCGCTGCTGCAGGCCCTGGTATTTGTTGAAGTACCAGTGTTGGAACAGGACCTGAGTGGAATAGGCCTTCTTGGCGTTGCCGCGTTCGGCCTCCTGCGCCGGATCGACCACCAGCGTCGTCTCTAGGGTGCTCTGGCCGACGGTTTGCTTTGCCAAGTTGTCGTAGAGTTCACCGCGCACCATGACGTTCCAGAAGCGGCTACGCCCGATCCATAGGTTGCCGACCATGCAGAACGGCTGGGTGATGGCAGGGCCTTGGCCATTGGCGACGACGTCCATGACCTCGTCGAGCAGCATGGCCTTGAGCATCAGTATGCGTGTGGGGTCGTGAGGCGGCGGAGACGGATCCGCGACCGCGACATAGCCACTGCACGCCACTTTTCCGTCACCATTGAAGTCAAGCGGACGGAAGGCGGCCGCGTAGCTCGGGTGTGATCCGAACATGCTGTAGCGGAAGTCGTTGACGATCATTTCCAGGACCTGGGTCTGGGCCGCAGCATCGCAGACATAGTCGGTCTTGCTGGCAACGTCCGGCCGTCCGCCCGTGATGCCGAATACCGGAATGGTTCGACCGGGCAGGAGCGGGGAATTCAGCGTGAAGATGTTGTTGTTCGGGGTGTAGCGCTCCCAGCTCTTACGCCAGGCCTGCTTGTCTGAAGTGGTGGGCGGGGCGCTCGCTGGATTCGCCGGATCGTGGCCAAGGCAACGGATGAACAGGGCATCGAGTGAGGCGAGGTCGTTGCACAGCATCCCTGGATCGGCAGGGTTGTGGAAAACGTCATTGGCGCGCGGCTGGTACGCGCCATCGAATCGCGCCTGACGCCCCCGGGCGACGCATAGGGCCTGATTATAGGCATAGAGCAGATCCGACCAGAAGCTGTCATCGTGCGGACGGACGGGCTTATTCTTGTAGTCCCGGCTGAACCGATTCCACCAGCGGTTGTTGCGGCCCTGGAAGACGCCGTTGTCGTACTTATCTTGGTCCCAGTCATCATCGCCCGCCTGGTTCTGTACTGACCACCCGTTGTCCGTCGGCGGATTCGCCGCCACACCACCAGGCGGATTTCCCCACTCAAGCGGACCGGCAAGGCGATTACCGGTATGTACATCCCACCCCCAATCTTGTTCGGAGAGGTCGATCAACCGGCCGTAGTCATCATGTACCATCAGACCGCTGACGGGATCGGCCCCGTTGAAGCACAATGGGCCGGGATAGCGCTCTTGCGGAAAGCGGTAGCCGGGTTCGGTTTTGAACACCGACGGTTGGTGGTAATCGGGAGTGATCGCTGGGCTGACTCGACTTGGCGGTTGGTAGTGCTCGAAGGCGTCGCTGTGTGAGATGTTGAACAGATCGTAGATCCCGCGCAGTGCCCCCCAGTAGTCAATGCTGGCTGGGTCCAGCTTGTAGTCATCTTTCTTATCAGGGCTGGGCGGAGGGCCGAGCGGTTTTGCCACGTAGTGCGCCTGGACAACGCCAGCAGGGAAGTAGGCATAGATCAATGCATTGAGCATGTTTGGTGGTGCGGTCATCACGTTGATACTCCACGGTGTATCGACGGGACCACCATAACGGCCGTTACCCGATCCGCTCATGCCGCGGCCGAAGACGGTGTTGGTGTAGGGATTTCCTTGCGCTTCACCGGTCTGGTCCTGCTTGTATCCGCCTCCGCCAATCATCTTGGTCCCCTGGATGGGGGAGAACAGCGGGCCTGTGCCGCTGTGCCGCCATTCCCATCCGCCACCATCGGGCCGCAGCCTTTGATCTCCGGCACCGTTTGGCACAAGGCCGTCAGGACCGCCGGTTTGGCTAGGTTCACCGTAGATCCGCTCGGCAAGGAACGGCGCGGGATTGGGCCTGTCCCAGTCCCAGCGATATCCGAAGTCCAGGAAACGAAACCAGTCGCGGTTGTCGAACATGCGGTACATCAGCGAAAAGGTCCGCGGCAACGGGTCGGCATCCGACCGTCTCAGGTAATTGGTGGTCCAGCCACGGCCGCTGAAGACATGGGCGAAGCGTTGGCCCAGGGTCGCGGAACCCATGTCGCGGAAGCCGTCCATGCCCATCATCAGGTTCTGACAGGCATGCATGTAGCGGACGATGCGTTGGGTTGCCGGATCTGCGGCGTAGTCACGTGGATCCGGGCTGACCACCTTCTTCCAGTCGATCGCCGGATCTGGATTCAGCAGCAGAAAGCCGTCGAGATCACGCACCAGCACGGCATAGCGCAGGCGGTAGCGCGCCTGCTGCCGGGCGGTCAAGGCCTCGTTGCGCGTGGTGTAGGGCAGGCGACGGAAATCCTTGTCGAACAGGATAGGGGCGCAGCGCGAGCCGCTGGCGGTGTTCAGCAACGGCGTCTTGACGTCGATAGTGGCATCCCGGTTATTACTCCGCGCCAGCGACACGCCGACGCTGTCGAAATCGCCGTCCTGCCAGTTGCCGGGACCGGCGGTGTACTCGCCGTCGTTGTCGCCGAAGCGCACCGGCGCATTGGGCAGTTCCCATGTGGTGCCGTTGGCCGCCACCGCCACCGGGGTGTCGTCGGCGTAGAGTTCGGGCTCGATCCATCGACCGCGTCCATCGACCGAATTACCCCCATTCCCCGGGCCGTTGGTGAATGAATAAGAGCCCCAGAACAATTCAACCCAGGCGGGTTCGTAGATGTAGTTTTCCGAACTGACGTCATGCAGATTGATCGCCCGGTTGTCGCGGACGTTGTTTTCCCACTGGGTCATCTCGAACGGCTTGTAATGGGCGCGGAAGACGCTGCGAGCTGGCCCGTCCATCCGAGTGATCGGATTGGCTGTATAATCGCGGGTGATCTGCTCGATGGCGTGACTGGTGCCAGTACGCGCCGCCTCCATCGCCAACAGCTTGATGGTGGTGGCGTGCCCCGAGTTCCGCTGGGTGGTCATCGAGCGTAGGAATCCGAACGACAAGACCGTAGCCAGCGCGACCAAGCCGATGGCGAAGAGCAGGACAGTGCCGGAACGGTGCATGACTTCAGTTTCCCGACGTGGCTGGCAGCTGGAATGAGAACGAGTAGGTTTGCTCAAGTTGACTACCCGGCTTGGTCGAGTTATCAGCTGCGGTGGCGCGTTGCAGAGTCAGGCGCAGGCGGACCAGGCGCGGCCGTGCGGGCAGTTCGGTACTCGTCCAGGTCCAGCCGGCCTGGCCGGGCTGGCGGCCAGAGCTGTCGACGCTGCGACCGTCCATCCACACCCCGTCGGCGACCAGCGGGGCTCCACTCATGCCGGCGTTGTAGGTGCGCACCGTCCCGTCATTGCTCAGGACTTCCCAGGTCAGGTCCTTGACGCCTTCGCAAGCGACGCGCAACTCGTGGCGGAGCACGCCCCAATCGCCGCGATCATCGACCGCCACCAACGAGGTGCTTACCGGTGCCGTGCGCGGTAGACGGGGGAACAGTTGGTTGTCCTCCAGACTGGCGATCCAGTCAGGGGCGGCGAGTCGACGACGTGGACTGGGACTGTTGCGAAATTTCTGCTCTTTGAGATCTCCTAGACCAGCAATCATCCCATTTGGTGCGCGGAAATCCCAGTACATCGGCGAGGTCGCCTGATAGAGGCGCTGCTCATCGGGACGGTACTCCCATAGCTCCCAGTACAGATCAGTGCAGTCACCGTCCCAGTTCTGGGCGCTCCAATTCCAGTTATTTTGATCTTCGCTGGCGCGCATGAACAGCAGGCGCAGTACGGGTTTGACCGTGCCTTCGACATCGGCCGAGCGACCGTCGACGACGAAAGCGCAGTGTTGCTGCGCTACCGACAGTCGCTGGTCCAGCTGCAGATAGAGAGTCTCGGCGCGGCGGTTCAGCGCCATGCGCGCCTCGACCCGGCTGGCCATGGTGCGCATCTGCACGAAGGCGGTGGTGGCCGTGCCGATCAGCAGCATCGCTAGGCTGATGCCGATGAGAATCTCGATCAGGGTGAAACCGCGACGAACGTTCATGGGCCGCCCCGCTGTCGCACCAGGCGGGTGGTGAACGAGGCAACCGGCTTGCCGCCGCTGGTTTCAAAGATGTCTACATCAACCCGCACCGAGCGCTGGTGCACGGTGGCGCCATCCTGGGCGCTGATGTCAGCTGCCACCGTGGTCTCGGTACGCACGGCGTACATGCCGTTGATCGGCCCGCGACTGACGGCCGTGCCGGAGGGGGCGTCGAAGCTGTAGGTGGTGGCGCTCCAGTCGCTGGCCAAGTCAGGGTCGAGCAGTGGCGAGCGATCATAGGCCACCGAGATGGCGGTTGCCATGGCGATGCTGCGCGCCTGCGCCTCACCTGACATCTTCATGGCATAGCCGAAGATGCTGATCGCGGCGGCCAGGCCGATGCCAAGCACCATCAGGACGGCAAGGACCTCGATCATGCTGAAGCCGCGGCGAGCGGTCATGGCGTCACCCACATGCCGCGTCGCTCGAGTTGTTCGGGCGTGACGAAGTCGACCGCCGGCGAACCGACGGCGTTGCCGTTGTCGTCGGTGCGCAGGGTGTATTGGTAGTTGGTGGAGGTGACGTTCTTGTTCTGCCAGGCGGAGCGCTCATCGGGCGTGCTGGAGGCTGGCGACAGCGGCAGGATGCTCTTGCCGGCGGGCAGAGCGGGGCGCACATCGGCAATGCGGACGTCGCCAAAGCGGTTGATACCGACACGAATGCTGGGCGTGATGCTGCGCAGGGCGTCGCGTGCACTGGCGAAGCTGTCGCTGTCGCTCTCGGCGTCAGGCGCGATGGTGACGTACCAGTAGCCGGAGCGGCGCTCCCAGTGCGAGGCTGCCGACGTCCAGTCGCTAATGTACTCATCCCTCTTGTCCGAAGTCAGGTCGCCGAGGTCGCCGTAGTTGGGCACCGCCCATCCGCCTTTGGAATCAGCGCCCGAATCGCGTCTGGTCCGGCTTTCCAGACGTAGGCGGCCAAACACTTCAAAGCGTACAGTCCCATCTGGATAGAAACAGATGTAGGAATCCATCCAATTGCCGTTGACCAGCGGGCGCACGTCGTCCTTGGCCAGTAGCAGCATGTTACGCAGCGGCGGATCGGTATTGTTGGTGACGGTGGACCGGCGATCGGCGGGATTGCGCTGGCCACTGATCGCGGGGTCTTGGCCCTGATAGTAGAAGCCTGAGCACGGCTGGCTGCGACGGTCGAGCAGGGCCGGGTCATAACCACCCCACGGATACAGGCGTTTGGCGCCTACGTCATACCAGCCGAACCACGGCCGCGGATAGGTGTCGGGAAAGGCCGAGTAGTAATCGTCGCCGTCGCCCCACGTGTGCACATGGCCGTTGTCCTGGTCGGACAGGGCGAGAAAACGCACCTTGTGCGCTGGCAGGGTTTTGCGCTCGCCGAACCAGGCTTTGCTGACGCGCGACAGGTAGGTTGGCAGCGACAGGTTACCGTCCGTGAATCGCGCCTCGGGGTAGGTGGCGGTGCCGTTGTTGCCCATGTTGCCTTGGTCCTCATTCGGCCCGATCAACTGGTACCAATGCTCGCCGCCCCAGTTGTTGATCACCCGGCCGGAGGAGCCGGCACCATTGGCGATATTGAACACGAGGGCGTAGGCTGCTCGCCGTTCCAGCGCCAGGCTGCGGCCCAGGCGCATGGTGGCGGCGAGGTCGCGGGACACCGCCTCGACCTCGACGCGCCGCTTGTCGGCGGTCGGGATGGACAGGGCGATGGCGAACAGGGCGGCGACGATGCCGGTGACGACCAGCAGCTCGATCAGGGTGAAGCCCGAAGGCGAGCGTTCAGAGCTTGCGGTCATACGCACTGGCCGGAATGTTATCACGATTCAGGGGATCGTCACGCATCCAGCGCAGGCTACCATCCTTGCCCGCCGACCACAGTTCAAAGTCCAGGCTAAGTCCAGGCGCAGCGTAAAAGCGCCGGTCACTATGTTGGAAGGCGCCGGCGTCCGGGTAGCACAGCGGATCGGTCGGTAACGGCTGGCCATCGCCAGCATCGCCGTTGCTCAGGCGCAGGCGACCAAGTCCCAACAGCAGGAAGCGCTTGGTGCTGACCAGGCTGTCCCACGGCCCGGTCCTGGCGGCAAAGCCCTGATGACCGAGTCCGAACCAGGCCGGTTCGGCTAGACTGAAGCCCCTGTCGTAGACTTTGATCTGCGCCGTTCGAATGCGCGGCACCATCTGGCAGACGTAGACGATCGGATGACCCCAGGCGTCGAGAATGCCATCGTCCTTGATGAAGCGCGCCTCCATCTCGCCCTGCAGGTAGTCGTCACCCCAACCAGTGGTCAGGCTGCCGACCTCGCCGGTCGTCAGCAGCCGGGTACCGGATTGATCCAGGTGGACCACGCCATTCGCGTTCGGTCCAGATACGATGCCGCCAGTGAGGTCGAAGGCCCCGGAGAGGGTCGCCAACCGTGCGCGGTCGGAAGCGATGCGGTTGAGGTAGAAACTGTAGCGCTTGCGTCCCATCTTGTCGTTATCATCGATCCATGGAGGGCCGAAATCTTTTGGCGGCAAGCGCGTGATGCTGAAGGCCAGGGCGGAGGGCAGCGAAGCCTCTAGATTGTTGCCATCATTCAAATTGGTGTCGTAAGCGTATTTGCTGGTGGCGGTGGCGGCTAACGCGCGCATTGCGCTGCGTTCGCTGTCGCTCATTGCCCGTCCGAGCTGGCGTCCCAATCGATTCACGAACGGGGCGGTGGCATCGACCTGATCCGCGTAGCTGCGCTGGTAGGGAAAGGCGCCGATGTCGCGGCGGAACAGTCGCACAGCGGCGTCAACCTTGCGCAGCGTCGCTTCGCTGGAGGTGCGCATGGCCATCCGCTGCGCCATCCCCACCATCGGCATGAGCATGCCGGCGAGCACCGCGATGATCGAGACTGCCACCAGCAGTTCGATCAGGGTGAAGCCTGCGGTACGGAGGCCGGCTGTAGAAGTCATCAGTAGAAAGTACCTTTCACCCCTATGGCTACCTACGCAGCTCTTCATTCAAACCGTTGAATGGCGTGAGACACCGGCCACACACGATTCAACGGATTCGACGGAAACCCAGCAACGACAGCGCATGCAGGTGGGTTAACATGTGCATATGCATCGTCCATTCCTGGCATTCCTCGTCTGTCTGTCGGTGTGCGCTGGAGAGTTGCCGGCACCGACGCCCCCAGCGGTACCGACGGAGGCTACCGCCACCATCAGCTGGGCTGTCGTACAGACCGTTGACGGTGCCGGGGTGCTCAATCTCGCCCTTGTCGGACTCAGCCAATCCGGCACCTCGGCGCCAGAGTTCAAGGCACTGCAGACCGCCGCCAATGACGCTTATGCCACGGCCAAGGCTAGTTGGGAAGAACGCCGCAAAGCCTACGAGGCCGACAAGACCAATGGCGGCAAGTCCTTCCGCAAGACCGAACCCGAGCCGGCCAAACCCGTGGTCAAGATCCTCGGAGCAGCGCTCAAGGACAAGGCCAAGGCGGAAGAATTGCTGGCCAAGGCGCAGCAGGAGGCCTTGGCCAAAGCAGACCCTGGCTCCGCCCGTCGTAAGAAGGTCATCACCGAACAACTGCTGCAATACTTCACCATCGGTATCCAGGCTACCCCCGAATGGATCATCGAGACACGCGAACAGCAAGGCGCCCGTTGGGCCTGCATGGCCGGGTATCTGTCGCATGTCGTCGACTCGCCCGGAGACACCGAGGGCAAGGACGTGTGGTTCTTCAAGTACGGCGCCCTGCGCCAGAAGTTCGAAGGCGCCCGGACCGCCAAAGTGATATGTTGGAACACGTGGTATGGCTTGGCCGAAGCGCCGCCGGCCAAGTACCAACCGAGCCCGGCTGCCGCTACGCCAGTCAACGCCAAGGTCCAGTCGACCATGATCGCGTACTGGAGTATGACTAAGAAGTTCCTGCAGATGGCCAAGGAGTTCGAGGACGTCGATTGCGTGATGCAGATCGAGCCAGACGAGTGGGGCCACTTGCTGCTGTCGTGCGGCTGGGACTACAACAAAGAGGGCACCGTGCTGGTCGGCGGCTCTGGCATGCCCGAGTTGAAAGGCCTTCCCGACACGGTGAAGGGCTGGGCCCGCGCGTATCGCGTGCTGCGCGACATGTATGCCCCGCACGTCATCCTTGCCGCCAATCCCAGCGCCTGGGACCGCAACGGCACCATGTCAGGCGAACGCTGGGGTGAGCACTTCAACAAGCTGGAGGTCAACGCGAGTAATGGCTGGGATCTGTTCATCACCCAGTTGCACGACTGGGACACCGGCCAGGTCCGCAACGGCAGCAACGCCAAATATCCGCCCTACACAGAGGCCGACATCGTCTCGTACCATGGCTCGGTCGACAACTGGTGCGCCTGGATCAAACCCATCCACGAGGCAACCGGCATGTGGGGGGTAGCCTGGCAGCTGCCCCAGGGCAATGCCACGTACGCGACCTGTGACGGCAGCGACGGACATGGCATGGATGGGGTCAGCGAACTGCTGCTCGACAATTATCCTGCTAACACGGTGGCGGCACGCATGGCGGCCGCCGGATGCCCGATGTGGATCTTCTCGCTCGGCGGCGACGGAGCCAACGTCTTCGACAACAAGAAGGACGGCATTACCAACCCGACTCCGCATGCAGGCAACAAGGGCTTGAAGAGCCTTTTTCCTGATGACGACGGTGGCTACCTGCGGCTGAAGGGCGGCGAATACTTCAAGAATCCAGTGCCGATCCTGGGCAAGCCGATCGCGAAGGTGGGCAGGAAGGGCACACCAGACGCGACCACAAGCGAACCCGCCACCGCTGCGGCAAAGCCGGTGGTTAAGGCCGAGGTCAAACCGACCGTTCAGCTGACCGATGCAACCGTGCGCGACTTCTGGATCGAACGTTTGCGTCTCGCAGCCGTCGCCGAGATCGCCGCCCGACGCGAGCCGCAGTTCGAATTGTCGGCCATGCATGCGCAGGCCACCGTGCGCGAGCTGCACGAGGACGGCGGCATGGTCATGGCCATCGCCGGAACCGGCGAAATGACCAGTTCGTGGCAGCGTCTGACTGATCGGGACCGGGCCAACCTGGCGGTGGGCTTGTCACGACGCAACGACCCGGGACTGCAGGCCCTGGCCGCATGGTTCCTCCTGCTGGTCGGCGACGAGGCGGCTGCGCAGACCCACCTGATGCAGGCTGGAGCGCAATCGGCCGAGGTCGAACGCGCTTTCGGCCTGGACGCAAAACCGTAGCCGTATTCAGACACGTGGCGGCAGCGATGTGCCTTCCTGCCAATGTGGTGGCACGACGATGCGGCGCGGTGGCCGTGGCCCATAGCGCAGGCGCTGCTCGATCAGTTCCAGCGTCACCTGGCCACGGTGGTCCTGATCAGGCGTCCAACCCGTGAAGTTGGAGAACCAAGGACCGGTGTGCACCAGCAGCGATACATGCGGCAGGATGATGCCGAGTTGGGTCAAGGTCTCGTGGAGATGCGGCATGCCCAGGATCACGGCGTCCGGCCGATGGGCGGTGAAGAACGCACTGACGGCGTGAGTGTCACGGGACCATTCGATGGTTGGCAGCCCCATGATCCTCGCACAGGCGAGCCGGATGTCGTCATGCCAATGGCGAGGCGTGGCCGGAACCAGGAAAGCCGCCGGCGTGCGATAGCCGGCTGCACGGACGCGTTCGATCGCCGTGCTGGTCGCGGTCCACCATTCGCAGGTCTCGACGAGGTCGACCGGCGGATTAGCTGGGCCTTCATCCTCCCATAGAACGATGGGCAGCGGACTGCGCGCCAACATACTCAAATCCAGGCCGCGACAGTTGAGCACCAGTGCCGTGGCGCCCACCGCAACCGCCCGTTCGGGCAGTTGGTCGATTGAGCCGCTGAGGCTGCGTACTGACATCCCCATGACTTCCGCCTGCGTGCGCAACTGGGCCAACCAACCGCCATCGTCGCCACTGACCGCAACGCACACCGGTTTACCAGGATGGCGGAAGCGCCCCGCGGCGATGCTGGCGAGAATCGGATTACGCACATACCCAAGGCGAGCAGCGGTTGCCTTGATCAGCTCGCGGGTTGGCGCCGCCACGCGCAAGTCACCGGTCAGGGCCAGGCTGACGGTCGACACCGATACCCCTGCTGCAGTAGCGATATCCTTCAGCGAGGTGCGACCAGACATTGCCCTAGGATGGAGCCGACCTCAAACGTTTCAACGGATTGAATCGGTCCTGGCGAGATCCTGGTAACGCAGACTGACGATGCGGCTCGAGGTCGCGAATCCGGCTACCCGCGGGTCGGTGAACATGCGGCGCTGGGCGTCACGATCTGTGTTGGCGTCATATGTCGGATCTCCGCGCATGCGGAACCGGGCGTTCTCGTTGTCCGGCAGGATCGGGTGGCCGACCACGAGCACCGGACCCAAGCGTGCTGCCGCTAATCGGGCGAGGAGCGCTTCCGTTGGGCCGGCCTGGACAGGCAGCGTTGGCCCGGCAGCAAAGCGTATGCGGTCGGCGTCGAGTAGGCCATGCCGGCGGCAGAATCCGCTCAGCGCACCAGCCAGCGAGGGGACCCAACCGAAGCACATGTGCTCGTCGGCGTAGTCGGGCACGATGCCGTGATTGCGGAGTCTGGATAGCTGGGCTTCGGCTTCAGCGACCACCGCCTCGCTGGGCAGGCGTCGGTCATGCAGGATGCCGGGATGCTGGGCGAAAGCGCCATCGAGGTCGAGCAGGTCGGGATGCGGATGCCGACCAATTGGTGCGAAGCGCGGGGAATCCCATTCGCAGTTCAACGTCACATGCAGGCCGAGGTCGATGCGACCGGCGCGCTGCAGCGGAACGAGCAACTCGCGAACCATGTTCAGGTGGTCACCCACCGCCTGGATGCTGACATTGCGGCAGAGACCACGTTCGATTGCCAGTCGAGCCGCCAGCACCGAGGAACGGGAGATGCCGACGTCGTCGGCGCGGAAGATGACAGGGATCATACGGGCAGATATCCTTGGAAAGGCATTCGAATTCACAGGAGACACAGAGAATCGAAGGAGTCAGAAGGCATGGCTGTATCACCCAACCACATCGCGCATCGGTGTCTCGAACTGCGGCATGTGGCTTACGGTTGATGTGCGGGCAGTAGCCGGCGATCGACGGTCAGGGCGAGCAGCGCCATCGCATTGCTGTAGGCCACGCCATATTCGCGTTCGTTGTCGCCGGGTGGCGCTGGCCACGAGCCGTCGGCGCCCTGGTTGGCGATCAGC
>JBBQCI010000050.1:0-29274 GCA_038318565.1 Planctomycetota bacterium
GGCGCTCCAAGCGAACGGGCTGCCGTCAGCAGCGGTGCGCGGATGGGCGAGCGCCCAGCGGGCGGCGACCTCGGCGGCGGTCCACGTGGCGACGCGATCGGGGTCGGTGCGGATGACGATGTGGAGGTGGTTCGACATCACGGCGTAGGCCAAGACATCGATGGCATACGCGGCGGCGGCCTGCGCGATCAGATCGCGGACCCAGCCCCGGCGGTGCTCGGCGGCGTCACCGCAGAGGAAGGCGCGGCGGACGCAGCGGGAGAGGACATGGTAGCAGCCCGGGCGGTCGTCGGCCACGAGGAGACGGCGCGGGATGGGCATGGGGGACGTATACGGTCAGCATGGACCTATTGCAAGAAGTCGCAGGGTGTGCGTTGATCTTTAAGTGCCTGTCCACGATCCGCCAACCAGAAGTCGCTCGCCAAGGTCGACCTGCTCATCGTCGACGAACTCGGCTTCGTGCCGCTGTCCAAGACCGGCGCCGAGCTCCTCTTCGAGGTCTTCTCCCAGCGCCACGAGCGCGGCTCGATCCTGGTCACCAGCAACCTGCCCTTCGACGAATGGACCGAGGTCTTCGGCAGCCAGCGCCTCACCGGCGCCCTGCTTGACCGACTGACCCATCACGTCCATGTGCTGGAGTGCAACGGTGACAGCTATCGCTTGGCCGACGCCAAGCGCCGCCGTGCCAAGCCGGCAACCAAGCCCACCGACGACGCCTGACCGTGGCGGCGGGGTCCGTTCAGGCCGCTACGCGGCCAGGTGGCCTGATTTTGCTCCGGCGCGGTGGCCTTGTTTTGGTCCGGCGTTGACAAGCGCCTGGGCCGGGAGATCAGCAACCCGATCAGCAAACCCATCCAGCGCTTCCGCGACGCCTGCACCGACCGCATGCGCGAACTCAAGCACCTCGCCTGCGGCAAGTTCGACGTCATCGCCGACAGCAAGGGTGGGGGTTACCACCTGGCCGATCACCTGGGAGTAGTGATCGCAGGCTCAGGCCTGGCTGAGCCTGTGCGCGCCACCTCTGAGCCCCAGGCTCAGCCCGCCGGCGAGCTTACCCTGAACCCGTACCAGGCCTGGGTCCTGGCCCAACTCGACGCCGGCCAAAGCCTGCGACAGAAGGACGTCATCGAGCACTTCGCCCGCGACCGCGGCGACCTGGTCCGCCGGGACGGGTCGTCCATCAAGCGCTACCTCAAGGAACTGCGCGATCGGAAGATGATCCTCAGCGGGGAGGACCGGACGTTCCGGCGGGCGAAGGTGGCGAAGGGCTGACCTTGAAGCCGAGCGAGGCCAATTTCCCGTTCCTTCGGCGCGATTGGCAGGGCATGGAACGTCGGAGTTTATCCCTGGAGAGGCGAAAGGCTCCTGCGGCTAGACACTGGCTGACCGCCGGAAGCCCTTACGCGGACCATATAAACCAATTGACCCGCGTCGACCGCCATCATCAAGTCCGGCCCCATGCGAATCCTCACACTCCTTATTTGCGCACTGCTTGCGCAGGTCGGTGTGGGCGGCGAATCCTCGATCGCATCTATCTATAACGTTACGGCTCAAATCGACACGCTAATCCGACTTGGAGACGCAAAAGGATGTGACCGGTTCATCGCCAAACTTGCGTCGGAACCAGAAACGAAGGCACTCGCCGTTCTGGCCACCGCCAAACGACAGGTTGCAGCGGGGAAGGTTGCGGAAGCCAGATCCATGATGCTGGCGTACTTCGGCGCAGGCAAGCAATTGGACGGTCAGAGCTACGTTATCCAGTTGCTCAATATCGAATGCCTGCGGATTGTTCAGGAATACCGTAGTGCACATGAGTGTGCTGAGCGTCTTTGTCAAACCTCGCAGGGAACCCAGCGTGCGCGGGCGGCAGAGTGCAATGCCGACACCTTTGCCGACCAAGGCAAGTGTTCGGAGGCACTCGAGTGGCTTACTAACGCTGAAAAAGCAGTAAATGCCTACAATCCCAGTGATGAAGACAAGACCTGTGCAAATAGCATACGGGGGAAAATCAGCCGGATTCGCCAAGCCATAGACCTCTTGTTGCATGGCCCCGGATTCATTTTGTACCGAGATGCAAATCGCCAACGCCTTGCCAGTGCCTGGAAGGAGGCAATTGCGAGTTACAGCGCACTGGTTGCGCTACACACCAAAAATTATGGGAAGCCATATCCCGTGTTGACGGGTCCCGAGGACCCTCGTGTGAACGAGGCCCCTGTCCCAAACATCTATGCCGCCGCTGCGCGGCTGTATAGAGCACAGTGCCTCATTGTCCAAGGGGACAGCAAGGGCGCCAAGGCGGACCTCGACTACATAGTGGCATCAGATCCAGCAAATCCCTACCGAGGCGAGGCGATGCGCATGCTAGGTGATTTGGCCATGGAAGAAACCGCCGACCTCAAAACTGCAATCATCCTCTACTCAGAGGCCATCGCCATCATGGGCGCAGCTAAGTTGAGCGGCTCCATAAGTTTTGACTATGCAATTCCCGATGCCTCCATCGCCAAAACACGCGTAACCGACAACGTGCGAAGTGTCGATGCGTTCGGGAACGTCCAATGGTCGCAGCCAAACCCGGAGAAGGTCTACACGGCTTCCACATGCTCTTGGTACGCCGATTCAGAGCGAATGCAGGCCCAGCTACGTCGATCGTTATGCCGCTTCCTGGGCGGCGATACCAACGGCGCAGTTGGAGATCTGGCTATCATCTTGGAAGTTGACGATGAAGACCGCAGGTTAACAGCGCAGCGTGCTCCCTCGAATTATCTCCGGTTATCCACGGGGTTTCAGGCCGGACGGATGTATGCGACACCAGCGGAACTCGCTCTGTTTTCTGCTCCTTTGCGGGTACGCTTGGGATTAGCCGAATTGGCTTTTGAAACCGAGCGGTGGGACGAAGCCACGGTAAGATACAAACGAATGTTAAACAACCAACGGGCGCCGTTGAACGTGCCGCAGAAGGCATACATTGAGTATGCAATAGCATGTGCCATGACGTTTGCCGGCCATGAGACTGAAATCGGAGATCTCATGCGGGGTTTTGAAGGTGTCAAACCGGCATATGGCAATACCGTGACCTATTGGCGAGCTCTGGCCTATCTGGCGAATCGGGATCCGAAGGATCAGGAGAAGTGGCTGACAATTGCCGCGCAGGATTGTCCCGATGTCTCGTTGCGACTCGATTACCAACTGAAATTAGCCATGTTGCTTACCACTATGGGACGGTACGCCGAAGGCGCCGCATATGCCGAGGCGATCATCAAACAAGCTCGGGCAGAGGATGCCCATGTGACGTCAGGTAAAAATCTTCTTCTGCTTATACAGCGTCGCCAAGGCGACGCACCCATCACAAAACCAAGGAGTACCCATGCGCCATAATTTGGTCAAATTCGCGTTGTGCATCATCTCGGTGGCCGGCCTGAGCGCGGTAGAAGTCGGGAACGACGGTCGCGAAGTGACATACAACATCCCAACTGAAGATTCGTTCAATCATCAATTTGGATTGCGCATCACGGGAGAAATTCTTCAAATCACAGCGAGTCCCGATGCGGAATATAGGCTGTGGGACTGCCGAGTGAGCAATCCAACCCCGCTGAATTGGGTTGGCGTTAACCCATTTTTGTGCGCCATTCCTGGGCAGATCTTTGCCGGAGAGCACACCGGGGCTTTCAGAGGCAAGTACGGTAAGGATGGCGGATCAGGGCCTGGTGGTGGCACACCGCCAACATGGAACGGCAAGGCGCGCGCCACGCAAATTGAAGTCCGTCATCGCACGGTGGCTGCGACACCTGCGAGTCAAAATCGAACGAAGTTGGGCCTATGTGAGGAGGTTGTGTTCTTTACGTTTCCGACAGTCGAAGTGAATTGGTCCATTGACGCAGGTGGCACATTAACCACCAACCACGGCAGCGCGACGATTGCAACAATGCCACTAGCCGAGACCAACGTCACGGTGACCGCGACCTATCGCAGCGAAAGCATCCCGACGAACTGCAGCGTCATCAAGCCAACCGATGTTGTCATTACGGCCGGCACGAGACTGGGCTCTGGGACCGTTATGCACCGACAGGGAAGCCCAGGCGCAGGCTTTGCGGGGCATCCAATATCGCTGTTCCCTGACGATGTAAGCTTTTATAACATTAAAGTATTTGAAGGGGAAGCGACAGCTATGGCGAGTGGCGTTTTCGCCCATCTCGACGGAGACAACCATCCGCTTGGCACGGCTATCTCCGTGGGTCAAGACAATGACTTATTGGCCGCCGATAAGATTCGCACACTTGGCGTCGTGCCACCAAGCGGCAACCTCAGGGGGATATTCATCTGGAATATTCCGTGGTATGCCACCAAGACCAGCGGCGGCACTGGACTACTGATGTTTAATGTCCAACACAAATGTGCATCAAATAACGTTGGCACCGCTGATCAAACGAAAGCTGGCGGCCAAGCCATCTTTGCGCTAAATGACCCGACGTGGATTGATTGATCATGAAAACCACGATACTGTTGCTGCTTGCCACCGCGGCCTGCTGTAGCGACGTCATGCCCGAGTATAACGCCAAAACCATGGAGGCTGCAGTTGTTGCCATATCTACCGGCAACAAAGAGAAGGTGAAGGAATTTGACGAACAATTGACGGCCCTCATGGCAATCGCCAAGCGCGAGCAGTACGATCAATCGACGTCAGAGGCGGTGATATCCGGCGCATCAAGCCTACGCTTGGTTGCCAACCAAAAGTTGAACGCCGAGCGATTGAAGCGCTTGTATGCATGCATCCTGTCTGTCGCCTCCCCAAAGGAGCGCTACGGCACCTTTACGACCATCGTGAGCGATGAATCCAAAGCAGAAAACATGCTACGTGTTGCCGACGAGGGATACTACGGGCATTATATCGTGTCGGTATATGTTCCGGTTGTCGCAACATTGCTTCGCCCCGTTGACGGCAAACCGGCGCCTGGTGATCTGCCTGACCTTACGGTGTATCGTGATGAGGGCGAGTCGGATCTGGCATATAAAAGGCGCGTGGATGCTAACGCGCAGAAAGCCAACGCCATTGGAGATGCCCCTCGGGTTGCTCTATACCAGCCGATCATTCTCGAATTCTTTAAGACTTGGTTGGCGCAAGCCAATCTGGACAAGACCAAGTCCGCACAGGTTCAACTGGCGTTTGAGCGTGTTGCCGGAAAAGGGACCTGGGCGAAGCTCGTGGCTCCCGCCGAGCCAAAGCACACTCCGTAAAACCATGCTCGGTTGGGCGAATGCCCTACACAGTGGTACACAGTGGTGCGATCATTTGCATCGCATCACCAGATTCGCACAGTCATGGTCGAATGCCACTCGGCAGGTCCGGCTGAACGCCTGCGAGAAACGAAGTTGGACACGCACGAGTTGGCGCGTCCACCGACCCCTGACGGACGATAGTGGTCAACGAACCATCTGCGACAGCACGAAGCCGACCCGATTGGGCCGGCTTCTGTCGTCGTAGTGGTCTGCGATGCGCTTTGCGGTGGTCGATTCGTGGTGTTGCTCGACGGCGCCCCGGCGGCCGGTCAATGCCTGTGCGCCGTCCCGCTCAGGCAGTTCGGACAAGCACCCCCAGAGATCAATGCTAAGTTAGGACGGTATGCTGTGCGGTATGGGCCGGCAACTTATCCGAGCGATGGCGACCGCTCGCCAATCGATGCTCCCCGCGGTACACGACAAGGTGTTGAGCATCCCTAGCTTTCGGGCGTAACTTCCATCAACCACTGCTCGAATGCATAGGACAATTCTCTTAGTCCATCGTGTTCGCCATCCGGAACCAACTCGGGTATAGAGCGCTGTAATTGGCAAATATCCGCTATTTCGTGTTCGATGCTTTTCCGGTGTTGGCGCATAGCCTCACTCGCCTGCAGTCCGGTTATGCCTAGCCGTACCGGCTCTTGCACTCGTAGAAGGAGTAGGGCGTCGAACCGATCCTTACCCAAGCGTTCACAGAATTTCTTAGGGTCGCGATTCTCGCGCTTCGCCTCGCGGTACTCGTCGAGGACGCTGACGATTGCGATGGCCTTCGACAACAAAAGGCCTATTTGAGTAAACCGGCAGACTTGGAATTCTGCGATCCCTGGATACCGACATGGCTCCAGAAGACCGTGCGTCGGGTCCAGCCGCCTCAGCGTTGCGCACGCCTTCACGATTTTTGCGTTGCTGCTGTCCCGGATCCAGATTGGCGATCCCGGGTTATCTCCCACATCCGTGTAGGCGAGCAATTCAACAGTGATCTCACCCCACGCTGGATTTTCCCAAATGAACGACCCCTCTTGTTGCTGCCTCCAACCGTTGTCTTCCAACGCTTTCCGCAATGCCTCAGGATGACCGGCGACTTGAACCGTCTTGCGCTCTACGCCAAGATCGATGTCCTTCGTGAAACGCGGCTCTTCGAGATCTCCGCCCGAATGACGAACAGATGGAATGATGGCATACCACCAGTCCCAAAGCGCCGTGCCGCCAACAATGAATACATTTTTGCGAATAACGGGTGCAGCCAAGAGTAATTGCCGCAACGCGTCGAAGACCCGGTCATCGCTCATTGGTCATTCCCGGGATTCAATTGATGACCCTTGTCGTTTGGTGTGAATGGCTCGATGTTGGCCGTCTGGATCTCGTCAATCCACTTCCGCCACTGATCCTTTGCCAACATGGCGATGCGTGGATTCGGGTGATCGATGCAGTCCAGTGCGGCAAGTCCCAACGGCCATCCATCACGCGACGCTTGCTGGCGTTTCTCGTAAATGCCAAAGATTGGGTGCCGAGCGTCGAGGATGGTCACCTCGCTGGCACCGGGCACCTCTCGCGTCTCAAACATCTTCATTTTTCCATTCGTCACCATGGCGCCAGCCGCCTCTTTTGTCGTGATGAAGGACAACTCGCGGATCGACGTCGAGGCGACTAGGTTCGCTCGTTGTTCAAGCACCGAAAGGCCGCTCACAATGAACGGTTGCTTTGCGTTCACTGCGACTTTTTTATATTGTTCGAGCTGCCCCTGCGCCGCAAAATATCGCCGAACGGGACTCCCGAGACGATCAGGGTACTTACCCGAACGCCAATCGATCCATTTCGCCTCGACGAATTCCGCCAGGGACTTCATGCCGTTATGTGAAACCGTATAGCGGCGATCACGCAGTGAGGCGGAAGCCATGAGCCAGTCATTTTGAACAGCGTCCTTCAGCCACTCCTCAATTGTATATCCGCTGAAGTGGACCGTATCTATCAGTAGACGCCGTGTGAGGTTGATAGGCAGAGAGATGGCCGCGACAGCAATCCACAGAAACGACGCATTGGGCCTACCGATCGTCTTCTCTCGCACCGGTATGATGCCGGGATTGACAATTCCGTCGATCATCGCGTGCAGCACGACCCCCTTGGCAATCACAGCAATGAGCCCATCGCCAGCCTGGTTCAGCCAACTGGTCGGAGCGCTATGTCCAAGAGGATGCCGACGTCGTCCCGGATAGAGAACCAGGGTCGGGTGCACCGAGTCATTGAATATGGATCTCGGGGCTTCATCGGCCTGGACCAGACGCATGGTAAGAGGGATGTTCAGCGCCCCGGTACCCGCAGCGTCATCGACCACCAGGCGGGCTAGCCCCTGGGCATCGGCGCCCTCGAAGCGGAACCGGAGGCTACCGGCGCGGAACAAGAGGCCCTTGAAAGTCGGGGGGAGCATAGCCTGGTTAAGCTGCATTGGGAACCCTCGTGATCAGACCTATTACCTGGCTTCAAGACTTACCAAGCTTGTAACCCCTTGCAACAGTGCCTTCGGTAGCCAGGCAACGACGACGTCACGTAGCCAGGTAACCCCTCTAAAACACCATATTTACCTGGTGGCCTGGTAATGTTCGTCAGCTTCGCCAACGCCGCGAGTTGCCGATTGTGCTGCAGGACGGTCGATGATGGCGGGTGGGCCTCATGCGCTGGGGATGGAAGCCCAAGTTCATGAAAGGCCAGATATTGGTGAATGCCCGCGGCGAAGAGACCCTGGGCAAGCGAACCTTCAGCGAGGCCATGCGGCGTCGGCGCTGCATCGTGCCAGCGACAGCGTTCTACGAGTGGATGGCCAGTGAGCCGGCGATTTAACCGGGTCGCCAACAACGATCCGATCCTGGAGCCCGAGTCACCGCCCTGAGTTCTTCGGCGGCGATCGTTGCGTGATCACATCGAAGATGTCGACGCCCAGAGCTCGGCTATCACACTCGACGTCGCCGCAGGTCGGCGGCCACGCATCCACGTAGCGCAGACCGGTATTGCCACCGCGATGGAGCAGCAGACCGCCACCACCAGCGAGATCGCCCAGTCGGTGCAGCATGGGGCCACCGCCTCGTCGCAGATGTCCCACGACATCGAGGAGTTGGCGGCGGAGACTGGCCGGGTATCGGCCTCGGTTCACGAACTGGAGCGTGCCGCCGCCGACATGTCGCACCTCGCCGAGGACCTGCGCGGGCAGGCAGCGTAGCCCTCACGTACGGACTGCTCGACGACTAATGGAGTGAAATCAAGCTGGTCCGCTCTGGTCAAGGCCGTCCTCGGTGCTGCATCAATTGACCAACCGTTTTCGTGAACACGTAACGCATTGGCTCTGTTGCCGTACACCCGAAGCATCCGGGCACTGCCACCGAATCACGGGACGTGCACTGCGCTGGACGTACCGCGACGCTCAAGCCAGGCGTCTGGCAGTTGGCGCGCTTCGCCCTCACGGTCAGTCGCCCGGATCAAGCCCTCGAATCCGCAGGTCCTACCTTCTGCGCCGCCGCCATGACTGGACCCAGCCCACCGTCATGGACTGATCTCGGGCTACGTGCGAGCCTGCTCGCAGCTCCGGAGGTGAACCCCTTGCGTGCCCTAGTGTCGGGAACGAATCTGGGATGCGACTTCACCAAGTCGGTATTCATCGCCAATCCGCTCCCCGTGCGCCTGCTAGGTGCAAGCGCCAAGCAGGCCATAGCGTCGTCGTTCATCGATGGATCGGCCCCGGTGGGATTGCTGGTCGAGTCGCGGTCGATCAGCACGGCGGTCCAGGAGGCAAGTCGGGGTGGTCGGCAATTCTGCTTCGTCTTGATCGACATTGCCGAAGTACCGGCCAACAGCCTGCGTGCCGATTCCTTCTGCGAGGCGGCTGATGGCCTGCTTCGACAAGGCAGCCTGCTGATCCCCGTGCTCGGTGGACTGCCAACGCCGCGCAGCCAATCACTCTGGTCGATCTGGCGCGAACAGGTCCACACCCGGCTGCCCGGACTGCCGATTCTCGACCTCTTTGCGGCCCGCGAATTCCATCAGGCCAATGGTCTACCGTTGCCTGATCCGGAAGTAGCCGGAGAGGGCTTGAGCGTGGCATTGCGGGACCTGCGGGCACGATTGCAGTCGGCTTTGCGACCACAACCTTAGCACCCCCCACGCTGAGGGGTTGGAACCACGTTCCGGGCATATATGATCGTGTCTCGCCGTAGGAGCCTCTATGCATCGCATCGTCGCCAATGATCAACTCGCCCCGGCCGTGCACCGCTTGGTCATCCATGCGCCGCAGATCGCCAAGGTCCGCCGGCCAGGCCAGTTTGTCATCGTCCGTCTCGATCAGGGGCACGAGCGCATCCCGTTGACCATTGCCGATGGCGATGCGACGGCCGGCACCATCACCCTGGTTATCCAGGCCATGGGGCACAGTACCAAGGCAATCGTGGCCACGCCGGTGGGCGGCATGATTCGTGATGTTGCTGGTCCACTAGGCGCACCGACCCACCTGATCGAGAAAGGCTTCGCCGTCTGTGTTGGAGGCGGAGTTGGCACCGCGGTGGTTCATCCGATCGCCCAAGCGCTGCATGCCGCCGGGGTGCGCGTCACCTCGATCATCGGCGGACGCAACCGCTCGTTGGTCATCTATCACGACGAGCTCGGCCGACTTGGCGAGGTCCAGGTGTGCACCGACGACGGTTCGTGGGGCCGGAAGGGGTTGGTGACGGACGCCCTGGTCGAACTGTGCGCGGTCGGCAAGCCGGACGTGATCTATGCCGTTGGGCCGGTCCCGATGATGCAAGCTGTTGCCACCACTACCAAACCCATGGGCATCCACACGGTGGTGTCGCTCAATCCGGTCATGGTTGATGGCACTGGCATGTGCGGCGGCTGCCGGGTCACGGTGGGTGGCCAGGTGCGCTTCGCCTGCGTCGATGGCCCGGAATTCGATGGGCACCAGGTTGATTTCGCGGAACTGCGCAGCCGCCTGGGCACCTACAAGATGTTCGAAGCCCAGCCCTGTGACGATGGTTCGTGCAAGGCCCGCCGGGCAGCCGACCAGATCATCCAGCAGCAACAGCAGTAAAGGACAGGTATGCAGCTCTCCCCCAAGCAGCGCATGGCGATCAGTCGGCAGGCCGTGCCGGCCCAGGACGCGGCCATCCGCTCGGGCACGTTTACTGAGGTCAACCTCGGCTTCACCACCGAACTGGCCCGACTAGAGGCCGAGCGCTGCCTGCAGTGCAAGAACGCCAAGTGCATCATCGGTTGTCCGGTATCGGTCGGGATTCCGCGCTTCATCGATTTCGTCGCCAAAGGCGACATGCAGGCCGCGGCCGCCTCGCTGATGAGCGACAACTGCCTGCCAGCGGTGACCGGCCGGGTCTGCCCGCAAGAGGCGCAATGCGAAAGCCAGTGCGTCCGTGGCGTGAAGGGCGAATCGGTCGCGATCGGAGCCCTCGAACGCTTCGTCGCCGACTGGGCTCGCGAGAACAACGCAGCCGACAGCGTTTGTGCAGCCCCCAGCGGCAAAACGGTTGGCGTGGTCGGCTCCGGCCCAGGTGGCTTGACCGCTGCCGGTGAACTCGCCCGGCTTGGCCATGCGGTGACCGTCTTCGAAGCGTTCCACACCCCCGGCGGCGTGCTGGTCTATGGCATCCCCGAATTCCGCCTGCCTAAGGCGATTGTCGCCAACGAGGTCGAGCGGCTGCAGCGACTTGGCGTCACCATCGAGGTCAACGCGATCGTCGGCCGCACCTATACGGTCGCCGAGCTACGCGAGCGCTTCGACGCGCTGTTCATCGCGGTCGGTGCCGGACTGCCGCAGTTCATGAACGTGCCCGGCGAGAACCTCAAGGGCGTCTACTCGGCCAATGAATACCTCACCCGAGTGAACCTCATGGGCGCCTGGGATGGCGACTCGCGGACCCCGGTGCTGAAGGGCAAGCGCGTAGTCGTGGTCGGCGGCGGCAATGTCGCCATGGACGCGGTGCGCACCGGCAAGCGCCTTGGCGCCACCGAAGCGGTGATCGCCTACCGCCGCGGCAAAGAAGAGCTGCCGGCCCGTCTGGAAGAAGTCCATCACGCCGAAGAAGAAGGCATTCGCTTCGAGCTGCTGGTCGCCCCCCTGCGGGTCATAGGCAACGCCGAAGGCTGGGTCACCGGGCTGGTCTGCCAGCGCATGCAGCTCGGAGAACCTGATGCTTCAGGGCGCCGAAAACCCGAGCCGGTGCCAGGCAGCGAGTTCACCATCGATTGCGACCTAGTGATCAGTGCGATCGGCACGCGCGCAAACCCCCTGCTGACTCAGACCTGTCCCGACTTGAAGCTTAATAAGTGGGGCAACGTCATCGTCGATCAGGACCTGATGTCGTCGATCCCGGGCGTCTTCGCCGGTGGCGACATCGTCCGTGGCGCTGCCACCGTCATTCTGGCGATGGGTGATGGCAAGACGGCGGCCAAACGCATCGACGCGTGGCTGAAGCAGAACGACTAAGCCACGCGCTTCAGGAACCCTGATTCAACTGAATGGCCAAGCCGATCACCATGCCGGTACACAGCGTGATGAGGATGGCGAACGGATTCGGATTCAGCCAGAGGACCAATGGCATCATCACCAGGGTGAAGACGGCGAAGCCGCGATACTGGCCCCAGTTGCGCCAGGCGATGAACCAACCGACCACGCCACCACCCAGAATACCTGCGCAGATCAACCAGAGGTTGGCGCTGACCACCATGCCAAGCCCGCCGAGGATGGCCCCGGCACTGGCCCCCTGCTTGACGAAGCGGGTGTTCATGCCGGCCCGTTCGATCTCGGCGATCTCCTTGAGCTGGTGCTTCAGCACCTCGCCTTGACCAATCTGCTGATTGCTGAGCGAGGCATGGCACTTCGGACAGCGCCGCTCCTCGCGGTTCGTCACCTTGCCGCAACGCACGCACTGCATCGCCACGGCCTAGAGACCTTGACCGAGGACCCAGCGTGCGACGTGGAAGAAGACCGGTGCAGCGAAGGCGAGGCCATCGACCCGATCGAGCACCCCGCCATGTCCACCTAGCGAAGCTCCCCAGTCCTTGACTCCGGCATCACGTTTGATCGCTGACATGACCAGACCGCCCAGCACGCCCAGGAAGCAGGCTCCGGCTGCGAACGCGGCGGCCCGACCCGGCGAAAATGGCGTCATCCAATACAGCGCGGCCCCGATGGCCGTCGCCGTTAGGATGCCGCCGATCAGGCCTCCCCAGGTCTTGTTGGGAGACAAGGTCGGGGCCAGTTTCATCCGGCCGAGCGCCTTGCCCCAGACCCATTGGAACACGTCGCTCAACTGCACCACCGCCAGGAACCAGCAGAGCAGCGCGATGCCGTCCTCTGGCTTGGGCGTCAACTGCGGGATCGCCGCCACATGCGACAAGGCATAGACGCAGAACAACAGACCGAACTGTACCTTGGCGATACGCTCCAGAAACCGTGTGGTGTCGCCGGCCACCGCCGCCCGAGCAGTCAGCAGCAGGAAGGCCCACACCGGGATGAAGATCGTGAACATGCCGTACCAGGGCAGCGCGACGAACACGTACTGCAACGGCAGGACGACAAAAAAAGCCAGGAACAGCGCGCGGTGGTCGCCCTTGCGGGTGCGATGGATGCTGACGAATTCGCGCAACGCGCAGAACGAAGCCAAACCGAATAGCACTGCCAGCGCAGTCTGTCCCAGCCAGGCTGCTCCGAGGATGCTCCCGGCGAGGAACCACCAGGCCAGCAGCCGACTATTGGCGTCGGCGGCGGCGCCACGGGCTTTGTCACTGCGCGACAGCCACGCGCCCAGGACGCCGGCAACGGTGGCAAGCGAAAGCAGGCCGAGAATGGCGAACGCAAACCAGCGCAGGTCGGAACTCATGCCTCCTCCCGATCATCCGCCAGGGCGGCCAGTGCAGCGGTGCAGCGCTCCAGGAAGGATTCACGGCTTTCGCCCTCGCCGAGCCGCAACGGCGCTCCGAACGTAACGCTGGCCATGATCGGCACCGGCAGCCATTCGCCGCGTGGCAGGATGCGATTGAGATTATCGAGCAGCGTCGGCACCAGTTCCACCTCTGGCCGGTTGCGCGCCAGGTGCCAGATGCCCGGTTTGAACGGCAGCAGATCGCCATCATCCGAAATATTCCGCCGTCCTTCGGGGAAGATCACCAAGGCATTGCCACGGTCGATGATGGCTTCCATCTGGCGCAGCGGATTGTTCTCGTGGGTGATTGCCTTGCGCTCGATCAGCTCGGCATGAAACACCCGCGTGGCCAGCCAGTGATGCATTGGCGTCATGGTCCAGTAATCGCGGGCCGCGACCGGCTGCACCCGCCTGCGGATTGCCGGCGGAAGGGCGGCCCACAACACCGGCAGATCCAGATTGCTGAGGTGGTTGGCGAAATAGACGCGAGGACGAACGGCCGGTTCGACTCCGACCCAGCGGGTCTGAACACCTGACAGAAGTCGGATAAGGAGAGCGATCATGAGGTTCCCCGCAACGCCTTCGACACCAGCCGAAGACGACGCAGGCAGGTGACGGTACTGCCCAGACAGACGATCGCTAGGCCCGCCGCGATGGGCCAACCGACGCAGGCCCAGTGCACCGATATGGCCTCAGCCGCTGCGGCGCAGGTCATCACCGCCATGCGGTGCTGCTTGGCCATCGGCCCGGCAAAGCAGGCCGGCGTGCCCTGGGCCCGACCCAGCTGTCGGACATACGCGGTCATCGCAGCCAAGAGGGCGGCAAGATAGCCAAGGTCTCGGCCCCATGGATGTTGACTGAGTGCCACCCCAGCGCCGATCAGGATGAGCGTGTCGCTCACCCGATCCGGCAGGTCGTTCCATAACTCACCCGTCCGCGATGGCGTGCGACCGCCTGCGAGGGCCACCATCCCATCGAGCAGATTGCACACGAGACGGAACTGCATCCCAGCAATGGCCAGCAGGCAGAGCAGCGAGCGGATCATCGCTTCATGTGGCCAAGCGAGGGCGGCGAAAGCTGCGCCAGCGATCAGGGCGCCCAGCATGCTGGTGGCAGAGATGGCATTGGGACTGACGTGGGCAGCTACCAGACGCAAACTCAGGCTGCGAGCCCAGCCTGTCTGGCGGCTGGCAATGGGTCGGCGATCAGCATCGGACATGCTATTTTCTACGGCTGATCTCCATCGAATGCCAGTTCTGAACCTCTCGCCGGCTAGGGGTTTGTCTGGCCGATGCGGTACTTGGATAGATCGCTGGACAGCCGTGGAAGAATTTCGCGCGGCGGCTTGAATTGTGCCGTTATCTCACGTTACTTCATGGATCCGCTTTTTTGGACTGTGCTGGTAATAAGGGGAAGTAGATTGACTTATAAAATACCGACCATACGGTATCATAACGTTGCGTTATAAACTGTCTGATTTGTTTTCAAAACTTCAGGTATCCGATATCGTGAGATCCTTGTGAGGCGGGCATTGGGGCATTGAGGCAGGTCGGACAGGGCGCTTGCTGATTAGGTCGCCATTGAGTTTGCCCAATCGCATGGACCAGCCCCGTCAACTCTGACACCGCGCCCCTCGGGTCATTCCCGCGTATAGGTGTGCACGCTGACGGCCGTACTGGGCAGATGATTGACCAGAAACCAGCACATCAGGACGACCACAAAGCAGCCAGCAATGATACCCAGTGCCAGTCGCGGCCGTTCACGCAGACCGCGTTCGCCATGGATCAGGGCGACGTAGGCGATCCAGGTCAGCAAGGCCCAGGTCTCCTTGGGATCCCAGGCCCAGTAATGCCCCCAGGCCTCCTTCGCCCAGATGGCGCCCAAGCACAGACCAAGAGTCAATAACGGCAAACCGGCATGGACCAGCCGGAACGGCAGATCCGGATCTGGGTGGCGACGAATGAATCGCCACAACGCCATGCCGCCGGAAATGCCCAGGACGGCATAGCTGAGCAGATACACGACGACATGGGGCACGAACAATGGGCTGCGCAGGGCCGGCATCAGGGTCTTGTCGAGAGCCTGCGGAAAAACGAGATTCAGCGACAGGAAGAGGATGCCCATGATCAGCATCGGGAGCCGCAAGGACGTGGTGCCCAGTCGCCAGGCCACCAGTGACCCGGCCACGACGGACAAGCCCGCGTACCAGATCCGCGTTTCGCCAAGGGTGCGCAGTGGCGGACGATCCAGGGCCAGCCATAGCCATCCAAGAAGCGTAACGACCAGCAGACAGCCAAGTCCGGTTAACCAACGGTAGCACCCATCGCTGCGGCCCGGCCGGCGTATGGCCCGTACCGCCGCGATGCCGGCCACAAGCCAGCACAGCACCGCTCCTGCTTCCATCCACCAGGCCACCGTGCTCATACCCGGTCTCCGGCCACGCGCGGTTTCCACAGATGCATCAAGACGCCCAGGATCAACAGCCCGAGTCCAATGTAGACGGCGGGCAAAGCACGGTCTTCGATTGCCTCGAACGAAGCCGTGCGACTTGCCGGCCCCAGGGACTCGTCATACGACAGCAGGTAGATGGCCCAACCATCGACGCGCAGCGGATGATTGATGGTGATCTCATGGGACACGCCGTCAGCGCGGATCTTGGCCAAGTATCGCTGGGGACGCGGCTCGTCGAGATGTAACGACCTGCCGCCAGGCAGAGCGAGGAATAATTCGCTGCCATAGGGCCCCGGGGGATGCAGCCAGCCGTCTCCCAGGATGCCTCCACCAACGTCGCGGATGACAACGCGGGCGGCCGGATTGGTCCCCGGTTCGCTGAATGGCACGGGACGATCCGCGACCACTGCGGCTGACGGTAGCCACTCGGTCACCTCGATCTGCAGACCACGCACGAGGTCGTGCGCACCGGATCCGATGAGCACTTCGCCACGAAACAACGAACCGTCGGCTTCGGCGACCAGCAGCATGGGCGCATAGCGATCGAGGACGAAGTCATCCAGGCACAAAGCGACCGGCAGGCGGACCCTACGGCCATCTACGGCGGTCACGGCATCTCCTGGTTTGGCCCCCTCTTCCATGATGAATCTGGCACGGATCAGTCCGCCGTGTCCGGCTGCGCCACCAAGGATCGCGGTCAGCAGACCGAGATGCAGGATGGTGAAGCGCAGGCGGTCTGGCCCGCAGCGCAGGCGTCGGCCCAAGGACACCGCCAGGTTGATCGCGACCGCAGCCATGGCGATGGCGAACGGCAGCGAGGACAAGGGATCCGCCAGGCCGAACCAGTTCAGCCAATGCGGGGCATCGACACCGACTGGAAAGACGGCGATCGGCCAGCAGGTAGCGGCCACGGACAGCAGACTGGCGATGGCCAGGCTAGCCGAACCAAGGCCGCGAACCAACGGATGTTCGGATCGCCACCAGGCCAGGGACGCTGCCAAGCCGACCGGACCAGCTGTGAGCAGCCAGTTCCACGGAGGACCAGGCAACTGCAGCGCCAACGTCGGATGGATCGCCTGGACGATCCAAGCCCCGATCAGGACGCCAAAAAATGAGGTGACTGTGCGCATGTTCGCGGGTCAGGCTGGAACCAGCCTGCTTGGCCGCGGCACCATCGCGTTCAGTGGGCTTGGAGCAACGACGGCGGCGTGCCGTCCTTGCCGAAGTGCTTGATCAGGTCCTGAGCCTTTTCTTTAGTCGACCAGTCGGGGTAAACCACCGGATCGGTGACGCTGTGCTTGGCCAGGATGCGGGCGCAGGCGACCCGGCACTGCTGGGCCATGTCGGCTGCATCAGCTAGGATGCGCTGGCATTCCTGCGGGGCGTGGAAGCCCATACCGTTGTTGGCGGCGACGTAGTCCCAGCGCAACTGGGCTTTGCGCACGGTCTTGCGTACGTCAGCAAGTTCCTCATCGGTGGCTCCGGCCTGTTTGCAGGCGGCGATGTCGAAGTGTGCCTTGCACAGCGCCTCTTCGGCGACGAGGCGGCCGTGATGCACCTTGTCCTGAATGCTTTCGACCCGGCTACGGATGTCATCTTCGCTCCACCGGTGACACACCGCGCACGAATTGCTGATGTTTAACAACGGCGACTGAACGTGGTGGTCGGTGAACTTCTGGCCACCCTCGGTCTTGTAGGGCATGTGGCAGTCGGCGCACGAGACGTTGCGGTAGGCGTGGATACCCTTGGTGTAAACCTCGTAGTCGGGGTGCTGCATCTTGATCATTTTCGCGCCGCTGATCGGGTGCGTCCAATCGGTGAACTGCTTCTCGTCGTAATAGGCGTCCATGTCTTCGACCCCGGTGCCTTTGTCCCACGGGAAAGTCAGATAGGCCTTCTGACCCTTGGCCTCATCCTTCTTGAAGTAGTACTCGACGTGGCACTGGGCGCAGACCAGGGTGCGCATCTCTTGGTGGCTGGACTGGGTGATGTCCTTGCCCTGGCGTTCGAACGCCTCGATCAGGGCCGGGCGGGTGATGGTCAGCGCCATGGTGTCGGGATTGTGGCAGTCGGCGCAGCCGATCGACGTCTTGATCTCGTTGTAGAGGTCCTTGGCCGGCGTGTCGTAGAACTTGGCCGGCCCCATCTGCGCCATCAAACGAGGGACGTCCGGGCTCTTGCAGGTCCAGCAGGTGCCGGGCTTGGTGCTGATGTCGCGGCCGGTTTCTTGGACGTCCTGCACCGCGTAGAAGTGTCCTCGGGCCTGCTTGTAGTCCTTCGAGAAGGCATAGCCGGCGAACAGGATGACGTTGTTGGTGTCGATCGCGAGAAGGTCGTGCTGGTACGAACCGCCATGCTTGGTGGCGGTGTCCTTTTCGGACGTCGCCTTCCACGAGGCGTATTGGTGCGGCCAGTTCACGCCCCATTTGCTGGAATCGCTCTCCCAGGCACCGATCGGTTGCAGGGTACGCTGGCCCTTCGAGGCTTCGGCGCGTCGTTCGAGCACAGTTGCGAGAATAAGCCCGATCACCAGGACGGCGACCAGGACGGCGCCAAAGACGAGCCAGCCCTTGAGTGCGGACGGGCCGGAGGAAGTCGGTTCGGTCATGGCTTGGTTTCCTTGGTCGGTCGCGGTTCGCGTCCGCCGGTCTGCATCTTGTGAGGATCGTCGAGTACACCCGGCAGCTTCGGGGCGTTGATGTCAAATGCGGTGGACAGGCTGCTGACGCGGCCATGCGGGACCTCGCGGTGGCAGTCCCAGCAGCGGTTGTCGCCTGGAGTCCATTCGCGGGCATGGATCTCGCCGACCAGCTGCTCATGGCAACGCCGGCAGTTTTGTTCGACCACCGGCACGGCTCCGGATGACAGTTGGATCACCTGCGGCTCCATGCGCAGGGTGAACATGCTGGCGTGGCGCATGCCATCCTTGGCTTTGAAGGCGTACTGGCGCACGACGCTGTCATGGGGGACGTGGCAGTCGTTGCAGGTGGCCACGTTACGATGGCTGCTGTGGTTCCAGGTGACATAGGCCTGGGTCATAACGTGGCAGTTCATGCACGTTTCAGGCGAGTCGCTGAGGTAGCTGGGCGCCCGCGAGACATGGATGGTCAGGATGCCGAGACCGGCGAAGGTACCCAGGGCGATCATGATCGGCAACTTCCATGCCGATGGAACAAATCCGAGACAGAGGAGGTACTTCAGCATGCCGGCATCCGCAGCCCCAGGATGATGGCTGCCGCGACAACGGGCATCCAGATAAGTTCCTGAGAACCGATGCGGGCTGGAGTTACAGAGGACATCGGTGTCTGCTTATCCACAAGCAACACTGCGCGCGCAAGGCTAAAAGCGAACAGTAGTGGAATCCCCGGGGGTAACAGGCCGGCAGCCCAGCACCCGACGCTCAGCAGCAGGGCGATGACATGCAATTCGATGGCTAGGCGTCCCCATTGGGGGTCCTTCCTGGTCTGGGCGCGGACCAGCGGAACGATCAGGATCAGATGCCCGGCAAGTACGGCAGCTGCCGCTGCTGCCACCGCTGTCTTGGAACCGCCTGCGGTGGCAATGGCCCCCGCCAGGGCGGCGAAGGCGACCCCGGCAGCCGCAGATCCGAACCAAGACCTGCGGCGGGACAACCAGACCCCAAGCCCGGCGGGCAGGGACGCGGCCGCTAGCCACGGGATCCAGCGGGTGTCGGCCGCAAGCACCGCAGAAAGCAAAAGCAGGCCCAGGGCGAGGCTCGACGCACCCACGACGACCACCGCTGAGCGCCATCCCGCCTCGGCCGTGGCTGCTTGTCGGGCTAAGACGGCTGCCAGCGCAGCCGTCAGTAGGGGCAAGCCGGCAAGGTGATCGCCCAACGGCAGCCCCACCAGGGCGGCGGCGGCCAACAGACCCCAGACGCCATGTTCACGTGGCATGATGATCGATCGCCAGGATGCCATACTAAAGACTACAACCTCGCCACATGATCCAGGTCAAGGCGGTCCCGCTTGCGAATTGCATTATAAGACCATTTTTCATACCCATGAGCGACCTGCCCCGCCCGCATTCCTCCATCGTCGTCGACGGTCCCGAGCGGGCCCCCTCTCGGGCGATGCTCTATCCGGTCGGCTTCACCAAGGACGACTTCCGCAAACCACAGATCGGGGTCGCCTCGCTCTGGTCGATGCTGACCCCCTGCAACATGCACATCGACAAGCTGGCCGAGGCGGCGGCGCGCGGAGCGGACTCGGCTGGCGGCAAAGGTGTGATCTTTGGCGCAATCACCATCAGCGATGGCATCGCGATGGGCACCGAAGGGATGAAATACTCGCTGGTCTCGCGCGAGGTCATCGCCGATTCAATCGAGACCGTCGCGGGCTGCGAGGGATTCGATGGCATCGTCGCGGTCGGCGGCTGTGACAAGAACATGCCCGGCTGCATCATCGGCATGGCGCGCCTGAACCGTCCATCGATCTTTGTCTACGGCGGTACGATCAAGCCCGGTGACACCAAGGGCAAGGCTACCGATATTGTTAACGTGTTTGAGGCGGTCGGCGCCCTGGCCCAGGGCAAGATCGCGGCGTGCGATCTGGACGAGGTTGAACGTACGGCGATCCCTGGCCCGGGCGCATGCGGCGGCATGTACACCGCAAATACCATGGCGAGTGCGATCGAAGCGATGGGCATGAGCCTCCCCGGATCGTCGGCGCAGATCGCCGTGTCGATGGAGAAAGCCGAGGACTGCACCCGCGCTGGCCAGGCCGTCATCGAACTGCTGCGGCGCAACATTCGGCCCAGCGACATCATGACCAAAGAGGCGTTCGAAAACGCCATCACCGTGATTATCGCGCTGGGCGGCTCGACCAATGCCGTGCTGCATTTGCCGGCGATGGCGCATGCCATCGGCGTAAAGCTGGAGCTATCCGACTGGGAGCGCATCGGCGCCAAGGTGCCGGTGCTGGCTGACCTGAGGCCGAGTGGCAAGTACCATGCTGTCGATCTAGCGGCGATGGGCGGCATTCAGCCGTTGATGAAGATCTTGCTAGAGGCCGGCCTACTGCACGGCGGCTGCATGACCTGCACGGGTCAGACCATCGCGGAAAGCCTGCGCGATGTGCAGCCGTATCCTGCCGGCCAGCAGCTGATGCGGCCGCTGAACAATCCCATCAAGGCCGACAGCCACCTTGTCGTGCTGCGTGGCAACCTCGCCCCCGAAGGCGCGATTGCCAAGATCAGCGGTAAGGAAGGCCTGCGCTTCGATGGTCGAGCCCGCTGCTACGCCAGCGAGGAGGAGGCACTGAAACGCATCCTCGACCAGACGGTGCAGAAGGGTGACGTCGTGGTTATTCGCTACGAAGGCCCCAAGGGCGGTCCCGGCATGCGTGAGATGCTGTCACCAACCAGCGCCATCATGGGTCGTGGGCTGGGCAAGGATGTGGCCCTTATCACCGATGGCCGCTTCAGTGGCGGCAGCCACGGATTCGTGGTCGGGCACATCACGCCCGAGGCCTTCTCAGGTGGTCCGCTCGCCTTAGTCGAGGACGGCGACCGAATTACTATCGACGCCGTCGCCCACGCCATGACGCTGCATGTCGATCACGGCGAATTGGCCCGCCGCAAGGCGGCCTGGAAGCAGCCGGCTCCGCGCTACACTCGTGGTGTCTTGGCCAAATTCGCCAAGCTGTGCACCTCCGCCTCGGAAGGTGCGGTCACAGACGCTTTTTAGTCAGGCCCCGCCGGCGATGGCCGGGACGATGTCGATGGTGTCGCCATCTTTCAGCGCCGTTGCCGGACCGTCGAGGAAACGGATGTCTTCTTCGCCGACGAATACATTGACGAACTTGCGTAGTTTGCCGGCATCATCGCACAATCGGGCCTTCACCCCAGGATGTGCCTCGTCAAGCGCGGCCAGCATCTGGTCGACGGTTCCAGCGGTGACCGAGACGGTCTCCTGGCCGGCGGTAAGGTTGCGCAAGACGGACGGGATGCGAACGAGGACAGGCATGGGCGGGCGTTGTAGAGCCATCTCCGACAGCGCCAAGCCTCGAACCTGGCTGGTTAGGTCCGTCGGCCAAGTGACGCGTCGACCAAGCGTCGGACTTCGGACACTTCGTAACCTCCGTCAACGCCGAGGCGGACCAAGGCGATCATGCCGCGACTACTGTCATCATCGACCGCCCCACTGGCGATACGGGCCAGTTCGCGGTGAAAATTCAGCCGTTTCACTAGAACATCGATGAGATCGCGGGCCCGCTTGACCTGATCCAGGGCTCCGGCCAGAGAGGCCGCGTCCTCAACATCACGCGTCCCATCAAGGACAGCGAGATTCGTCTGCTTCAACGCCATAAGCAGCGCCTGTTTGGCTTCCATAGAGCGATTGGTCAAGTCCGATTGGTCACGCACATCGGCGATCATCACCGCCGGGTCGGCAGTGGCAACATTCAGCTGGCGAGAGCCTGACGGACCGCGCCAGCCAGCAGGTCCATGCCGCGATGCAGTTCGTCATCGCTGATGGTCAGCGGCGGCATGATCTTCACCACCTCGTCGTCGGGTCCGCTGCGCTCGACGATCAGTCCATCAAGCCAGGCCTGCCGCGAAATGCGCGCCGCCAGGGCCGGATCCGGACAATGCAGGCCCTGCATCAGGCCTCGACCACGCACGGTGAAACCGGCCGCGGGATGACCATCACGCATGTCGACCAGCCGCTGTTGCACATAGGCGGCACTGACCGCGATCTGACGGACCAGGGTCTGGTCGCGCCAATAGTGCTTCAGCGCGGCGGTGGCGGCGACGAAGCTCGGGTTGAAGCCACGGAAGGTGCCGTTGTGCTCGCCCGGCTTCCATAAGTCGAGTTCGGGGCGCATCAGCACCAGCGACATTGGCATGCCAATGCCGCCGATCGCCTTCGAGAGCAGTACTATGTCAGGACGCAGCCCGGCAGGCTCGAAGCTGAAGAACGTGCCGGTGCGGCCGCAGCCGGCCTGGATGTCGTCAACGATGATCAGAATGCCACGGCGGCGACATATCTCCTCGACGCCGCGCAGCCACTCGGTTGAGGCGGCATTGATACCACCTTCGCCCTGGACCCCTTCCAAGACGACGGCAGCAGGCAGATCCATGCCGCTGCTGGCATCGGACAGCAGGCGTTCGAGATGAGCCAGGCAATCGGCCGAGGACATGCCGCCCCAGCCATCGTACGGTGCGAAGGCGGTCCCGAGCAGCGGGATGCCTGCACCAGCACGAGCAAAGGTGTTGCCGGTCGCGGCCAGCGCGCCCAGGGTCATGCCGTGATAGGCATTCGTGAAGGCTAGGATGGTGGTGCGGCGGGTAGCCTTGCGTGCCAATTTGAAGGCTGCCTCGACTGCGTTAGTGCCGGTCGGTCCAGGGAACTGGATCTTGTAGTCGAGCGAGCGCGGCTCCAGAACCGTGCGTTCAAATTCTTCAAGAAACGACCGCTTGGCCTGGGTGTGCAGATCCAGGCTGTGCAGGATCCCGTCGCCAGCCAGGTACTCGATCACCGCCGATTTGATGGCAGGATCATTGTGTCCGTAATTGATCGTCCCGGCCCCGGCCAGGAAGTCGATGTAGGCGCGGCCCTGTTCATCCCACAGGGTTGCACCCTTGGCCCGCGCGAAGATCGCCGGAAACGAGCGGCAATATCCCCGAACCTCCGATTCACGGCGCACAAAGACAGCGCGGTCGTCAGTGACTGGGGCAGCGCTGGCTGTGGGCATCTGTTCCTCACCGGACATGCTCGTCATCTTGGTCAAGATCCTGTGAAGAAGGCCCGCGGTCAACCCTTAGTCCGGGCTCCTACCGTGGGCTGCCGCAATGAAGGCACGCATGCGCGCCGCATCCTTCTGGCCCGGGGCGGACTCGACTCCAGATGCCGTATCGACTGCGTACGGACGGCAGGCCGCGACCGCTGCACCGACGCTGTCCGCATCAAGCCCCCCGGCAAGGATGACCGGGGCACCCAGATCCCGTCCGAGGAGCCAGGCGTGGTTCCAACTGGTGCCGGTGCCGCCGTAGCTGCCGCTGACTGCAGCGTCGAGCAGATAGGCGTCAGCAGGGTATCCGCGCAGCCGGTCGAGATCATCCGCCGATGCGATACGGAACGCCTTAATCACCGATACGCGCCGGCGCAGACGTTCGGCCAATTCGGGCGGTTCGTCTCCGTGCAATTGGACGGCGCCGCACCGGGTGGCTTCAAGGGCGGCAAGAATCGTCGCTTCATCGGCATCGACGAAGAGGGCGACCACCTGGACCAGGGGCGGCACCTCGGCAGCCAAAACAGCGGCCTGGTCGAGCGGAATACGCCTCGGCCCACGGGCGAGGTTCAGGCCGATGGCATCGACCCCGGCTGCGACCGCATCGCGCACATCTGGGATACGGGTGAATCCGCAGATCTTCACCCGCATGACAGCCTCGCGAGGGTCGTGACGATGGTACCAGTGGCGCCAGCAGGCCCCAGCTCCCAGGCCCTGGGCATCCAGCAGCTTGGACTGATGTCGAGATGGGCGAACGGCACCTCGCCAGCGAAATGGGCCACGAACGCCCCGGCAGTGATGCACCCGGCTTCGCCTCCGCTGGGCGCATTGGTCAGCTGGGCGACCTGACCTCGGATGATCGCGCGGTGCTCGTGGTCCATGGGCAAGCGCCAGATCTTCTCACCGGTTTCGTTGCCAGCCGACAGAATGCGCTCGGCCAGCGCATCGTCAGTCGCCATCAGCGGCACATGGATGCGCCCGAGGGCGGTTAGCGCAGCCCCGGTCAAGGTTGCCACGCTGACGATGGCTCCGGCACCGTCATGGCGAGCCAGGCCAATGGCATCGGCCAGGATCAACCGGCCCTCGGCATCGGTGTTGCCGACCTCGATCGTGGTGCCATCGAAGGCGCGCAGGACGTCGCCCGGGCGGAAGGCCTTGCTGCCGATCGCATTCTCGACCAGTGGCAGATAGGCGCGCACGGTTCGTTCCGGCTTGCCCATGGATGCCACAGCAGCGATGGCGCACAACACTGCAGCAGCCCCGCTCATATCCTTGCGCATGAGCAGCATGCCCTCAGCGTTTTTTAGATTGAGGCCACCGGTATCGAAGCATACCCCTTTGCCGCAGAGGGCCAGCGGCGGCGACTTGCTGCGTCCCTTCAGTTCCAAAACGAGCAGCCTGGGCCGCCGTGGACTGGCCCGGCCGACCGCCAGCAGGCAGCCCAGTTTTAATTTGGCGCAGGCCTTCTCGTCAAGGACACGCAGAGCAAGCCCGGTTGACGCGGCCACCTGGCGTGCTTCCGCCTCGAATTCGGCCGGGCCAAGGTCCCCGGCCGGCAGGTTGGTCAGGTCGCGGGCCCGAGCGACCCATCCAGATAGATCACTGACGGCATGAGCGAGCGCTGGGCCCCCAGCACCAGCAGACACTAGCACCACTTCGGTGAGCCGATGCGATGGTGTCTTTTGATAGCGGTCCCAGACGTACGCACCCTGGTCAAATCCGATCAACAGGTTGCTCAAAGCCGCCTGAGCCACCCCCTCTGGCACGACCAGGGCAGCGGATCCACAGCGCTCGGCAAGCAGCGCGCGAGCAATGGCGCCTCCGCGTCGCCGCGTCTCGACGGCGTCCGTCCAGTTCGGTGCGCGAACCGCCACGACCAGTGGCTGGGCAGCAAGACCAAGGCTTGGAACCACCGTCACCGGTGCGACACGTAGACGTTCGTTGAGCACATGGCTGAGCTGAGGAGCCAGGTCGCCGAGATCGTTGGCCTCCCCAGCGAACCGGATCAGGGCTTGGATTCGGGCCGGGGGACGAGCCGCACAGGTCACACGCATGGCCGGATCGTAGCAGGTGCGGCCAAGGTCCCAATCCCCGCCGTCCGCTCGACAGCACGGCATCCTGTGCTTGACGTCTGGTGCGTCATACACACAAACATGCTCCCGCGCTGCACCTTTCCCGGTCAGCACGCCTACACCGTGGAGTCTCCCATGTCCGCCAGCACCATCACCGTACAATTCTCCAATGGCCCGCGCGCTGTCGAAGCCAGCAAACTGCGCGAACTAGTCGATTCTGGTCGAGTGACGGGCAGCATGCGGGTCGCCTCGATGGACGGCGGAGCTACCTGGATCACGGTCGACCAGGCTCTCGCCAGCGGCGCGACCGGCCAGGCTTCGGTTGCAGCCACCACCATCCCGGTCGAGTCGATCCCTGATGCCGTCCTGGGCGACGCCTGGGGTGCCGTTGCCGACGCCGGCGATCCGCCCTTCAGCGATGGATGGGAGCGCACCCCGACCCGCGTGGTCGCCGGCTTCCTCGACCTCGCCCGCAGCAAGCTTACCTCGTCGTACTTCCTGTGCGGCAGCTCAACCGCCGTGCGCATCGGCAACATCGCTGTCATCGTCGCCGCCGTGATCGGCGTCGTGGTGGCCGCGATCAACGCCGGCAAGGGCGAGAAATTCCGCATCTTCCTCGACGGCAGCATCCTCTCGGTCATCCTGCTGATCTGCCAGTACGCCGCGAACCGCGCGATTGGCGCCGGTGAACGCATCGTCGCCGCGACCCGCTGCAGCGTCCGTTCGCGCGCTGCGCTCGATCTGATCGCTCTGTTCGCCCTGGTCGCTGGTTTGGCCGCCTTCGCCTCGGGTATCGCCCAGACGGTCGACACGGAAAGCTATCCCGGCATCATCAATGGCACTGCTGCCATGCTGGTCAGCTGGTTCGCCGCCGCCCTCGCCTTCGCGCCCGGCCTCACCACCACCCGCGTCGACCATACCGTCAGCGCCTGGAAAGAGGCAGTCGGAGTTCTCGGCTTCATCGGCAAGTCCGCCTTGCGCATGGCTCCGGTGATCTTCGGCATCGCCACCGTCGTGGTGACCATCCACCTCGCCTGGTCGGCACGCTACATCGTCAAGGAGAACGCCCCGGTCGGTGATATTCTCGCCAGCGTCCTTGCCCAGCAGGGCACCTTGATCGGCCTGGCCGTGCTGCCAGCGATCGCCTACCTCGCCTTCACCGCCTGGTACGCCGTCCTCGCCCTGATCGAATCGGTCTTCCACCTCGAGCGCCAGGCCGCCCCAAAGGCGTGAACATGACCACCCTCCACATCAAGGCCGCGTCCGGTCCGCGACCTGTGTCTGCCGCAGCCGTGCGCGTCTTACTCGCCGACGGCCGCGTGACCCTGCATAGTCAGGTCCTGTCGCTTGACCGCGGAGCCACCTGGTTGCCGGTTGGCTCGGCACTGGCTGTGGTCGATGGCGCATGCATTGATGACGCTGTCGTCGACCACGCCCTGTCGGCGGGGCGTCTGCACCCGATGGCCATGCCACTGGGCGCGGCCGCCGGCATTTTGCTGATCGCAGGTATCGCCTTTGGTGGCGGCAGTGCGGCAACCACGGTTGCGGTTGCACCCGAGGTGATGTCGGCTGCTGCGGTCGGTATCACCCGCGCCGGCGCAAGCCGACTGGCCGACAGCGGCGCAGCTATAGGGCAACTGGCTACGGCTGGCTGGACGGCCTGCTTTGCCGCTGGTTCAGCAAGCTCCCCGGTTACAAACCCCGCGCGAGTGCCGTTCGACCATGCAGTCACCACCCCGCCGGACGCGACTCCGGCGGCAGGACCGCTGATAGATCTGCGGAGCGCGTGGTCAGCCATGGTCGCGGACCACGGCAGCACGCCCGAGGCATGGACTGGTCAGGCTGGTCAGTTGGCTGGACTGACTACAGCGCAGGGAATTACCGATTGGAAGCTACGGTTGGTCATGTCCGAGGCGATCTCTGACGCCAACCGCGCCACCGCTGCCAAGGAATTCCCCGGCGCCCGCAAACCACTCGCCTGGGCGATGTTAGAAGGCGACGGTGGTCTACTCACGGTCATGCTCGTTACCGAGAATGCCCAACTGGCAGCCCGGTTGGAGGACTTGGCAACCAAGACCCACGATGTGACGATACAAGCCAACGCCGGTGGCGTGGTCTATGCCGCCGAATCCCGCACGGTGGCGATCAGCGGCACGCTCACGGCGATCGAATAGCGACCGCCACCACTTGTCGCGGTCCACCGCCTCAGTCCGTTTTGAGGCCGGATGGTTGGCAAGACGAGCCAACCCACCCTCGCGCAGGACGGAGGGGTCGTGTTGGACCTGACGTACCAGTAAAACAACTACACCCATGCAGTTGCATAGGTGTAGTGATGGTGGGCAGTACAGGATTTGAACCAGTCAAGAAGACCTATAGTGAAACGCCAGAAACAACACAACCCCATGCAATGCATGGGGTTGTAGATGGTGGGCAGTACAGGATTTGAACCTGTGACCCCTCGCGTGTGAAGCGAATGCTCTAGCCACTGAGCTAACCGCCCATCTGTAAAGAGCCTCCAAACTGCCTCCCACGGGGAGGTGCTCTTGCGAGCCAGTACTTTACCTCATCTGAAAGCGGGGCGGAGTATGCCGGAAGCGCGGCGTTTGGCAAGGGGGTACGCGGCAAGCTGCTCGGGGTGAGCAGGCGATCCGAAGCGCAGGCCGTGGTCTGCAGGCGCGGATGTTATCTGGTGTTCGACTTGCCTGCGTGCCGGATACGTCCCCACGCCGCCTCACGTTGGAACCCGGGAACATGCGCCGGTGGTTGATCGAAACCGGGACGGTCGGGATGACGGCGGTGATCCCGGCCTTCGCCAGTTCGGTCTCGGGGGTTGTGCTGACGTCGATGGCCGGATCGCCCAGGAGCCAGCGGTATTCGCGCAGGGCGGCGCCAACGCCGGGGCGCTGGCCATCGCTGTCGCCCGCCAGGATCCAGCGCATCGGAAGGGTTGGGGCCAAGGCCGCAGCCAGGTCTGGCAGCGCTGCCAGACGGCTGATGTCCCCCCCCCCAAAAAAAAAGAACCACCAACAGTGCAGGAGCAATGTCGGACCTGCCCCGACAGCACGTGGACGACACCCCACAGTGCCAGTTGCCTGGCCTGCGCCGTCAACGTTCAGCGACGTCCTCGTAACGTAGTGGCCATGCACCGCGCGAAAGAGATCGGCAGGCGCCGCGCACCAGCATGTCGACCTGCTCGGCCTGTAGCTGCGCGTCCGTTCCGGCAAGACGCGCATGCCAAGCACGCCGCCCGGATGCCGGCGCCGAAGCGCCAGAGGGCGTCGTCACCTGCGTCTTCTGCCACTGTGCCTGTCAGCGGCCTATCGTCGCCAGATCGTCCTCGATATCCGCGCTCTGCAGCGCGCCTGCCGGACCTCGGGGTGATGCGCCAACAACTGCTCGACCTGGATCGGGTACCACTCAACGCCCTTGCCAGAACACCTTGCTTCGCAGGGTCTTGCACATAAACAGATCACCATGATTCACGCACGCGAGAAGTCTGCGCATGGGTGCTGGAAACTGGGCCGGGAGTAAGCATGGGATCCATACTAACCCATTCCGTTCTGGTTCTAATACTACGTTTGCGGTACGAACAGATGTCGTACAGCAGCGGCAGGTCCAATTAACTGTTGGGCCAAAATTCACAACCACTGATATTTACGAAATATTACAATATGACTAAATCCTTGTTTTACCATGAATCCTTTAAATTAACCTTATGGGACAAATTCTTATCCATCTTAGACTTGCCATCTAAAAACCTTGCTATCTATAGTATATTTAAATATATGGAGGGTCTAAACCGTGTAA
>JBBQCI010000051.1:0-28886 GCA_038318565.1 Planctomycetota bacterium
GCGATGCCACGGGCGCGCAGGTCAGCACCAGACTGCAGCCCAGCAAGTGGACCGGGGGCGACCGGCTCGACTACCAATAGTTCGGGATTCCAGTCGAACCGGCCGACCAGGCGCAGTCCGTGGCCTGCTAGGTCGTGCTCAGCGAGACGGACAACCAGTTGTCGGGTCACGAGCAGGGGTTGCCCATGCTGACCGACCCCACGTATCGCAGTGGCAGCGGCAGCGGCAGGCGTGAGCCGCATGGCTGCTGCACGCAAGGCAGTTGGCGCAATGGGTAGACCTGTAATTGCCGGTGCAGTAACCTCAAAGGCTGTCGGATCCAAAGTGATCCGTAACGGCCCGTCCGACCGCGGGACTTCGACCACCATCGACTCGCCGGCTGACAGGGTGGCCAGCAAGCAGAGTAGCGTAAGTCGTCCGATCATGGTCAATAGTACATCCGTCCCATGTGAGGGACAAGCCGTAGCGGACACCTCCTCGACGGCCTCACGTTAGGCCAATCGCAGTGTAGTCTTGGCTAGGTCCATGCGAACCTGATCAGCCCAATCCGGTGCGGTCGCCCAGCACGACCAAGCCGCGCATCGACAGGTTGCGCAGGAACTGCAGGGTCAGCAGGCGCGCTTCGTTGAAGTCGAGCTGCTCGCTGCTGGCCAGCCAGTCGACGATCTGACCCAGCGACGTCCGGTCATCGACTCGTTGCCACATAAGCAGGGCCATACCATCGAGCGACACCTTCTTGGCGGTTTTGGCTTTGAGCAGTCGGGGCACTGGTCCAAACCAGCGCGGATACGTCACATCGACTTCGAGGATGGCGCGGACAGCCGTCTCTTCAATCAGGCGCACCTTGGCATTGCGCAAGGGGACCAGCTTTAACTGGTCGAGCGGCGACATGATCGGACTAGCCGGCATGGCTGAACTCCACTCGTGGGGCCTTCGGCGGACCGACCTGCTCAATCGCCAGGATGCGGTTGCGGGCCTCGTCGTGCCACCACCATGCCTCTCCGGGCCAACGCCGCCAGGCGACCCGATCGAACGTGCGTTCCCCGATGATGCTGAACGCCGCACGCACCGCGGGACAGCCGCCACGCACGGTCTCCTGCACCTGGTCGATCCTGCCCTTGTCGGCAAACATGCTGCGTCGCAACCACGACGACAGCTGTCGCTCGGCCAGCAGGGATCGCGCGAGGCCGAATCGGCGCACGGTCACGCTGACGCCGGCGCTGTCAGCATATTCGATCCGCACCACGCCTGGCCGGGCATCAACCTCGACCGCTGCGAAGCGGCGCGGAAGCAGGACTGCCGTACCGAACAGCTCCCAGCGCAAGGTGTCGCCCGGATCAGCCACCAGCGATGCGAGCAAGGTACGCCACGGCAGGTCTGCATCATCCCCCTCCCAGGCCGGAAAGGTCCAATGCAGCAAGCGTTGATCGTGAGCAATCCACGTGAGCGCCTGGAACGGTTCACCACGGGCGGCATGCGCCACCAGCCATGGTCCGTGCTTTACAACCTCTGCTCCAACCTTGTCGCGGCCTGCCGAGCGCAGTTGGCGATCGGTGATGTCGCGGGCTAGGCCCTCTATATCCGGGCGACCAGCCATGCGCACCCAGGTCAATTGCGCTCGGTCGATCAGCCGTTGATGGAAACGGAATTCCCCACGCCGCGGATCGAGCCGATAAGCAGTGATTTCCCAACCGTGCGGCAGGGTAAATGAAAAACCGTGCCAGGCGAGGTTGGAGGTCATGCGATGGCGTCCATTTAGGGGATCTGCCATCAGGGCAAAGCGGCAAAACGATCACAATCCTGGAGCCAGCGGTGCTGCACAGACCGGCGATCAGTGGCCGATGCTGCCCGTACTGATGTTCATCTCGCTGACCTTGCGGATCTTGTCGACCTGGCCGCCTTTGATCCACACAATACGGTCGGATACAGCGAGCATCTTGTGGTCGTGGGTCGCGGAGATGACGGTGACGCCGAGTTCGGTCGACAGCTTCTTGAAAATGTCGATGATCATCTCGCCGGTCTTTAGGTCGAGATTCGCGGTCGGCTCGTCGGCCAGCAGGATGGTCGGCTTGTTCGCCAGGGCGCGGGCGATCGCCACGCGCTGCTGCTGGCCGCCCGACAGCTCGCCAGGCGTATGGGTCATGCGATCGGCCAGACCGACGTAGTCGAGTACTTCGCTTGCCCGCCGGGTCGCCTCGGCGTCGGACGCGCCGAGAAAGATGATCGGCAGCATGACATTTTCGAGTGCGGTCAACGATGGGATCAGGTTGTAGCTCTGGAACACGTAGCCGATGTGCCGGCCGCGGAAATAGCTCAGCTCGGTCGACGACAGCTTTGGCAGCGACACGCCACCGACCATGATTTCGCCGCGTGATGGACGGTCGAGGGCGCCAACCATGTTAAACAGGGTCGACTTGCCCGAACCGGACGGACCCATGATCGCGAGATATTCGCCTCGTTCGATGCTCAGTTCGATGCCGCGCAGCGCGTACACCTCCTCGGCGCCGCTCTTGTAAACCTTGTCGAGACCGCTGACCGTGACGATGGAATCTGCCATGGTGTCAGTAGGGAAGGGCGTTTGCGGACTTGGCGAGGAACACAATGCCGATGCACAGCATCGACACGAGGCCGAAGCCACAGGAGACGCCGGCCGCCAGCACCGGCACGTACTGGCCCCACATCAGGCCCATCTTCTTCTCGAAATAGTAGCGGCCAATTAGGGCGCCAATGATCTGCGGGATGATCACGTGCGGCATGGTCTGACCGATGCCACGCACCAGACCGTAGCACAACGTTACTGGGGCAGCTACCGCGCTGAGAGCACCGAACAGGACGGTGCCGACCACCAGGCCGATGCCTACCACTTGTCCGGACAGGGCTTCTTGGAACTGGCTGTAGCCACCAGACGTGGATGAGAACACCAAGCATGCGTTCTTCGCGTCCAGTTCCCAGATCTGCTGGGCATAGGGATAGACTGCGGAGGGGATCTCGGCGAGACCCCAGATGAACGATGCGAAGACCAGCGTCATCACCATCATGACTGGGAACACCGCCGCCTCCGCTTTCCACAGCGAGGTGAATTTGGTGCCGGTCAGCTCAGCCTGGCGGTACAGAACGGTCTGGGTACCATAGTTTGCCTGCGGGATGGGGATGAACCACACCGCCACGCCTTGATAACCGGATACGATCAACGACAGCTCGCGGATGAACGGGATTTCGACCACTTGGCCGGCGATACCCTCCAGCCGGGCGGTCACATAGCTGATCAGCGGCGTGTAGACGAAACCGAAGAATACCAGCACCAGCATCACGCCGGTATGCCAGTCGACCAGCCAGCCGGAAACGCCGATGTAGAGTAGGGTGCAGATAAGGTAGATCGCCAGTACCCACCGGTTGGGGATATCGCCACGGCCTTCGGGCAGCCCGGCCACGGTGCGGCCTGCGGCGAGTTCGATTGCATCCAACTCGCGCTTGTTGCGCAGGGCGCGCACCATCCCCCAGATGCCGACCACCGCGACAGCCAGCGAGATGCCGATGCCGAAACTTAGGTAGAAATCGACATTGTTCTTGAACATTGTCTCGACCGTCGAATCGCCTGGCGTCCAGCTGCGCAGGATGCCGGTGTGATAAAGAATCGGATTCATCACGAAGGTGACGATCAGGCCAAGAAACGAACCGACCATGGCCCAGAACGGCAGCACCATGCCGATGATCAACTGGGTGAAATCGAAGCTGAGACCTGTTGCCGTGGCCGGCAGAATCTCCCGGGTGTATTGGGTGAAATCCACAAACGGGATCGGCAGTATGCTATATTTGAAATTTTCGCCGAGGAGATTGGCCGACAGGGTCGGCAGACCAAGATAAACGAGACCGAAAATCAGACCGAGCGCTCCGCCAATTGAGAACACGCGCCAGCGCCAGCCGCCGCTACGATCCTGGCCATCAAGGTCGTCAGCCAGGGCCATCATGCCCTGGGCGCCAATCGGGGCCATCGGGAACGGCAGCTTCTCGACGTCGCTGGCCAGCCGGAACAATCCATAACCCGCCACCGCCGAATCCAGCCGGGTAAACAGGCTGCGGAAGACCATCAGGCCGATGGCCGGCAGCCAGGCACTCGAGAGGAAGCTACGCGTCTCATAGGCAGCCGGATCGCTCGGTGCGAACCAGTCGGGGAACTGACCGGCAAGACCGAAGGACAAGGCAGCTTCACTGCGCACCAGGAACTGGTTCCACAGCGGTGTACTTTGCACGCTTTGGTAAGCGAAGGTACCGGCCATATAGAAGAGCACGAAGATCTGCGCCCGGCCGAGTTTCGCATTCGCCCGCTTGGCTACTTCCAGGAACAGGATCAGGGTCACCCATTGCGCCGCCGAGCCCACTCCTTGGCCGGCCAGCAGCTGCATGTACAGCGCGCCGGGGATTAGGACCATCGCCACCAGGAACACGCCCAATACGGATCCGACCGAGAAGCCTTCGCTGAAGGTCCCCGGCGGCGTCATCAACTGGCGATAGCGCTCCAGTTCAGCATCAACCCTGGCCATGAGCGCCTCCTGCAGCTGCCTCGGCCAGCACACGGCCAGCCTCGGATTGGTAGTGTTCGACGGCCTCGGGTGGGAGTGAACGCCAGACCAGGAACTGCTCGCGCAGGTCCTTGATGAAAGTGCGGTTGCCGCGCAGCCAGGTGGCCTGCGCGCCATTGAGCCGTTCGATCACTACCACAACCTCGTCGATGCCAGCGATATCGCTGGGCCGGGTGCTCATGGTGAAGCGCTGGTAGACCCCCAGGTCGAAGGGCGCCAGCGCGATCTCCGAGCGGATGCCGACACGGTTCCCGTCGACCTGGAAAAGCGCGACCTCCTTGGCAGCGAAGACATCTAGCGAGGCGTCGCTATGGTTGCCGAAATGTTCGCGCACGAAAGCAACGATGCCGCCAAAGCTCTTCTCTGGCACCGTGAAGGGGAAGGTGAATTCCAGGCGATCGCCAACCGGCTTGGGCATTTTCCAGGCGCGATTGATGCCCGGGTTGGCGCTGCGGCTGGCCATCAGGGCCGGATATATGGTCGATAGCAGAACCATCAGCATGACTACCAGAATGGTGATCAGCGACGACATCGAGCTGAAATTCATGTCCGGTACGCTGATCAGGCCGTGTTCTCCAAGCGTGTTCAGCAGCTTCGAGGCTCCTTGTCCGATCAGGTACCCACCCATGCCGCCGACCACAGCGATCACTGCGCTTTCAGCGAAGAAGAGCATGCCGACATCGCGGGGGCTGAGCCCAAGCGCGCTGTACGTGAAGATCTCCTTTTGCCGATCCACGATCGAACCGAGGAGACTGGAAAAAATGATCAGCCCACCGAGCAGTAGGGGCACGATCAAGTCGCCCAAGCCACCTCCGGTGACCTCGCGGGTGTAGTAGAACCGGCGCGATCCCTCGCCGCTGGTCGCGTATATCGGTCCATTGAAGCTCGCCGCGATATCGCCGGCGGTCCGGGCGATGTCGGCGGTGGCCTGGGGGTAGAGCATGAGAACGTTAGTCATGCCACCCAGTTGCAGTACCGCTTCATTGGTGGTGATGGCGGTCAGGGCGGGCGATGAGAAGATAAATGAGTTAGTTGGCAGGTTCTGCACCACCTGGTTGAACGAACTCTGGTTGCCGACCGACTGGCTGCCCAGTGCGGCGAAGGTCGATTCGAAATCGGGTGGAGTCAGGCGAGTACCGTCAATATTCTCGACCGCCTTCAGCGACTCGTCCTTGAAGCTGCCGGCCAGGGTGAAGATCGCACCCCGGATACGCACTTCTGAGCCCGGCTCCAGGCGTTGGCGGGCTACTATGGTCTCGGACAGCCACAACGGAGGGTGAGCGCCGCCCGCCGCCGGGACCACCAACAGGCCAGCAGGCAGGCGTGGTATCTCGCGAGCATCGAGCCCTAGCAAGGCATCAAGCGCAACCGCCTTGCCGGTGGCCGGATCGAGAAGCACGTTGACCTGCTGCCTTTCAGTCTCGTTGTTCGCCATCGGATCGCGTAGGCTGGCAGTCCGACGCAGCACGGTAAACTGGTCGCCATGCAGCGATTCGATGGCGTCCGCCAAGCGATCTGGGATGCGTAGGAAGGATGGCTGGTGCACTTCGATGCGGTCGATTCCGCGACTACGGCCGAGGTAGGTTTCGACCACCGCGCTACCGCTCTCAAAGGAGGCGAACACCAGGATGGTGAAGGTCAGCAAGGTGACCGTGCTGGCGGTCAGAAAGGTCTTCAGCGGCCGATTGCGCATCCCGGCAATGCCGATGATGATCGCAGCGAAAGCCGTCGAATTAGCATTGCCCGCGGAGTGAGATTTCTGCGACAGGCCCTGCATCGCCTTCAACTCATGCTTGAACTTGCCCATCACCACGCTGATTACGAAGGCCGACAACAAGATGATCACGAAGGCAAGGAAGATGATCAGCGGTGCATTCGCCAGGGCGAACGCCGGATGGGTGAAGTACAGGATCGTAAAGGTGGTCAAGAAGATGCCGACGAAACCCAGGATCTGCCGGTAGATCGACACCGCTCCAAGCACCAGTCGCTCGAGCGAGAAGGCGAACGGGATCGACAGGATGAGCAGAATGACGACTGCCTTGAGTAGGTCGTTGGCACCCTCCCGGAGTGGCGCCTGGGCCCGTGATGCCAGCACAGCGGCGATAGCCTCGTGGGCGGCGGCCGAGCGAATGTCCCCCTCTTCGCGCGCCGATTTGGCGCTTTCAAGATGGTCCAGGCAATCGGCATGGACGCGTTCGACCGGACGGTTGACCAGATTCTTGCTGCGCAGGATGGCGAGGCGCTGGCCGTTCAGCAGGGCCGCATCATGTGCCGACGTACGCAGCACATCGGTGGACAGCATGGCCTGGGCATCGGGATACAGTCCGGCACCGGTGACTCGCTCCTCGGTTGAGCCAAGCAGGAAGAGGCCGCTGCCAATCAGCTTATAGGCCCGTTCCTCGTTGCTGTAGAAGCTCACCCCACCGGTACCCTCGCGGCCGAACTCACGTTTGACCGTCGAATCGGTCCGGCCAACCAAGCGGCTCAGTGATGTCTGGCTGCTGTAATCCTGCGGATTGAACGGGATATAATGAGCATTGCCAAAGCCGGTGAACAGGCGGATGTTGAATGCCATCGCGCCGGTGGAGTTCTCGCCATCATGCAACGCCCGCGGCGCACCATCCTCGCCGAAGCCGATAGCAGACACGCGCTGGAGAATCCATTGGTCGTTGACGTGTGGGCAGAAGACATGGCCCGCAGAGTTAACCCTCGCCATCGGGCCGTTGTAGCGGCCGCAAACGACTTCGGCATCGGTCGCATCAGGGCCAAGCCTGTTGGGCTGATTGACAAACAGGATTGAACCTGCTGCGGGACCAGCGATTTCTTCAGAGCCTGGCGAGAGTCTGTCGACGCGCAGACCTTTCCAGCTGGATCCGCCCCACCGCCAGACCAGTTTCTCGTCATAACGGGTTGCAACATTGTATCCGGTTTTCAATGGCAGGTCGACGCCGGCCAGCGAACGCACCCAGCCGGCCAACGGACCAGCCGCCGGCAGCAGGTCAGGAGCAGCTTCGCCGCGTGGCATCTCATCGCCATCCAGCGGATCGCCCTGAGTGACCAACTGGGCACCCATCAGGCCCATGCTCAGTGGTACTACCGAGGCAACCTGCCGGCGGCGCGGCTGGCTGAGCTTCTCATAGCCGTAGGAGGCCGAAAGGTCAGGCGAGCGCATGCGCAATGGACCAGTGTGTTCAGTGGCGATTCGATCCCACGCTTGCTGCCAGGCGTCGATGTGCTTGACCAAATTGCCGGGCTTGGCTGGACCCTGCTCCAGCGTCATGCATTCGATACCAAATGGATTGGCCAGCCACGGGCGGTCGGCAACGGCAAGATCGATACCGGCGTGCGCAATAATCGCCTTGCCGGTCAAGGCCGTCTCGAGCTTGCCGGCCGCGGCCAGCCGCCCCCGATCGGCCTCCAGCCCTTTGAGCAGCCCGTCCAGTTCGATGGCGACGGCCGACGTCAACGTCTTCCAGGTTTCCGCGTCCTCGACGGTGCGCTCGTGGATCTGCCGGCGCATGTCATTGAGCTTGGCGATCCTGGCCCTGATCGTCTTGGCATCGGCATCCAGACGTCCAGCTCCGGCCGTATCGCCCTTCACCGACAGCTCCTTGGCGGAGAGGTTCGCGTGCCGGTAGTCGTAGTTTAGGTTATTCACCCGGGCGGTCAGTTCGCGACGAATGCGCTCGCGCAGCCAGAACGCGTCATCGCCCGACTGCTGCAACAGATCCGACTTGGAGAGCATGTCCAGGCGCCGGGTCTGCACCGCGATCTGTTCGTCCGTCCAGACGACGCGAGAGGCGATGGTGTCATCCTCCTTCGATCCGCGGATGACCTTGTTGACCACCCAGTACAGTTGTCGAGCGCCATCTTGGCCACCGTAGTGGCTGCCAAGAAAGCAGATCAGGATGTTGCGATCCGGACGCTGCTGGGACAAACGCAAGGCCAACTCAGCAAGCAGCGCGGCATTCGCCGCTTCCCGTCGACCTGGGCACAGCTCAGGAACGGCGCCCGATGTGGCCAGTTCGGCAGCCAGCACGATGGTCTGACCGGCACGCTCTTTGGAGGCAGCTGCGGCAGCCGGGATCATCGCCCAGATATCGGCGGCCTCGGCATCAGCCCAGCGCACATCGATGTGTAGCTTGGCCACCCGCGGCGTCCCGCTATTGGACGTCAGTCCGGCGGCCTCGGCTGCCGACTGCGACAACCAGGCGCGAGGCGAGGCGATCGGCGCCTCAGTAAACAGACGGGCGGCCTGCCATTGGCTCGCATCGGCCCCGACCACCACCACCGCCTTGGCGCCTTGGGCGAACACTTGCTGGATGTTCGAACTGTCCATGCGCAAGACGGAGATCGATCCGGCAACCTGCAGGCCGCGCATGTCCGCGAGCGAGCCGCCGCCCAGCCACACCAGCGGACCTTCGACCGGTCGGCCCCACGAGGTCGGCGGAACGACACCGTTGGGGGCCATCGCCAACAGTCCTGGAACCTGCACTCCGTCGACCTCTAGCTTGCACACCAGGGTCTTCGGCACCAGGGTCGCGTAAGTCAGGCGTTCTGGTGACAAACCACCATCGCGCAGAACACTCTCGACCGAATCCGCCAGAGCATTCCAGCCAGGGGAACCCGGCAGGCGGTTGTGATGGCCGTCGACCGCCGCCATCACCCGACGATAGGCGTCGCCTTCCGCGGCCGGCAGCAATCCGACGAGTGCAATCAGGACGATCAGCAACCTATGCATGTGGCACTCCGGGCGGCTGCTGGGGCACGCGCATGGTCGAGCCGTTGTCATCGATGTCGCCGAGGCTGGCCTTTTCGATCTTCACATCGGTGGTCACCGCGATGCGGTCGATCAGCCCGCCGGCAATCCACACCATGCGGCTGGATACCGCGAGCATCTCATGGTCGTGGGTGGCGCAAATGATCGTCGTGCCCTTGGAGTTCAGCTCGCGCAGGATGCGGTGGACCTCCTTGCCCGAGGCGAAGTCGAGGTTCGCGGTCGGTTCATCGCACAGCAGCAGGCTGGGGTTGTTGGCCAGGGCGCGGGCGATTGCGGTGCGCTGCTGCTGACCGCCCGACATCTGCTTGGGCCGGTGGCTCCAGCGCTCGCCGAGTCCGACCATCTCCAACAGCTTCATGCCGCGCTCGCGCGATTCATCCGCGTGCATGCCGGCGAAGGTCATCGGCAGGGTGACGTTCTCGAGCGCCGTCATCACCGAATTCAAGTTGTAGCTCTGGAAGACGTAGCCGATCTTGCGGCAGCGCAGGAAGGCCAGTTCCTGGGCATTCAGCTGCGCCATGTCCACCTCGTCGATGAACACACGCCCGGCGGTCGGCGAGTCGAGTCCGCCGACCATATTGAAGAAGGTGCTCTTGCCCGAGCCGGACGGCCCCATCACGCAGATGTATTCCCCACGGAAGATCTCGAGATCGATGCCACGCAGGGCGTGGGTCGTCTCGGCCCCACGCTGGTACGTCTTGGCCACGCCCTGGGCGCGCACCAGGATGTGCTTACCCTCGGCGTAAGCTGCCGCGTCAAAGGCCGGGGCGTCGGGCAGAGCGGTCATCGACGGCTCCCACCCATGGGGGCTCCATCGCCTAGCGATGGAGCGGGCGCCGAGCGGCGGTGGCGGTGGCGGCTTACCATCGGCGCAGCCGATGCTGCCATGGTTCCGGAGCCTGCGACGATCCAGAGTCGCGACAAAGCCCGGGCGTAGGACCGAAGAGACGTAGGGGCGCAGCCCCTGAATAGAAAAGTATTCATTCGACCCTCATCGCTTCCATCGGCGCCATGCGCGAGGCGATCCACGATGGGTAGATCGAGGCCAGTGTCGCCAGCAGCAGACCGGCGCCAATGCAGGCCAGCCCGCAGAGCACAAGGCCGCCAGCTGGGAAATACCACAACATATGTCCGCCGTACAGCCAGCCACCCTTGGCCAAGGACAGCAGCAGGCCGAGGACCATGCCCATTGCTCCACCAGCCGCCCCCTGGATGCCAGCTTCCATGAGGAACTGGGTGAGGATAAATCCGTCGGTGGCGCCAAGGCACTTCATCGTCGCGATTTCGCGGAATCGCTCGGTGATGGCCATGAGCATGGCATTGGCGATGCCGACCATGCAGACGAGGAAGGAGATCGCGACCAGGAACGCCTGACGGGTGGAGACCAGCCCTCCATCAGGATCGATCTTGCCTGCCAGGGCCTTCTCGCGGGCCAGCAACCGGCGTTCGTTTGCAATATGATCATCAAGATTCAGCAGGTCTTCGCGCTGAATGCTGTTGCCGAGCACTGTGACCATGCGCGGATCGGATAGCGACAGCATCTTCTCGTCGAGGGTCAGCTTGGTGCGAAATTCCGACAGCCACCGACTGCGGCCACCCTCGGAGGCGAGCCCGCTGATCACCTCGTCGCGCAAGCGGTCGATGCGTAGGGCCGCCTGCAGATCGCTGACGGCGGCAACCGTATGCAGCCTGCCGAATCCATGCGCCGCGAGCAGATCGACGAAGGCGCTCAACTCGTCGGACTTGGTCCCGGCAAGCCAGGCAACCCATGCGTCACGATCGACACCCCCGCTCAGTCGCATCACGTCCGCTTCGAGGGCGGAGATACGCACGTGCCAATCCTGCATCAAGGCGGTTAGTTCGACGGCGGTGGCCGGGGCAGCGTCGACCGCTGCGCGGACCTGATCGAGAGTCAGCGGCAGGCGATCGGCGCGGATGCGCAAGGCGGCTGCGGCGAAAGACTGCCAGCGATCGGCCGGGGCCAGCCAGGCCAGGATTTCCTCATCCTTCGCTCGGCGTACCAACATGGCACGGGTGCCAGCATCCTGGCGACCGATCCATCCGATGATGTCGCGCTCGCGGGCACAGGCGGCGGCCAGAGCGGACAATCGCTCCGGCTTCCAGTCAGCGATGGCCGCATAGTCGGCCAAAGGCGTCGCCGGATTGGCCAGACGACCAGCCAGCAGATTCGCATTGGGCCGGCCGAACCACAGATCGGTAGCCACTGCCGACTTGCGCAAGTCGCGCAGTTCCAGACGCACCCCGCCGTCGACCGACTTGGCGATCACGCTGTCGGCCAGCAGGTTCATGAAGAATGCTACCGCCAGGATGATCACCATGGTGGTCAGCACAGAGCGGAACAGGCGGTGCCGGATACCCTTCAGGCACAGCCCGAAGGTGCGGGCCAGCGACAGCTGGGTCTGGGCACGGACGTCGATGGGGGGATGCGCCATGATCAACCCGCGAAGATTCCCATGGTCTTTGGCAGAAGACCCGTGGTGAGATGGTAGATCCAGCCGACCGTCAAGGTGACCACGACCGCCGCCAGCTCACCGACAATGATCCCTATGAAGAGCGGTTTAAGGTTCTGGTAGACCCGTCCGCCGCCGAACCGCACCACCAGTTCCTTAGCCATCCAGCCGAAGAAAAACGACATCCAAACCTGCGCGGCGGGGTAGGTATCCCAGACCAGGAACAGTACCGGATGGATGTAGAACCCCGCCCAGCGGAAGCGGATCACGGCGAAGACCACCACCGTGATCATGCCGAATGCCATCCACGAGAGCTCCTTGGCTTTGCCGACGTTCTCGGCGATCAATGGCAGCTTCTCAAGCCCACTGGCAGCGGTGGTGGACGCATATTGCCCGGTCTCGACCAGGGTGTTCACGCCGCGGGTGGCTTCACCGACATTGATGCCGACGACCATCTGGGCCCAACCATCCTTGGTCGATCCAAAGTTATACATGCCCCACAAGGTGGCGATGACGCCTACGACCAAGGCAACCGCGATGACGGCAAAGCCGACCCAGGCCAGACGCATGCGTTTTACGCCGGTATTCTCACCCACCTTCAGGGCGTTGGCAGCAAAAGGCATAAAGCATTCGCGGGGATCCTGCGACAGCACCACGCCCAAGTAGTGGATCATGACCAACGGAGCAGCACCAATCGCGCTGACGCCAAGGACATTCGTCATCAACTGTGCTGGCTGCCAGCCGGCCTGCAGGAACGGGACGCCGGTCTCGCACACCACGCGGGTGAAGACGAGGAAGAACACCATGAGGGTCAAGGCGTAGGCCAGGGCGACAAACCAGTCGATACCGAAAGCACCGACCAGCACGGCGGTAAAGCCGGCAAACGCCAACAGGAACAGCCTCGCTGCCCACACCGGCTCAGCGTGATCACCAGAGGCTCCGCCGGCAAGGCCGAGCGCCTTGCGTGCGACTGCCCAATAATAGGTCCGGCCAGTATACAGCAGGATCAGGGCATAGCCGATGTAGGCGCCACTACGTGCCGAAGGAAGGTCGGTCGTGGTGCCAGTCTTGGCGTAGAACATGACATTGAAGATGACGACCACGAACCCGGCGATGCCCATGCTGAAGGACACCTCGGAGCTGATGAAAAAGGCTAGACCGATGACGGAAAAGAAGATCGCTCCGAAACCAAGCGCGCTGGAACCACCAGCCTGACTAACCGACGGAAAGACACTGTGCACAACATCCCACTGGCCCCAGCGCAAGGTAATGTTAGGCACCCATCCCGGGAACCACACGGCACAATAGTTGAGCAAGTGGACGGCAAAGATTGGGACCACGCCAAACCAGAACAGGCGGGCCCGAAAAATGTCACTGATGAGTGACCCCGATTGGCGTTGGATCAGCGAGGTCGCAACGGCGGCGATCGGATAATTCAACTGCTCGTGATGCGACCACTGGCGATGCACGATCAGTTGCAGCATGACCAAGGCGAGGGTCATCAGCAGGACCAGCGGTAGCCAGAATGCGAGGGCCGGAATCCACGCGGCGAAAGGGGTCTGCGAAAAAGGCAGCGTCTCATCGCCAACCGGCAGACCCTGGGTCATACCGGTGTAGACGCGCTCATACTCTTTGGTCGCTGGGCCGATGCGTTGGGAGAATTCCACATTGAGACGCTGACGGGCCAGGCTCCAGGAGGCCGGAGCCGCGGCATTATCGGTCGCCAGCGTTTTCGGAATCCCCTTCAGCAACTCGCCAGCCGAGGCCCAACGAGTCGGATCGTGTCCTGCCGCACGCTCGAGTGAGCGCTGGGTGTTCGCGCGGACTAGTTCCTGATCCTCGTCGCGCCACATCTTGGGCGGAACCAGGGCGGCTAGGTCAAGGGCAGCCGCGTAGGCGGCCGCGTCGACCTTGGCGATGGCCAGATCGGCAGTCAGCGTTCCCGCTGCCAGGGCGCTGCGTTCGGCCTCGATGGCACCACCCAGGGCAGATACTTCAGGCGCTCCGCCGAGGGGAAACAACTGCGTCGGCATGTGCCCGAGGACGTCGACCTTTCGCCATTCCGGACGGCTATCGGCCTGCACCTGGGCAGTGACGACAGCGCGTTGAAAATAGCGCAGGAAACCGGACGTCGGCAGCCACGAGACCATCAGGGTTAGGCCGAAGACCACCGCCAGCTCGCGAGTCGACAGGCGCAGGACGGACCATCGACCGAGCGTCGGGTTCCATCCCAACACCAGGAAGAGCGCGATACCGAACGGCAGCGCTGGCAGGAAATTGCCGATCGCCGGCGACTGACCAAGGTACTGGTCGTTGAACCACGCCATGACGACCACGAATAGCGATAGGATTAGACCGAGCGTCAGCGCCTTGAGCGTGAACGACTTGGCCTGGCCGCGCTCGGCCGGTTGCTGGTCTGGGCTGGACGATGGTTCCGTGGCCATGGGCGTGGAGAGGCTGGTGGAGGTCGACCGGGACTCAAGCATTTTGCCCGGCTCCGGTCGATGGGTGCATGAAGTGGACAGGACGAGAATGCTTTACCGGAGGTTCGTGACCAGCTGAGCTCCTGGGGCGGGACACCCATGCATGGGGTGGAGGCCAGATATCGCGAGTCCGTTATGACCCGCAGCATGCCCGATCGGATCGCCAATAGCCGATCCGCTGGATTTCTCCAGGGCACTGGCGCTCAGGCACCCGAGGAACCATGCCGCCAGGCCGTGGGGGTGAGCCCCAGAACCCGACGGAAGCAGGCGTGGAACTCGTGATCGCTGGCGAAGCCGAGGCGCTGGGCGACGTCCTTGACCCGCTGAGTTGGATCGGTGAGCAGACGGGTGGCTTCAGCAATACGGGTGCGGATCTGGAAATCCTTGGGCGCCACACCCGTCGCACTGCGGAACAGATCACGCAGACGACGTGGGCTGACTCCGGCCTCGCATGCCAGTTCGCCGATGCTGAGTCGACCCGCTGGATCGGCAGAGATACGCGCGAGGCAGCTGGCAATGCGCGGATCAGGTTCGGCCTGGACCGCCAACCCGCCAGCCTCGATGACCAGGTCGGCGAGCAGGCCGCGTAAACCGATGCCTGCCATCGCCACACCATCCGCACCGCCGGCATGCAGCAACTCGGCGAGTCGACGCAGCTGCGGCAGGCTGCCGGGCCATCCAGGAACGTCGAAGAAGCGGCACGGTAGTCGGCGGAGCAGATCAAGCCCGTGCGCATCGTCGCAGGTCAAATGCAGACAGAGCAGATCGAAGCGCCGCGGCGGCCGTCCGGCATACCGCGCGGCCTGGGTGATGCCCGCTGGCATCACCGCCAGGCGCCCAGGCGCGATGCGCGCCTGGGCATCACCCACCGTAACCTCGACGACGCGATCAATGGGGATGTAGAGTATGCCGTTCGCCATCACCCGCGGACGCATCTCCCAATCGCTGCCCATGCGCCACCACCACGCGCAAATGGGCCGCAGGCGCGCCGCTTCCAGCTCGGCTAAGGCCCCGTTCAAGGCCAGAGGCTGCCGTGGGCTGGGTGTGCCAGAGGTCAAGGGCGGAATCGATCGACTGCCGTTTCCCATACCGTGGTTCCGAGTCTCGCAGTGGCTCGGGGCCGATCCAGTGGTTAGGCTGCCGGGGTGGCTTTCCCGCAGGGGTGGCCTGACCGCGCTGGGACAGGACGCTGACATGACCATAGTCGCCATCACTCACCCTACCAAAGAACACGGCCGCTTCTTCACCGACGAGGACCTCGCCCGCTTGCGCGCCGTCGCCGAGGTGCGCGTGCTTGGCGATCTCGACGCCGCTGGTGCCGACGCCGCACTGGCCGTCAGCGACATCCTGCTCAGCTCATGGGGCATGCCCAAGCTGGATGCCGTCTTCCTCGCCAAGGCGCCGCGCCTGCGTGCCGCCTGCTACGCCGCCGGTTCGGTGAAGGGATTCGTGACACTGGAGAGCTACGCCCGCGGCGTGCTTGTTACCACCGCCATGCATGCCAACGCAGTGCCGGTAGCCGAGGTGACGGTGGCGCTGATCACTCTGGCTAACAAGACCTGGTTCCCGGCCGTCGCTGCGATGCGGACGCAGCGCAAGCACGTCGGCGCCCAGGCCCATGCTGGCAACTACCGGACCCGGGTCGGCCTGATCGGCTTCGGAGCGATCTGCCGCATCGTCGCCGAAAAGTTACGGGAAACGGATCTTTTGGTCGACGTCTACGATCCCTACGCCACAGATGCCGACCTAGCGGCGCACGGCTGCCACCGACAGAGCGATCTGGTCCAACTCGCCCGCGAGTGCCAGGTCATCAGCCTGCACGCGCCCAACATCCCGGCCACCCGGCACATGCTGGCAGCGCCGTTCTTCCAGGCGATGCGAGACGGCGCCACCTTCATCAACACGGCGCGCGGCGCCCTGGTGCATGAACCGTCGTTGATAGCCGAACTGCAGACCGGCCGCATCACCGCCCACCTCGACGTCACCGATCCCGAGCCGCCGGTCGCCAACAGCCCGTTTTGGGACTTGCCCAACGTGCACCTCTCGCCCCACCTCGCTGGCAGCAGCAGCGGCGAGATCCGCCGCATGGGCGAACTAGCGATCGACGAATGCCTGCGCGTGATCCGTGGCGAACCGCTGCGGTTTCCGGTGACAGAAGCAATGCTGGCGACGATGGCATGACCTGGGAGCGCGGCCGGCTCGGCCGCCCTTCACCCTGGCCGGCCCGGCCAGGGTTATTCGCCACCAACCCCGGGCGGGCCGCCCGGGGCGACTGGCGGACCAGCGGCCCGCACTCCCAGGAACGACCATGATCTCCATATTTACCGCCTGCACCCCGTGGTACCCGCTCCTCGACCTGCTGCCGCGCCTGGCCGCGGCTGGCTACGAGGGCATCGAGCTCGGGGTCAAGCCGCACGTCGCCGATCCGGCCAAACCGGCCAATTGCTGGAGTAACAACCTTGCTGTGATCAGTGTCGATGCCGTCGAGGCGATGCTGCCAGAGCTTGAGGCGGGGCTGCAACGCCACGGTCTGAAGCTAGCGGCCATTGCCTCGTACCACCAGGCGCAGGAGTTGACTGCACATCGTCGACTGGTCGCCATCGCCCGCCGCCTCGGCGCCGGAGTCATCCGCGCGACGATCCCCGGCCACGACCCGCAGCTGGGCTATGCCGCTCAGCTGACGGCGCAGCGCACCGCCTGGCGCGAACTGGCCATCATCGGCGTCGGCGAGGGCGTTCGCTTTAGCATCGAGCTGCACGACCACACCCTGTCCCCCTCGGCGAGCAGCGCGATGCGCATCCTCGAAGGCCTGCCCACCGCCGGCTGTGGCGTCATCCTCGATGCAGCCAACACGATCGGCGAAGGCAACGAGTCGCTGCCGATGGCGATCGACATCCTCGGCCGACACCTTGCGCACGTGCATGTCAAGCAGCGCTGCTTCCGCCGACGCGAGCAGCCTGTCAACGGCTCGATGCTCGACATGCCAATCACGCCGCTGGTCGAGCCAGGCGACGTCGCCTGGCCGCAGATCGCCACCATGTTGCGCCAGGCCGGCTATGCCGGCTGGTATTCGGTGGAGAACTTCACCCAGCTCGACCGGCCTGAGGAACGCCTGCGCCAGGACGCGGCGTGGATTAGGACCCTGCTGGCGCCGTAGCCGCAGCCGCAGCCGGCTACTCCTCGCGGCTGGCCACCAGCACCGCGACGGCCACGGCGAAGACGGGCTGACATTCGCCCTCCTCTTTGCCTGGTCGGCGAGGTCGAGGCGCTTCTACTCATCAGCACAGCTCGGCCTGATCGTTCATTCGTTCCCCCAGCGCAGGTCTCCGGGCGGGCAGCCGAGCTCGCGATGGAAGGCCAGACGCAGGCCGCGCACGCTGGCGAAGCCGGCTGCCGCGGCGGCCTGGGCGACGGTCGCCCCGCCGCGCAGCAGGTCGCCAGCCAGGCGGACGCGCAGGCGGACGAGGTGGCGGTGGGGCGGGCAGCCCAGTTCGGCGCGGAAGACGCAGCGCAGGTGGGTGGGCGAGAGCCCGGCCGCCTGCGCCAGCCGGGCCGAGTTCCACGCCTGCTCGGGATGCTCGGCGAGGAGGGCGAGCAGCCCGGCCAGCCGTCCCGGCCGGGCGGTCGGCGCCAGTAGCCGTTCGGGCGCCTCTTGCGCGAGCAGGAGGCCGCGCAGATGCTGGGCGGCGAGGCGCAGACGCAGGGGCAGGTCGGCGATGGCATGCAGCCGGGCGAGGGTCGCACTCCAGCCGTTTGGGCAGATCAGCAGCGGCTCGCGCCAGCGCGCCAACAGGGGGGCGTCGCCAGCGTCGCGCAGGTCGAGATGCATGGTGCAGGCGGTGATCGCGGCGCTGCCGCGCGAGCGCAGGCCGCAGTGCGGGGTGCCGGCGCCGACCAGCAGGGCCTGGCCGGGGGCGATGCGGCAGGGGCGACCGGCGACCGCGCCATCGATGGTCCCGTCGAGCGGAGCGAGCAGGAAATCGAACGGCTTGACCGGCATCAGGACGATGCTGCGGCCGTCATTGCGCCAGTGCGTGGTGCACAGGACGCGAATACGCACGTCGGCGAGTTCGCGCAGTGCCTGGACTCGCTCACCGGCGGGACTCGCACTTGGCAGTTCCTGGCGCATCGTCGACGAGCATCAGCGTCGCGCCGGCATTGCCAGGCTAGATCGTCGTTCCGTTCCCCTTGGGCGCGCTCCCTTCCCTGCCGCCGCTGCGCCGCCCGCTAGCCTGCCAGGCATGGATCCCCAGATCGCCAGGTGCCTCGAACTCCTGCTCGCCTGGCTGCTGCGCAGCGAGGCCGACTGGTGCCAGGTGGCGCCGGGTCTGGGCTGCTACGGCACGGGCTACGGCCACTGGGGGGTGCAGACCAATCAGAAATACCTCGCCGCCGCCATCACCTGCGCCGAATTGCATCCTGGCTTGGACGCGGCGCAGCGGGCGCATTGGCGGGGACGGGCGCTTGCCGCCTTCCGCTTCATGCTCGCGACGCATCGTACTGGCACGCGTGTCTGCCTCGACGGGAAGTCCTGGGGTACGAACTGGATCTCGGTCCTCGGCATCGAACACATGGCCTTTGCCCTGCCCTCGCTGGAGCCGCTGCTGGAGCCGGCTGACCGCGCCGCCTGGCACCGCCTGGTCGAGACCGAGGCCGGCTATCTGCTCACGGACTACCAGCGCGGTGGGCAGGCCGGCGTGCAGGGCGGGTTGTGGGCGAGCGAGGGGCGCAACGACGGCGAGTCGAACGTCTGGAATGGAGCCTTCCTGTGGCGGGCCGCCGCCATCCTGCCCAGGCATGCCGACGCCGCGCGCTGGCGCGAGCAGGCCCTGCACTTCCTGGTCAGCAGCGTGTCCATCCCCGCCGATGCCACCGACGAGCGCGTACTCGATGGCAAGCCGGTGCGCGAGCGCCACCACGGCGCCAACTTCTTCCCCTCCTACGCCTTCGACCACCACGGCTACCTCAACGTCGGCTACATGATGATCTGCGTCTCGAATGCAGCGCTGCTGCATTTCGATGCCCGCCAGGCCGGCTGGTCGGTGCCGGAGGCGCTGCACTGGCACCAGCCGGAACTGTGGCAAGTGCTGCGGCAGATGACCTTCGATGACGGCCGACTGGCGCGCATCGGCGGCGATAGCCGCGTGCGCTACGCCTACTGCCAGGACTATGCCCTGACCGGCTACCTCTACGCGGCCGACCGCCACAGCGACAGCCGTGCCCTGGCCCAGGCCGATGCCCTGGTCGGACTGATGGCACGCGAGGCCGCAACGAATGGCGACGGCTCGTTCTTTGGCCGGCGGTTGCAAGAACTGGTCGACGAGAGCCCGTACTTCTCCACCCGGCTGGAAGCGGACCGGGCGATGGTGCTGGCGCATTACGTCCGCTTCCGCCCCGCCCTGGGCGCCGCTGGCGCGTCCCCGCCAGCGACCTCGGCTTGGCATTGCCCGGAGCACGGCGCCGCCCTGGTCCGCTCTCCGCGCCGCTTCGCCTCGCTGAGCTGGCGGGCCAAAGGCCTCGGGGAGATCCTCTGCCTGCCGCCTGGCGATTCGTCGCTTGCCGACTGGCGCGAGAACCTGGCCGGGGCGGTGCGCTTCGCCGGCGAGGACGAAAGTCTCAGTCTGTTGATCGGCGGTTCCAACCAGGTCGACAGCATCAAGCGCGCCCTGCGCTCGTCCTGGGTGCGGCCGCTGCCCGGCGGCTGGATCGGCGCGGCCGAGATCGCCGAGGGCAACGGCTCGCAGATGAGCGAGGGCTGGAGCGGCAAGGAGCTGGCGACGACGCGCCTGGCCGCCGTCGCGCTGCCCGATGACGCGACGGTGTGCGTGCTGCGCCTGACCCACGTCGCCGAGGGTCTGCGTCCGTACGTACGCCACGTCAGCGGCCTGCGCCTGCACATCCCCAACGACTGCTACAACGGCTTTCGCCGGCGCATCGCCTCGGCGGGCGGAGCCGGCGAGCTGGTCTGGCCGCCGGCCGCAGATGGGCAGCAGCAGTTGCAGCAGCAGCTCGGCCGCTGGGTCTGCATCGACGACGCTCTGGGGGCGGTCGGCCTGTACGGCGCCGACGGCCTAGTTTGCTCGCGCTCGCTTCAGCGGCGAGGCGGTGCCTACCGCAGTCTGGCGGTCGAGGAGCTGGACTGGGGCAGGCAGGACGGCCTACGCCCGGTCGACCCGGGCTCGGTGATTCTCGACGCCGGCTGGCTGGCGCTGTGCGCCGATGCGGACAGCACCGCCGCCGCCGCCGCCGAACACGCCTCGGTCCGCCTCGACGACGGTTCCGACGGTTTGCGCGCCGTGCGCCTGCGCGGCCGCGACGGGCGTTTGTGGACCTTCGTCGCCAATCTCGGGCAGGAGGCGGCCGCGTGGCAGGGCCGGAGCTTCGCTGCGGGCGAGGCGGATCTGCTACCTGTCATGCCCTAGCGGGGCTCCGCGCTCGACCGGCCGGAGGAACGCCTGCGCCAGGACGCGGCGTGGATCAAGGCGCTGTTGGGCTGACGGCTGGTGCCGAAGCTGGAGCCTCTAGGACTTTCACTGGTTCCTGGCTGAATGCGGCCCGCACCGCAGCGGTGCCTGACGCATCGGCGAAGGTCAGCTGACGCTCGCCTTCGGCGCGCTGGCCAGTCGCCAGCAGCCAGAAGGCCGATTCAGCCGCATCACCGACGTGGTTGGGGCGTGAGATGGCGAGCGCCAGTCCGGCGCGATCGGCTAAGTCCAGCCGTTTCCACTCCCAGGTCAGCTCGCTGCCGTTGACCAGTAAAACAAGTCCGTCCCCCCCATCGGCTTGTTCCAAGCGGGCCTGGCTGCGGATCGCGCTGATCTGAAACAACGGCCCCTTGCGCGCCTTGGCCAGAGTGCGGATGCGCTCGTGCAGGGCAGCGTCGAAGCGAGCAAGCCCGTCCGGCAGGAGCGTCAGCTTGGGCGGAGGCGGAAGGAGGGGCGCGGCCGGCTTGTCCTTCTCGGTGGCCTTGCGGCGTTCTGCCATGATCGGCTCCATCAGCTTGGCCAGCAGGGTGTCGCTGTAGGCATGGAACAGCCGTTCCTCAATCTCCTTGGTCTGACGCGTCTCGCCGCCGCGCGTCTCAATGACCTTAACATCTTGGACCCGGTCCGGAGTGCCGGCACCACCGTAGGAGCAGTACCGCACCAGCATCGCCGCCGCCGAGTCGGTGAAGCGGAACATCGGGATGCCGTCCTTCATGTTGTGCGGATAGACCACCGCCCCGAGTAGTTCCAGCAGGCTGTCCTTAAGCACAAACTGCGTGCCGTTGCCCTCGGTCTTCCAGCCGCACACCCAGAACGTGCCGCCATTGGCCTTGACCTGGTAGTTGTCGACCTCTGGATTCCACTGCCACGCCCACACGTTGATGGGGTTGGTGAAATCCCACGGACCAGCGCACACGTCTTCAATGAACAGCGGCCCGCTACCCTTGGCGTTGCCGCTGTAGGCGCAACCACGCATGGTGCGCAGGACCAGCGGTTTGGGGCTGCGGTGCTCCAGCCGGCCGCAGGTGAGAAAGCTGAACTCCACCTCTGGCGCAGTGGTTGATTCGTAGATCCACATCGGCGCGTCCTTTGGCATCTCCTTGCCATTCCACAGATTGGTCTTCATGCCAATGATGCGGCGGACGTTGCCACGGATGACCACCGGCTTGTTGAAGGGGTATTCGCCATAGGGGATGCACACTGTAGTCTTGCCCGAGTCGATGGCTCGCTGGGTGGCATCGGAATCGCCGCCCATCGCCCATTCCTTCGGCGGATCCCACGGGATCACTGGCGGATCGCGCACCGGTAGGCCTGGATGGATTTCCGGAATCTGCTCCCACAGACCCTGAGCCGGCTGGTTGGTGTATTCGACCACTGATGGACCCTGGCCCTTGATCACCCCGGCGTAGCCCTCGGACTTTACCCCGCGCAGCCACACAACTGACTCGACATTGTCGATCGCCGGCGTCTCCAGGCCGCGTCCGTTTAATTGACTGTCGATCAGCACCAAGATGCCTGGCACCCATTCCCGGCGTAGATTCTGCACCGCCGGTCCGGTGCACTCGCGAACGCGCAGTCGGTGAATCGCTACCATGTTCGAGTGGTTCCAAAAGGCAACCTTGCGCTGGCGATCGAGGACGATGTTGCGGAAGGTCACACCGTACTCGCGCGTGCCGACCGCAATGCCGGTGTCGAAGCCGACGACCTGGCTATCGGCGACCAGGCACGGACCGGGCCACGCACCGTTCATGTTGATCCCGCAGACACCCTGCCCATCGCCCGAACGAACCGTGCAGTCGCGCATCGAGCCATGATTGCTGGCGTAATAGTTGGTGGCGATGGTCCCGGGATTGCCCGTGCCGGTGTCGATGGTCAGGTTCCAGCACGAGTTCCAGTGGGCCATGTTACCCCATACCGAACCGTTGGATGAGAATTGGACGAAGGTCGCCGGCTTGGCTGGATCCTGAAATCCAGGGCAGGAATCCTTGAGCTTGATGATGGTCTTGTCGCGAAACTCGCCGATCAGCTGCAGGCCATAGCTGGGCTTGCCATCACGCATGCAGATCAGCGGCTTGCTCACCAGATAGGTGCCTGCAGGGAACCAGATCAGCCGGCCGTGGTCGTCATTATTGCTGTTGAACGCCTTCTGCAGTGCCTCGGTATCGTCGGTTACCCCATCGCCCTTGGCCCCATAGCTGCGCACGTTGGCAGCCCCGGCGGCGTCGGGGAAAGTGATCACCGGCCGCGGCAGTCCGTCATCTGGCCAAATCTGCGGTTTGGCCTTCTTGACGGTCTCACCCGCAGGAAGCAAGGAACCCCAGACCAAGGCAAGAAGAAGAAGTGCCTTCATAGGTTGGTTATACGAATTACCGCCGCTCCTGTTGTGGAGCGGAATCGGCACCCACAGATCAGCGATTGTCCCGCAAACCGACCGAAAGCGCGACTCGCTACGTCAGGCTCAGCGTCATGTTATGTCAGTTCGCAACAACACTTACCACGAACTGACTTTCTCTGGGTCGATCGAGAGCAGGAACTCGACGTTGGTCTTGTAGTTCTTGAGCTTGCTGCGCAGGAATTCGACGGCGTCCTGAGGGCTGCGCTCGGCGAGGAATTTGCGCAGGGCCCACACGCGGACCAGTTCGTCCTTGTTGTGAATGAGCAGGTCGTCCTTGCGCGTGCCCGAGCCGGCGATGTTGATCGCCGGGAAGGTGCGGCGGTCGGCGAGGCGGCGGTCGAGGACCAGCTCCATGTTGCCGGTGCCTTTAAATTCTTCGAAGATCACGGTGTCGGCGAGCGAACCGGTATCGACCAGCGCGGTGGCCAGGATGGTCAGTGAACCGCCGTCCTCGATCTTGCGCGCAGCGCCGAAGAACTGTTTGGGCTTGATCAGCGCGCCGGACTCGATGCCGCCCGACATGACGCGGCCGGAGCCGGGACTTTCGGTGTTATAGGCCCGGGCCAGACGAGTGATCGAATCGAGCAGAATGACGACGTCCTTGCCGCGTTCGACCAAGCGCTTGGCCTTGTTGATGGTGGTCTCGGCCACCTGTACGTGGCGGGAGGCCGGCTGATCGAAGGTCGAGGAGATGACCTCGCCCTTCACCGAGCGTTCCATGTCGGTGACTTCTTCCGGACGTTCATCGACCAGCAGAACGATGAGAGTCACTTCTGGGTTGTTGGTCGTGATCGCCTTAGCGATCTTCTGCAGGTAGACCGTCTTGCCGCACTTCGGCTGGGCGACGATCAGGCCGCGCTGACCCTTGCCGATCGGACATGCCAAATCGAAGATGCGCAGGCTGATGTCGGTCGGATCGTTGGGCAGCTCCATGAACAGGCGCTCGAAGGCGTGCAGCGGCGTCAAGTGCTCGAAGTCTTGATACGGCGTGCGCTTATTCTCGGGCTCACCCATCACCTCGGTGATGCCGAGCAGCTGCGGACACTTCTCATTGCCGCGCGGCGCGCGGGCGGTGCCCTTGACCAGCATGCCACTCTTGAGGCCGTAGCGGCGCAGTTGCTGGCTGGCGACGAAGGTGTCGGTGTTCACCGCCTGGTATTGGCTCAGCGGACTGCGGATGTAACCGTGCTGATCCTTGTAGAGCTCCATGTAGCCCTCGACCACGATCTCGTCCTGGCGACCGCTGGCGGCGCGACGCAGGATCTCGGAGATCAGATCGTGCTTCTTCAGCCACTTCACGTCGCGCACGTCCATCTTCTCGGCTTCGGCCTGCAACTCGGGCAGCTTCTTCACCAGGAAGGTTGACAGCTCGAGCTTGACCGGCGGACGTTCGGGCTGCTGTTGGTACGGCTGGCCGCCCTGGCCATTTGGACCATTAGGACCGTTTGGTCCTCCCTGGTTGCCTTGGTTGCCCTGGTTGCCTTGGTTGCCTTGGTTGCCTTGATTACCCTGATTGCCTTGGTGGCGCTGATTTTGGCCGTGCTGATGGCGTTGTCCCTGTTGGAACTGCGGCGGCTGATTGGATGACTGCGGTTGAGCCTGCGGCGGCTGGGCGTTCTGCTGAACCGGCGGTTGGGCTGAACCCTGCTGCTCGTCGTCGGCATCATCGTCGACGCTGGGGCCGGGGGCCCGCTTCAGCGCCGCCAAGTCGACACCCAGCTGTTTCGCCAGAATGACCTTGGCGTAGAGCGTCAGCTGATCCTCGTTGCCCTGGTTGTTTACCGCCAAGCTGCACTTCTTGCGCCGCTCGTCCGGCACACCCAAGGCCGCCTCGCGGCGAGCGAGTTCAGATTCATCCCAACCACGAGCCTGCACGCGTTCGGCGCGCTGTTCGCGCGGGGCGTACACGTAGACCGTGCCGGTGCACAGATCGGCCAAGCCGAGTTCGTGCAGCAGGGCGCAATCGATCACCACGAAGGATCCGGCGCGCTGTACCACGTCGCGGATGCGACGGGTCAGCTCGGGGTGGACGATGCGATTAAGGGCCTGGGTCGCCTCGGCGCTCTCGAACGCGAGGGCCGCCAGCTTGCGGCGGTCGATACCGCCGTCGGATCCGATGACGCCATCACCAAATCTGCGTACCAGCTCGCGCATCACCTGGGTCTGCTCAATCACCTCGTGGCCAAGCGCATCGGCATCTACGCTGCGTGCTCCCAGCTGGAAGAGAGCGCGGGCGAGCGCGCTCTTGCCGGCTCCCGGTTCGCCAGTGACCCCAATGACCACACGCTTGCCAGCCGGGATGGCGAGTGGATTCGCTGGATCGGCGGCGCGTGGCGGCTCGCTCGTTCCAGTGTTGTCGTCATCACGATCGTCGGGGGCAGAGGCCTGCGATGATTCGGGTGGAGCGGTACGGGTGGGCGGATTTGCTGCACGCGGCGCGCCTGCTGGCGGCGCGGGTGGCAGAGCCGGGGCAGCAGGCGCAGCTGCAACCGGTGGTGCCGGTGGCACGGCTACTGCAGGGGCGGCTACTGCAGGAGCAGCGGCTGGCGCCTCGTCACCCTGGCCGGCTTCGGCGCGGCGCTTGGGCGGACGGCCGCGGCGCTTGGGGGTGTCGGATGCATGGGACTTGTCGGGCATGGGATGTTCTCAGGAAACGTCGAGCCAGGTGCGCCCAGAGCGCGCCTCGGCGACGAGGGGGACGGCGAAGGTGGCAGCGCCACGCATCGCTTGGGTGAGCGCCTCGGCGGCCTGCGCGGCCAAGGCTTGGGGAGCTTCAATGATGAGTTCGTCGTGGACCTGCAGCACCAGGCGGGCGCCGGGCGGCAGCAGGTTAGGCAGCGCCAGCATGGCACGCTTGATCAGGTCGGCGGCCGAGCCCTGGATCGTCGAGTTGAGGGCGATGCGTTCGGCGGCAAGGCGGTCGTTGCGATTGCCCGAGGCAAGGCCGGGGACATAGCGGCGGCGCCCGCTGATCGTCCGCGCATAGCCCACGCGGGTAGCCTCGGCGACGGTACGGGCGATGTAGTCCTTCACCGAGTTGAAGCGGGCGAAGTAGCCGTCGATGAAGTCCTGCGCCTCTTTGCGTGCGATGCCCAACTGCTGCGATAGGCCGAAGGCGGTCTGACCGTAGATGATACCAAAATTGACGGCTTTGGCAGCATTGCGCTGCTGCGGAGTGACCTGCACGGGGTCGACGCCGGCAACTTGGGCGGCGACGTGGCGGTGGATGTCGGCTCCGGCAGCAAACGCAGCAGTCAGGGCCGGGTCACCGGACAGCTCAGCGAGGACGCGCAACTCGATCTGCGAGTAATCGGCGGCGATGAACACGTGGCCTAGTGCAGCCGAGAAGGCGCCGCGGATCTCTCGCCCAAGATCAGTCTTCTTGGGAATGTTCTGTAGGTTGGGCTGATCGCTGGAAAGCCGTCCGGTCTCGGCACCGGTCTGACGGAAGTGGCTGTGAATGCGCCCATCGGCGGCAATGTAATGCGGCAGCTTGGCGACATACGTGCCGAGCAGTTTCGACAGCATGCGGTGCTGCAAGATCAGATCAGGCAGTTCGTGGTGATGGCGCAGGACCTCCAGCACGCTGGCGTCGGTCGACGGACCGTTCTTGGTCTTCGACACCACCGGCAGACCGAGTTTGGTGAACAGCAATTCGGCCACCTGCTTGGGGCTGGCTGGATTGAAATCCGGACCGGCCTGGCTGCGGATGTCGCGCACCACCTGGTCGAGGTAGCTGTTTAGATGCGTCTCGCTGACGGCGAGGGCAGCGCGATCGACCAACAGGCCAGCGCTTTCCATGTCGGCCAGGACGAGGGCGAGCGGCACCTCCTGCGCACGATAGACCGCCAGCAGATCCAGTTCAGCCAGCTTGCTTTCCAACAGCCTGGCCAGGCGCCACGTTACTTGGGCGTCTTCACATGCGTACTCGGCGACTTTCGCAGGATCGGCATCGGCCATGGTCTGACCGAGAATGAAAAGGCTGACATCACTGGTCGGAATCTTGCGCTCACCAAGGAAGACCGTGGCCAAATGGTCGAGATCGTGGCTGTCGCGGCCTGGATCCAGCAGCCACGACGCGAGCATAGTGTCACCGTCGTAGCCCTGCACGCGGATGCCGGCGGCGGCGAACATCTGGTGGTCGAACTTGATGTTCTGGCCAACCTTGGTGATGCGCGGATCGCTCAGCAACCGGGTCAGGGGCTGGACGATCGCGGCCCACGGCACCATCTCGCCTGATGGTCCCAGCAGCGGCAGCCAGGCGGCGCCGCGGCCGTCGTGATCACCCAAGGCGAAGGAGATGCCGACCAGGCGCGCGGTCAGCGGATCGAGGCCGGTCGTCTCGGTATCGATCGCGAAACGGCCGGCACGGACCAAGCGTTCGCAATAGGCCGGGAAGTTGTCGGCGGTCAGCGTCTCGTAGACGGCACCGGCGCTAGCCGGTTTGGGCTCGGACTTGGGCGTGAAGCGGGTGATCTGGAATCCGAAGCGCTCGAACGGCGCCGCGTCAGTGGTACTGGCACGGTCGATCACCAACACCGGCAGGGTCGGCACATCGGGTACATCAACCAGGGTGATCAGCTTGCGCGTCAGTTCGGCCTTGGGCACGAATGCGGCAATGTTCTCAGCCAGCTTGCCCTTGTGGGTGGCGGCCAGGACTGCTTCCAGGGTGGCGTGCTCGGCAAGCAGCTTGGCCGCGGTTTTAGGACCGACCCCGGTGACCCCCGGTACGTTGTCTGCCGTATCGCCGATCAGACAGAGGTAGTCGACAACCTGCGCGGGCCGGATGCCCTTCTCAGCGAAGAGCTCCTCGGGGCCGCGCTCCTGCTGCTTGAGCGCGTCGTAGGTGCGCACGCGCTCGGAGATGACCTGGTCGACGTCCTTGTCACGGGTGTAGAGGCGAACGTCCAAACCCGCCGCCTGGCCCAGCCTGGCGTAGGTGAACAGCACGTCATCCGCTTCAAAGCCGGGCACCCGCACCACCGGCACATGCATGGCCCCAAGGATCTCGATGACATCGGGGATCTGCAGCCGCAACGGTTCCGGCATCGGATCGCGCTGCGCCTTGTAGGGCGGGAAGATGTCGTTGCGGAAACAGGGCCCATGGTCGTCGAAGACGCAGACTAGGTGGGTCACCCGCAGGTCGGCCTTCAACTCACGGATGAGGTTGGCGAAGGCGTAGGTGACGCCAGTTGGATGGCCGTTCGGCCCCGCCAGCGGCGGCATGCCGAAGTGATAGCGGTAGGCGTAATAGTGGCCGTCGATGACGGCTAGAAGGGGCCGGGAGGCCTCGGACATGCAATGGAACCGTGGGGGCCGGCTGAGCCGGAAGGGAGAAACCGCAGGCCGGGCGATGAACGCCACCACGCACTGTGATGGTTGACTCTACGGGGGGGTCACGCCGGCGTCAATGCAGAGTTGCGCTGTCCTGCTACCGTGCCGGTTATCGGGCCTTCACCAGGGCATCCAGCTCAGCCGATAGTCGGGCCAGCTCGTCAGCTGCCTGCCGCACCTCGCTGGCGCCGGCTGTGGTCTGCTTCGCCACCGCCGCCACTTCGGCAACCCCTGCTGCCACCTCTTTGTTGCCGGTCGAGGCCTCGGCCACGTTGCGCCCTACCTCGGCGGTGGTCGCGGTCTGCTCCTCGATCGCTGCGGCGATCGACTGCTGGGTCTGGTCGATCCGGGCAACGAT
>JBBQCI010000052.1:0-28386 GCA_038318565.1 Planctomycetota bacterium
GAGCCTCACACGCCCACCGCCTTAGCGGTGCGATAGGCGCGCGGCGGCAGGCCGTAAGTTCGGGCGAAGACGCGGCTGAAATAGTTGGGATCGGGAAAGCCGGTGCGGCTGGCGATGTCGGCGACGGACAGCGCCGACATCGCCAGCAGCCGGGCCGACTCCTGCAGACGCACCTCGCGCACCACCAGGCCCAACGGCTTGCCGAACAGCTCGGCCACGACATGCGCGGTGCGCGACGGACTGAGCACCAGCAGCCGGGCGATCTGGCGGAGGTCGACGGGGTCAGGCCCGGCGTCGACGATGGCGCCGACGATGCGGCTGCGGCGGTCGGTCGGCTCCTCACCAGGTTCGCCCCAGAGCAGGCTGGTCAGGCGGTCGGCAACTGCGCGCACCACGGCGATGCGAGCCTCCAGCCAGCCGGGGGCCGATGGGATTATAAGGCCTGGCAGCGGCGGCGGCGAAGGCTCCAGCCAGCAGGTGCCGGCGAAGAGGACCCCGGCATAACGCCCGTTGCGGTGCAGGGGTGCAGCCACCTCGGTGAAGCCGTAGGGGCAGGTATGCAGCCAGCCGTCGCGCCGCCCGGCGGTGAGGTCGTGGACGATCCCGCCGCCATAGCGGATGCAGATGCCATCATGGCTGCGCTTGTGCACCAGACAGGCCGGCGAGCGGTGCTGACGCCATCGCCCGCCGAGGCTGCCGGCCCCCAGCCATTCATGCACGGTCAGCGAGAGGCCGAGCGCCGTCTCGGTGTCCCCGAGGAGCGTGTCGACACGGGCGGCGGTGCGTCGGGGAGTCGGTGGGGCAGCCATGCGGGCAGCTTGCCACACTGCCGAATAACAGCAATACAGTCCAGATGGCTGGCGCACCAGTGCAAGCGGAGCGGAGTGGACCGCACCATGATCGGGGCATGCAAAACCTCACCGTCCCCCGCTTTGCTCCAGTCGACGCCCTGGTCTGCGAGGGCACCCTGGCCGGCTGCGCCGCCGCCCTGCGCCTCGCTGAGGCCGGCCTGTCCACCGCCCTGGTCTGCAGCGGCACCTCGCTGACCGCCGAGGCGGTGCCGATGCTGCGGCCCTGGATCGATCCCCGGTCGCTGACGCGACTGCCGGTGACGCTGGTCCGCTGCATCGAGGCCTGCGCCACTGGCACCGGGCCTTTCGGCCTTCATCTGCATGCCGGCGATCTGGCGCGCGCGGTGGAGGACGTGCTGCTCGCCGTCGGCGTGCGCTTGTGGTATGGCGCCCGACCGGCCGCGGTGGTCGTCGACCAGGGACGCCTCGGCGCCCTCTGCGTGGGCGGCAGCTGCGGCGTCGTCGCCCTGCCCGCAGCCTTCGTCGTCGATGCCACGGTGCATGCGACGGTGGCGCGGCTGCTGCGCGTGCCGCGCCTGTCCGCGGACGACGGCCTGCGCTTGGCGGGCGTGCTGACCGCCGAGGGCGGGGCCGATGGCGATGCCGTCATCGCCGATGCCAACGGTGCCACCGGCATCCTCCGGCGTCGTGGCCGGCATGCCTGCTGGGAGATCGACCTGCCCGGCCAGCATGTCGGGCCGCTGGCCTGGGCGCGGGCGGTGCGTGCAGCTCAGTCCGCGGTGGCACAAACCTGCAACCGCCTGCGTCGTGCCGGCGAGACCATGGCCTTCACCCCGCAGCGGGGCTGCGACCTTATGCTGCCACGGCCGGCCGGCGCCGTGTCCGCCGATACCTCTGGCGTGGTGGCGCGGCCCGATCTGGCGGTGCTGTCGGCGCACGCTCCGGCCGCAGGTGGGGCCTGGCTCGATCCCCTTGCTGTGCTGGGTGAGGGCGTCCTGGAGGCAGTGGTGCAGGCGGCGGTCGCTGCTCGGGCAAACTGGCACCTGCCACCAGACGGGGCCCTCATGCAGTTGGCCGAGGACGGTGGTGACGAGGTGCAGCCATCGCTGGCCGATCCGGCCTTCGACGAGCCGGAGGCGGTGCCGTGGCGGTTGCGCCTCGACCCACCCAGGCCGGCGGCGCACGCCGAGGCGCTGGTGGTTGGCGCCGGCACCAGCGGCTTCCCTGCCGCCGTCGCCGCGGCGCAGGCCGGCCTGACCACCATCTGTATCGACGGCTTCGCTGAGGCCGGCGGCGCCAACACCGTCGGTGGCGTTGCCAAGCTGTGGTACGGTCGCTGGACGCCGGCCCTCAATCGTTGGTACCGGCAGGCCAGCGAGCCGACTCGCCTCGGCGGTCTCAGTCCGGCGCAGGCGATGACCGCCCACGCCGAGGGGCTCGGTGTCGAGCTCCTCCCGCTGCTGCCAGCCTGCGGCGCGGCGGTGGTCGGCGATCGGGTGGTGCGGGTCTATGCCCTCGGGCCCGACGGCCTGTGTGCCGTGGCCGGGGACGCCGTGATCGACGCCACCGGCGACGGGGCGGTGGCAGCGTGGAGTGGCGCCGCCTACACCTGGGGCAGGGAACGCGATGAGCTCACCTTGTGGGCCTCGTTCGGCAGCTTCCGCCACGGCCGCAGCGAGGCCAGCCGGCAGTTCCTGGCTTGTGCCGACCCGCGCAGCCTGGCCGACGTCAGCCGCGCTGCGAGCAGCCTGCGCCGCCTGCCCGGCTTCTTTGGCCAGCAGGAGTCGCCGGTGTTCTACCTCGTACAGCGCGAGACCAGGCACATCACTGGCCGCCGCCGGTTGACCTACGAGGCGATGGTGCGCGGGGCTTGGCAACCGGATGTCCTGGTGGCGGCTCGCTCGAACATCGACATCAAGGGTGTACCTGGCAGCGATCTGGTCGTCACCGGCTTCATCGAGCGCGACTATACCGAGGTGCGCACCTGCCGGATCCCCTGGGGGGCGTTGCTGCCACGCGGCTTCGCCAACCTGCTGGTGGTCGGCCGGGCCTATGACGCTAGCCCAGACGCTCTGGCCATGGCGCGCATGCAGCCCGATCTGGCAGCCATGGGTCTGGCCGCTGGCCACGCTCTGGCGCTCGCCCGGCAGTCCGGTTGCGACCTGCCCGACCTTGATGTCACCGCCCTGCAGGCCCGGCTGGTCGAGGCCGGGATCCTGCTGCCCGCCGATCTGCTCTGCACTCCGGTCGACAGCGAGGTCCCGGCGGGAGACGATCTGGCAATGCTGGCCGAGCGCCTCGCCACCTGCCCGACGCCACTGACCGATCAGATGCGGCTGATTGCCGCCGGGGATGCGGCAAAAGAGCATCTGGAGCGACGCTTCGACGAGGACGCCTACTACAGCCAGGGCGCCATGGCGCGCATGCTCTGCGTGCTTGGCTCGTCACGCGGACGCGACGCGGTACTGGCGCAGCTCGATGGCATTCTCGACCGGCCCGACGAGATGTGCGGCCACCCGCCGTTCCATGCCTTCGCCATGCCCGACCACGGTTGGGCCCCGCCCGGTGCCCACGCCATCGCCGCCCTTGGCCTAGCCGGCGATCGCCGCCTGGTGGCGCGCCTTGGGCGCTGCGCCGATCTGTTGCGTCCAGATCCCACGGTCTGCGACTGGCATTTCTGCTGGCTGTTCGCCATTGGCTGGGCGGCGGAGCGTCTCGCCGACCCGGAAGCGGCGCCGGCCCTGCGCCGCCTGCTTGATCTGCCTGCGTTGTGCGATCGCCTGGTGTCGCGTGGACCGCAGCCGACCGTGGCAGTCGACGTCGTCGCCGAGCGCTACGCCTATCTCGCCCTGTGCCTGGCCCGTGCCCTGGCGCGTTGCGGTGCGCGCGACGGGTACGGACGGCTCACCGACTGGCTCGCCGACCGGCGACTGTTCCTCTGCCGCAGCGCCCGGCGCGAGCTGGCCGATCTGCTGGGCGTGGACCACGGCTTCGACGCCGGCGCCTGGAGCAAGGCCGTGGACGCTGCTGCGCTTGCTCCGCGGGCCTGGACGCGGGTGATGGACTGAGTGAACCGTGTAGCCGGAGTGGTTCAAGAAGGCCAACGGTGCATAGCTGTGACTGCCGTGCAGGCGGCGCTGGCGAAGTTCAACGCCGTGGCCGAGTCCACGCTCGTGGCACCTCGGCGGCGGTGTGGCCGGCGACATGGCCGTCGAGGAATTGTAGGTTGGCGCGCCCGCGGTGGCGCCAATGGATGTGGTTGTAGCCGTCGGCGATGACCAGCACCGGCAGGTCGTTGTCGAGGTCGGCGGGATCGAAGAACTTCGGCCACCAGCCGTCGAGTTGGCGCAGAGTGCAGGCGGCGTTCCACCACGGCGCGCTCGCGCCCGAGTCGGCGATCATGATGGCCTGGCCGGCGCGGCGGATCTGACCCAGGCGGATCACCTGGGCGTAGCCGGCTGGGCTGTCGATCGACGGCATCAGTTTGGGGTGGGCGGCGTAGTGGGCGCGGCCCTCCCGCGACAAGGAGGGGCAGCGGAAGAGCCCGGTGTTGGACAGTTCGGCCTCGCTGGTGACGTAGGTGGTGCCCTGCCCGCCGTCGTAGCTGGAGACGATCGCCCACCAGTCGGTGTTGACCGTGTTCTCCCCACCTGCCACCCAGTACTGGCCCAGCGGCAGTTGGTCGTCCCAGTCCTGGCTGTAGGCGGCGAGGGCGAGGTAGCACTGGCGCAAGTTGGACTGGCAGCGCATCGTGCGCGCCGCCTCGCGCACCAGTTGCACCGCCGGCAGCAGCATGGCCGCCAGCACGGCGATGATCGCGTGGCGATGACGCCATAAAGGACACCCGCTTTTCTTAGCGGATAACCCTCCCCCAGTCCGACCGCCGCCAAGCCCTCATCTCCCCCGTCTCCCCGTCGCAGTGATCGCTGAACGCACCGTGGGATCGGTCGGCCTGGGGTGGGTCGGGTTCGGTGGGGTTTCGATTACGGCTTGAATACCTCCAGGGTCACATCGCTGATCACGCGGAAGTGCTTGGCGTTGCCGGTGCAGAGGGTCAGGGATCGCTCGACTGCCGTGGCTGCGATCAGCGCATCGGCCATAGCCATGCCGTCCTTGAGGGCGTGCTCTTCCAGGTAGATGGACGCCCGGTGACCAATGAATGTTCTCGGTGAGCGGCAGGACTGGGATGGCCATGTCGGCCAGGAATTACTAGGGCTCTTGGGTTGGCGAAACGTTCATCCAAGGTTGGCATGCAATTGAGGCAGCGATGATGAGGTGTTGACTCTATACCGCGACGCGACGCGGCACAGTCGGGCCAACGCCTGCTGGATGTGTCATGCCGGTGTTGCGCACACGGCGGGTCGACATGCACGGCACAGGCTGAAGCAGCCCAATACATTTTAGGGGAGAACACCCTAGAGGTAGTACATCAGCGACTTAGATATACCGACAAGTCCAGAACATGTGCAGCAACTCTATCACTGAGCCTATCACGTCCGGATTGCGCAGTATTCCATGCTGTGCGTTGAGCGTTCCAGGCCGTCCGATTCTCGCTGTCCTTTTGCTTCTCCTCCTGAGCCAGGTCCTCTCGGCAGCCGTGGAACGTGGGTTTGTACCGCTGCGACGCGAGGCGGGCGATCATATCGCCCTGGTCATCGGCAACGCTGCTTATAGCGACGTTCCGCTGGCGAATCCGGTCAACGATGCGGTCGACATCGGCAAGGCAATAGCTTCGATCGGCTTCCAGGTGACGGTGGTCAGCGATGCCGACAAGTCGCAGATGCTCGAGGCGATCGGATCATTCGGCGATAAGCTGGCGAAGGCGAAGGTGGCGATGTTCTACTACGCGGGTCATGGCGTGCAGTCGGCCGGAACAAACTGGCTCATCCCGGTGGCGCGGCGGCTGGGCGAAACGATCTCCCGCGAGGACGAGGTCCGGCTACGGGCTGTCGATGCCAATGAGGTGCTGATCGCCATGGAGCGCTCGAAAGTCCCGGTGGCGATGGTCGTCCTCGACGCGTGCCGGAACAACCCCTTCAAGGCCACCGGCAGATCGTCCATGCAAGGATTGGCCCAACTCGACGCCCCGTCGGGAAGCTTGGTCGTCTACGCCACCGCTCCGGGGCGGATCGCCGCTGATGGCATGGGCAGGAACAGCCCGTTCTCGCAGGCCTTCCTCGGGCAGGTGCTGGCGCCTGGACAGGACATCGATGCCATGCTGCGCAACATCAAACGGGAGGTACGCAAGGCCACGGGTGGAGACCAGGTACCCTGGTCAGCGTCGTCGATGACGGAGGCCTTCGCCTTCGTCCCCGTCGTGGCGCCCGAGGAGGAGCGAGCCATGAAGCTGTCGCAGCTGAGGGACCTGCAGAGCCAGGATATGGCGATCAGCAGATTCGAGGGAGTCGCGGCCTCGCGACGCCAGTCGGAGAGCGCGTCCCTGCAGGCGAAACAGGCCGAGATCGAACGCCTCAATGAGCAGATCGCTGCGCTCAAGGCCAAGCGATCCGGACCGCTGGCGACGACGGCCAACTTGATCGTGGATGGCGACATTGACCGCATCCTGATGGTGGTGCAGCAGCAGGAGGCCCAGCAGCTCAAACTGGCGGCCATGCGGACGCGGACGGAGCAGGAGAGGGCCGTGCGCGCTACCGAACTCGCAGCACTCCGACAGCAGGAATACCAGTTTACCCAGGCGAGGCAGCGAGAGCGCCTGAAGCAGCTTGGCACTGACGTGGCAAAATACCGGGTGATAGCCGATAGTGATTTCGGCAGGGACCTTGCCCAATCAGCCTGGGATCAGGTGTTGAAGAAATGGGGCCTGAGTCCAGGGAGCGTCGCTCGGGATGAGGTCCAGGTTCTGGCTGCCAAGGTCGCCCCGGACGGTGACCCGTTGGTCCCCTCGGCGCGCGACAACGCCCGTCCGCGATGGATGGTCAATGCCGGCGCGGATGCGATGGGCACATGGTCTACCTTGCAGGTGGGTGGAATCTCCCAGCGATTCCGTTGGATTCCTCCGGGCGATTTCACCATGGGGTGCGATCAGGCCGAAGCCACATGGGCCTTCGATACGGCCGCGAGGCCGCTGCGTGAGCTTAGCCCACAGCCTGGCTGGTTCAGCGATGCCGTTCCGGCGCATCGCGTCAGCCTCAGTCGCGGGTTCTGGATGGCGGACACACTCTGCACCCAGGCGCTGTGGCAGGTGGTCATGGGCTCCAACCCAAGCCGCTATACCGGCAACGACAATCTGCCGGTCGAGCAGGTCTCGTGGGAGGATTGCCAGGAGTTCTTCATCAGGCTGAACACGCTTGTCAGCGGGCTGCATGCGACGTTCCCGAGCGAAGCGCAGTGGGAGTACGCGTGCCGCGCCGGCTCGACTACCCGCTGGTCATGGGGTGACGATGCCTCCGTCCATGCGCTCTACGTCGGCATGGCTCAGCAAACCCTGCACGATTCCAGCGAGAACTGGGACATCGTGGCGTGGGCAGCGCCTGGCACGGAGGGGACCGTTACGACCGATCCGGTCGCCCAGCGCGCGCCGAATGGCTGGGGCCTCTACGACATGCACGGTAAAGTCTTCCAGTGGTGCTCGGACTGGTATGGCCCCTATAACAGCTCCGCGGTCCGCGATCCCGCAGGACCGCCATCGGGTCCTTCCCGTGTGCACCGCGGGGGCACTTGGTATCGCACGGTCGCAGACTGCCGGCCCGCCTATCGCGGCCAGACCAGACCGGGCTTCCGCTGGTTCAACCTCGGCATACGGATCTGTATTCCTTCGTCCGGAGTCTTCACCAGCACTCGCTGAGACTTCGGCCTCACCTCGACGCGTCGATAGAACGTCCTCAATTCTTCCCGTTCGATGAGCACGGCAATGACGATGACCGACGTGGCATCCGGTCGGTGAGGGGCGTATACCCCATAGCGGAGCAGCCCCAATTCATGCACATTCACTAGTGGCTCGGCAACCGCTCTTGAGACCCGTGTCTTAGCGACTTGTTATCAAGCAATCGCAATTCGACTGCTGTCGTATCCAGCAGTGATCGATGCACGGGTTGAACGCTTAACCACAGGTGGAGAAACCCATGACCCATGCATCCAATCCAATCGTGCTGACCTCGCTACTGGCTGCCGCCCTGGCGGGTGGCGAGGCCGCTCCGGCCCCGGTCTGGGAGAACCTCAGCGCTGGCTTCTTCGCCGACGTGGCCCAGAAGCCGAGCGGCAATGTCGGGATCTACGGCCTCTGCCTCGACCCCAAGAATAGCAGCGTCCTGCTCGATTACGGTCCCTACAACAGCAAGCTGGCGGTGAAGGGACTAGGCCTCTACCGCAGCGCGGACCGCGGCGACACCTGGGCGCTGTCGGAGATTCCGCTCAGCGGCCGCGGTGAGACCGGTTTCTGGTCCAATACCCCGCAGCCCTACAACGGCCGGATGGCGCTGTGGACGATCGACGGGGTAAGTGTGGTGACCGGTGACGGCGGCGTGACCTGGAGGAAGCTCGGCAAATCGGGCCGCGGCTTCGACTACGCCGACGCAGACTGGAACGCAGGCGATCCCCAGACCATGTTCGGGCTTGAGCACGAACCCTTCTTCCGTGTCCTCAGCATCGATGGCGGTGCGACCTGGAAGCGGATCGACGAAGCCGCCGACACGGAGAGCTTCAAGCAAAACAAAAAGTGGTATCCCCGCGTCGGCGTTGCCGGGACCAAGGCCCTGGTCGCCACCGACGGCCTCGGCGAAGGCGTCCTCTACAGCGGCGACCTCGGCTCGACCTGGATCAAGGTCGCCGACTTCAAGCCGCTAGGCCTGCACCCGATCCACTACGGCAAGCGGCTGTATTGGGCCGCCAGTGCCGGAGTCATTGTCTCTGAGGACGGCAAGACCTGGAAGCTGCTCGGCAGCGAACTCGCTAACGCCAACTGGGGGCCGTACTTCGGCACCACCGAGAAGGATCTCCTTGTGGTCACCGACAAGGGGCTCCACCTGTCGCGCGACGCTGCCGTGACTTGGAACCTGGTGGCGCCGCCGCCGCCGAAGGTATGGCTCGGGAATCCGCGGACCCTCGGCGTCTGCTTCGCCTGGGATGCAGCAAACCGGATCGTCTACGCCTCGAGCCCCGGCGGCTGCTACCGCCTGCTCTTGGAGAAATGAACCGCTTCCGTCTCGCAGCCCTCCTCCACTGCAAGGCGCTCAAGGAGGAGTCGGCCAAGGTCTGTAACCAGTGCGGCAAGGCATTGTCGTTAGGGTCTGGCTAGGATCATTCATGCTCGTGGAGGACGAGCAGGAAGTGGGACACGAGAGTTCCTGTCGGGTGATGGCTATGAGTCGTGGCAAGAGCCCCGTGCTTACACGCGGATTCAGTCGCTGGTTCGGTCCTGGGCTGCATTCATTGAACATTCGTGGAGGATGCGTCGCATGACGTCCGCCAGTATCGGTGGGCGGGCACCATGGCGGCGATGATGCGCGCCGATCGCCCAGGCCTCGTTCCAGGATCGGATGAGCAGACTCCAGGCGAAGAACGGTGAACGCGAAGGATCGTACAAAGCGGTCGGTTCGCTGGTCAGGCCATTGAGTTCGATCACGGCCAGGTCCACACCGTGCTGGATCGCTTGGCGGCTGGGGGCGCGGACATCGAATCGGCCGAACCAGATGCCGGGCGAACGGGCCATCCAGCGATCGACGGCGGCTTCCAGCTCGGGGGTGATCAGCTCGGCGCCATCGCGGAACAGGCAGCCCTGGCAGTGGTTGCCGGCGAGGGCCAGCGGGATCACTTCGTCTAGGGCAGGCACCTGAGCAGCGGCTTGTCCGAGACGATTGAGGAACACCGGTTCCTGCATGCGATAGCGATCATGGTAATGGACGAGCTGGGCGACGCTGTGCTGTCCATCGCCGATCAACACGGGAAAGACCTTGTCGGTGATCGCGAGGATCCTACCTGGCCGGCCCGGTCGACGAGTCCAGAAGATCCCGACCTCACACGGTCCCGGGTGATAGCGTTGCGCAATCGCGCGACGCGGATGCTCGCTGAACCACCGTTCGGCGCTCTGCGCGTGGCGGGCGAGCCGTACGCCTGAGCCACGTTCGCCGGCATCTGGCTTGAGGATCACGGGCCATTGTTCGCCGGTCTCGTCCATCCAGCGGTGCATACGGGCGAGACGCTGTGCCGGGGATGCAGCCGGCAGTATGCACCACGGCAGGACCGGTGCGTCGACCAAGCGATGCAGGACGGCCGCCTTGCTTTCGCCGACGATTCCCGAGTCGGGCATCGCCGGATTGACCATCAGCGGGGCGCGCAGGCTGCGGTGGCGGATCGCCAGCAGGACTCCGATTGGCAGCAGCGGCACGTAGAGAGTCCAGGTCGGCCACCATTCGTGGTGCGTCCACCGTCGCCAGCGCATCGCCCAGGCGCGACGGCGATCGCTACGGGCGACGGCCTGAACGAGCGTAAACAGGCTGATTATGATGGTCATGGTCACCAGCGGCAGCACCCATGGATGGGTGGACCAGCCAGGCATCAGATAGTGCAGCGCCGCTGCGCCACCGGCCCCGAGACCCATCAGCAACGGAGTCCAGATCGCCCCTGCCACGGCCGTCCACAGCATGAATTTCCGTGCCGACATGCCGATCAGGCCTGCCGCCAGATAGGTTGGTAGCCGGGTGCCGGGGACCACGCGGGTGATGGCCATGGCTTTCCAGGCCTTCTGGTCGAGCCAACGGGCGGCATCCGCGACTCGTGGATCCTCTAGCCACCGCCGGGCACGTTGCCAACGGGTGGCCAGTGGGCGCAACTGGCGGCCGATGACGAACAGCAGCAGATCGCCCAACCAGATGCCGGCGAACACGGCGCCTCCGGCCAAACCGAATCCAATTGAGCCCTGGGCAACCAACGACCCGGCGGCGAGGCCGGCGGCGTCTTCTGACAATATGGTGCCGAGCAGGATTCCGGCAGCGACCGACCATTGGCTCACGAGAAGAATTCTGGCGACCGACACAGACGTCGCGTGCTGTAACGGCTCACCTGTCCATCGGCCTTGAGCAGGGATTCGCTGAGCGTTACTTCAGCGCCGCCGACCTCGACCAGCGTACGCGACACGGTGCGCGCGCCGGGGCGTCGCATCAGGACCCAGGCCGCAGGATCTGAACCAATGCGGCTGGCATGCCAGGCATCCTGCCCGGCTGCGGTCGTCTGGGTCCCGACGAGTGCTGTCCATGCCTGCCGACGTGGTTCGTCGACGAGATCATCGCCCAAACCGGAACTGCAGCGCACCGGGGAGTCTGGCAAGCGTCGGAGTTCACAGCCGTCCCAACGCATGGCCCAGTCTGTGGCGGTGGTGGCGACGACCACGGTGAATGGAGCGAACTGGTCGAGCGGAAGCTTTGTCAGCTGGGTTTCGGCGGCATGCGGATCGGTAGCTGCCAGGAGAGCGGGTACGACCATGCCGCGACTTAGTCCCGGATCCTGGTGCGGTGCGGACGAGGCCGTATGGTTGAGCAGGCCGACGACCAGGCCAGCGGCATTGGCACCAATCCAGGCGCCTCCGGCGTGGGCATCGACGGTCACGATGGCTGGCATGGACCCGCAGCTGCGCAGGACGGGCGGCAGACTGTCCGGTCGCGTATCCGCTTCATCCCGATGCATCACGATCCGCAGGATCCCGGAAGCGGGACGGATCAGGCTGAGGCTGCACATGAGCTGGCGCGATGGATTATGGTACTTGCCGCGACACCGAACCCAGCCGGGACAGCAACGCCGTGGTCCTCGAACAGCCGGCTGATGATCGCCGCATGATGCGTCTCGTGCGACAGCGCGAACAGCAGCTCGCGGGCCAGAGTGGTGGGCAGTTCGACCGCTGGCTGATCGGGGCTGACGCAGCAGCGCACGACCAGCGGGCGCAGCAGCTCGGAAGGTGGGATGGCGTCGAAACGCGTGGCCAGCCCGTCCAGTTCGCCGATTGCCAGGGTGGAGTCCGACTCGCCGGCCCAGCCACGGCGGCGGATCTCGTAATCGACAAGTCCGCTGGCATGTCCGTTGATGATGGCATGCAGATGGTCGAGCCCGTGGCGAACATGCTCGCCGACCGACGAACCCCGGCTGCGATCGGCATAGACTGCCGGGCTGATCTGATGCAGCAGCGCGGCACGCTCGCGGCAGGATTCTGCCAGCTGGCCCGCCAGTCCACGCCGAGGTACTTCAGTTGCTTGGATGCGAAGCCGACTGGCGACGAGGCCGGCCAGGCTGGTCGCCAAGTCGCGCCGATCGGTCCAGCGCGGTTCCCCGTCGCCAAGCAACCAGGCGCCGGGGCGGTCGCCTTCGACCATCTCCAGCGTGTTGGCGACCAGCAGATCGGCCCGGCTGGTCTGACGGCTGCGTTCGCCGATTGCCAACAGAGCGGCGGTGTCGATGCCGACCTCCAGCTTGAATTTCACAAGCAAGCCGGCGAATCCCCAGGTCGAGCGCACTAGATCGATCAGCTTCTCGGTCTGCTTGCCGGCGACCGCGATATCGCCATGGCCGCTACTGACTTTGCCTGCCTGGACATCGCGGACCAGCCATCGCTGTTGGCCATCGTCGAGCATCTCGCGGTCGACCACCGCGAAACTGCCAACCGGCGTGTAGTCGGATACGGCTGCGCTCATCGAAATGGCGGCATAGCCGCCGGTGGGGATGAGTTCAGCAAGTTTGGCGCGCAGGTCAGCGTGTGCGCGGAAGGCGAAACCGTGGATCGGATGCGCTGCCAGGACGCCGCTGCGCAGCAGGGTGAGATGCTCGCGGTTGCTGGTCACCAAGTCGACAGGTCCGTAGGCGGCCAGGGCTCGCGCGATGTCGAAACCCGTGCCGCCGGTGAAAATGTTGCCCCAGTCGCGCACCCGGTCGAGTCGCTCGCGGGTGCTGCCGGCGCAGACCAGGAAACGGGTGGCTGGATGGATGGACGCAAGCATGTTCATGGGTCGCGGATCCTGCGGATTCCTTACATGCGGGTCGGAGGCCGGACCCGAGGGTCCATCAGGCCTCGCCAAAGACCGTCAGTGGCGTGCTGCGGACGATGCGGATGGGGGTCAATGTGCCGATCAGGCCATCGCGGCCAGCGCGGGGGAAGACCACGTTACGGTTGCCGGTGGTGCGGCCATGGAGCATGTCTGGATCGGTCTTGCTGGCGCCTTCAACCAGGACCTCGACGGTCTGGCCGTGCATCGCCTGGTACTGCTCGCTCTGGTGGGTGAGTTGCAGCGACAAGAGACGGTTACAGCGCTGCTTCTTCACCTCTTCTGGCACATCGTCCTGCAGGCGGACGGCCGAGGTCCCCGGCCGCATCGAGTAGGTGAAGACATAGGAGCCGCCGAAGCGGACGTGCTCCATCAGTTCGACGGTCTGCTGAAATTCGGCATCGGTCTCGCTTGGGAATCCAACGATGAAATCAGAGAGGAGTTCGACGTCGGGGATGCGGCTGCGTGCCCGTTCGACAAAACGCAGGTACTCGTCCCGACCATAGCGGCGACCCATGAGGCGCAGAATGCGGTCGCACCCGGACTGGGCCGGCACATGCAGGTGCTTCGCAACCTTGGGCAACTCGGCGATGGTGTCGAGCAACTCGTCGGTGATGTCCTTGGGATGGCTGGTAACGAAACGTAGACGCAGTAGGCCGTCGATGGCATGTAAGCGGCGCAGCAGGCCGGCCAGGTTGGTGCCATCGCCGAGCGTTTTGCCATAGGCATCGACGGTCTGGCCCAGCAGGGTCACCTGCCTGAAGCCTTGTCCAACCAGACGGCGGACCTCTTCCTCGACGGCTTCGGGTTGGCGTGACTTCTCGCGTCCACGGGTGAAGGGCACCACGCAGTAGGTGCAGTTGTAGTTGCAGCCGCGCATCACTGGTACGTAGGCGTTGACCCCGGGTTCGCGTACGGCGTTGATGCCGTGGTCGTCCTCCCAATCGCCGAAGTCGGTGGCGGCGATGCGGCCGGTGACGTCGAGGCGCTCAATCAGTTCGGGCAGCCGGGCGAACTGGTCGGTGCCCACCACCACGTCGACATGGGGCCAACGCTTGAGCAGTTCGCCCTGCTCGCGCTGGGCCATGCAGCCGGCGATGGCGATTTTCAGCGAGGGCTGGTTGCGCTTCTGCTCGCGCAGGACGCCCAGGCGCGAGCGGATCTTGGCCTCGGCGTGGTCGCGGACCGAGCAGGTATTGAACACCACCAGGTCCGCAGCTTCAGGGGTATCGACCGGGGTCCAGCCGGCTTGGCCGAGCCGACCGAGGATCTGTTCGGAATCCGCCGTGTTCATCTGGCAGCCAAAGGTCTCTATGAATACATTGCCGGGCATGGGGCGGCACTATTCAGGTGCCTCCCGGTGAGGCCAGCGGGAAGGCTGGAGCCCTTGTCGACCACCGACCGCCTTGCGGACGCTGGCCAAGGCAGATCATGCGCCCCTCACGGAGCCCGCATGGCCACCACTACTCGTCGCGCCAAGTCGTCCCCAGCCCTGGAGCCGATCGCAGCCCAACCAAAGTCTGCGCTGCGCGTCTTGCATGTGGCTTCCGAGGTCACCCCGTTCATCAAAAGTGGTGGTCTGGCCGATGTCGCGCAGGCCCTGCCTGCCGCTCTGCGTCGACTTGGCCACGATGCCCGTGTCGCCCTGCCGTGCTACCGCCGGACCTACGCGGAGGCTGAAAAACGCGGTGTGAAGTGGCTTGGCACCCCGATGATCATCGAAAGTGGCGGAGTCGACCACCTCGTCGGGATCGGCGAGGTGATGCTTGACGGCATGCCGGTCTATCTGTTGGCGTGCAACGAACTGTACGACCGCGACGGTCTTTATGGCCCGAGCCAGAACCAAGAGTACGAAGACAACGCCCGACGCTATGCGGTGCTGTCCAAGGCCGCCCTGGCGCTGCCCGGAGCGATCGGCTGGACCCCGCACATCGTTCACGCCCACGACTGGCAGACTGGTCTGGTGCCGGTGCTGCTGCAGCGCGGTTTCTGCAAGGCGTTACCGGCGACCCGTTCGGTGATGACCATCCACAACATCGCCTTTCAGGGTGCCTTCCCCGGCCAGGACATGCGGTTGGCGGGACTCGATCCGTGGCTGTTCAATCCGATGCACTGCGAGCATTTTGGCCGTCTGAACATGCTGAAAGCAGGTATCGCTTTCGCCGATCGGGTGACCACGGTCAGTCGGCGCTACGCCGAGGAAATCCAGACCCCGGAGTTTGGTTGGACCTTGGATGCGGTCATCCGCCATCATAGCTACAAAGTATCCGGGGTCACCAACGGCATCGACGAGCAGGTGTGGAATCCGGCCACCGATGCAGCCATCGCGGCCAACTACAACCTCGACGACATGGCCGGTAAGGCAGCCTGCCGCAAGGCGCTGCGCGACGAATGCGGCCTGGCCAAGCGCGACGATGTCTGCCTCCTCGCCCTGGTCAGCCGATTGACCGAACAGAAAGGCATCGATCTGGTGATTGATGCGGTCAGTCCGTACATCATCGCGGGCCGCATGCAGTTGGCCGTGCTGGGTAGCGGCGACATGCACCTCGAGCACCGGCTGAGCGCCCTGCAGGCCCGCCATCCGGGCTGGGTTTATACCTGGTACGGCCATAACGAGGCCCTCGCCCACCGCTTCGTCGCCGGATCGGATGCCTTCCTGGTACCCAGCCGCTTCGAGCCATGCGGCCTGACCCAGATGTACGCGATGCGTTACGGCACCCTGCCGATCGTCCGTTATACAGGCGGACTGGCGGACACCGTCACGGATGTCTCATCCGGTGCCGGCACCGGCTTTACCTTCGGACCTGTGGATGTGGGGCATTTCTCGGCCGTCCTCGATCGCGCCTTGGGCCTCTTCCAGCATTTCCCCGCCGACTGGGCGGCAGCGCAGAAGCGCGGCATGTCGACGGACTTCTCCTGGGTCAGTGCAGCGCGGAGCTATGAAGCGCTGTACCGCGGCATGACGTTCGCCTAGTGAGCGAGGCACAGAGCGCGGCCAGCTTGGCCGCCCGTCCCTCCGGCCAGCCTGGCCGGGGGTCGGATTGCGTTGAAATGTGTCGAACAGCCTCGGGCGGGGCGACTGGCGGCCAAGCTGGCCGCGCTCCGCTACCGTTCCCAACTTGGTTTTCTGATGATCCAGGCGGTTTCACGGACGGCGAAGCCACGTTTGGCCATGAAATCCGCTATGTCCTGGATTGCTTTGTCCTGCTCGGCTGGCGTGGTGACGCTAGTAAGATTGACTGGGGAATTATTGCGGAAAAGGCCCTGTCGGGTCGCCAGAGCCCTGATGTCAAGTGTATCGTCAGCTACGGGATTCCACACGACCAGCAGATCCACCCGCAGGGCTGTCGCCAGATCGGCACGGCGCTCGGTCGCCAAGCGATCACCCTTTTCGTCAACGCAACCGATCACGCGATACCAAATGCCCGGTTGCGGCTTGTAGGGATATAGGCAGGCATCCAGACCTGATGCCGTTTCCGAGACGGGGCTCCCATTGACGTCCACATTGGAAAGAATCGCAGCAAATCCGTCGCCTAAGTACGTATTCGGTTCGTAGGGCCCTATTGGCGTCTCCCGCCCCGCCTCCAACCGAATCTCCTCGACGATCGAACTCGCCGCCAGGCTCAGCCGCAGCATCCCATCCGCCTGGGCGCGGGCGCGGGTGCCGACCAGGAGCAAGCCGAGGGCGGCCGTGAAGCCGAACAGAAAGACGCCGCTGGCGACCAGGAGTTCGATGAGGGTGAAGCCCCGGCGCATGCCATAGGGTTATGCGACACTGGCAGGCGGACAAGCACGCAACCACTTGCGGACACGGCAACGTCCGCGGACCCTGGAGCGTATGAGCGGCCTGCCGGACACCTTCCCCTGCCCCTGGTGCGGGATGAGCTACCCGGCCAAACCGGTGCTGGTGGGCAAGGCCGTACGCTGCAAGGGATGTCGCAACGGCTTTATCCTGCAGCCTGACGGTGTGGCAACGAAGATCCAGGATGTTCCCGCTTCCGCGGCTAGTGTGTCGGTGACCACCGCTGCGGCTGTCCCGCCGGTACGTGATCCGCCCCGTCCCGCTGCAACCGCCACACCCACTGAAGCGCCCCGCCCCTCGGCCGTACGTGTTCCATCTGCGGCTGCGCCTATCCCCCCAGCAACGGCTAAACCGGCGCCGGTACCGGTTTCTGCGCCGGTCCTCCAGATCGAGGTCGAGTCGAGAGAGCCGACACCACCCCCAGCAGTGACAGTGCCCCGATCAGAGCGGGTATCCAAGAAGAAGACTGAACACTTGGCGGCAGCCCGGGCCCAGATGGCAGCGCAACTTGCTGAAGTCGCGCACCAGGCGGCGAATTCGGAGAGCGCCAAACGCGAAGAGCGCAAGAGCGAACGCATCGCCAAGGGCGAGAACCCCGAAACCGCCCGCATGGCAGCGCGCAATGCCGTGCTGACCGGGCAGGGGGAACGGCAGCACCGCGAGCATCGGCAGTTGTGGTTGATTGTTGGCGTCGTTGCTGTGATTGCCCTCCTCTTGGCCGTGGTGCTGAACCTGCGCAGTGCGGTTCGCGGTGCGATCGACACGTACGCCGGACCGGTTTCGTTCGACCAGAATCGCTATCCGGTGCTGGGCGATGTGGTCCGCGCCAGAGCCTGGCTGGTTTCGGCGTCATCGATGCCATCTGGTCCGGTCCTGGCTTCGAATCTAGCCGATGCCGAGTTGGGCTCTGAACGGATTATCGAACTGACACCGCTGCAGCCCGTGTTTGCCGAACTGAAGGGATTGCGCCTGGACGCAGCCCTTGGTCTGTGGGTCGCTGCCTCCGATCTGGAGAAAGTCCGTGGGGTGGCTGCCGGTAAAACTGGGGAAGAGGCCTCGCGCCTGTTGACCGCCGCCCGCCTGCGTCATGTGGTCCACAAGACGATGATGAAAAAGCTGTCCGTGTCGGACGATGACGCCGTCATCATCACCGATCTGCTTACGGGGACTCCGCCTCGCGATGGTGAACCCTTCGCCCAGCGTCTGCTGGATCAGGGAGAATTGCCGACCCGACTAGTGATCCGGCCATTCCGAGGCCGCTCTGGTAGTCTGATGATCGATATCGGACGTCCGCCATACCGTGCATTGCAGGGGGCCTATGAAGGACGGCTCATGCGTATCGAAGGCGACCGGTGGCCGATCGGCTGGCGTGTTCTGAGCCTGGCCCAGGTGAAATAGGCCCTGGTGCTTCCCAAGCAGCTCCCGGGCATTCCGATGCCGAGGTGAGTGATCCTGAGCTGCGCTGTCCTTCCTGCGGTCGATCCGTGCCGATCCGGGGCGATTCCAGACCAGCCAGCTTTCCATTCTGCTCGTCACGCTGCCGGCTGACCGATCTCGGCGCCTGGCTTGACGGTAAGCGGGTGATAGCCGGCAACGAACTCGATACCGATGATTCCCCTCCGTATCCTTCACGTCGCTGATCTTGGGCTGGCCTCGATGGACAGGTCTGGCCTGGGCAGCCTACTGCCCTGGCTGAAGACTCAGGGCCATGCTGTGGCGACGGTGGCGATCGGTGAACCAACGAGCGAGGCAGGCTTCGAACCGTGCCTGGGCCGGCGGACGGACTGGTGGAACTGGTGGCGCCACGGCCGTCGCGATGCCATCCTGGCGGCCGGAGCCTGGGGCGCAGACGTGGTGCACGCACATGGCGAAAACGCCCTGAGTCCTGCCATCGATGTGGCGCGCGGCATCGCCGCCCAGCTGGTCGCCGATCCTGGCGGCATGGCCGAGCTGACGACCCAGCGCCTGCTGCGCGACCCGGTCATAGCTGCCGTGCTCGTGCCCGGCGAAGAATATCGTTCGACCCTGCTGGCCGATGCCCGCCTGGCTCGCGACCGGGTGGTGGTGGTGCCACCAGGAGTGGATGCCCAGCTGCCCGGACCGCGGCAGGTCGACGGTGGCCTGGTAATTGGTGCCCGGTTACGCCGGCGGGCCGATGCTCGTCAATTCGTTGAGGCGGTCGACGCGCTGCGTACCGCCGGTTTGGCAGTTTCGGCAGTGGTGTCCGCTCCGGATGGCCTGATCCCCGAGGATCGAGACGGTGTCAGGATCCTTCCACCTGAGGCCGTCCTGGCCGAGTGCGATGTACTGGTCGAGCTGTGCGTCGCGGACCTACCCATGCGGCATGTGGTCGATGCCCTGGCCGCTGGCCGTCCGGTCGTGGCGGTGGCGGCAGGATTGCTGCCAGAACTGGTCCATGACGGACGCAGTGGCATCCTGATCCAGCCTGGTGATGTCCAGGCCCTCACCGGAGCCTTGCGTCAGCTGGCTGCCGCCGACCACCGCTCGGCACAGGCCGCTGGCGCCTTGCAGTCGGCGAGACGCCATGATATCGCCATTGTCGGGGACGCTCTGCTCGGCGTCTATCGCGCCGCCATCGGCGGGACGGCCGCAGGCGGAGCGACCACTTGGAAGCGCCTGACCACCGAACGGCTGCGTCGGCGCACTTCGAATCGTCACCGCAAAGTAGGTCCGTGACTCCCAGGCTGGACGAGCGCTGTTTGCCTGCATAGTCCTGATACCGAGCCTCATGTGATAGCCTTCATCTCTGACCTGCACGCCAACCGTCCCGCCCTGCAGGCGGTCCTCGATGATATTGATCAGTTGGGCACGGTGGAGCGCATCTACTGCCTGGGCGACGTGATCGGCTATGGCCCCGATGTCGAGTGGTGTATCGACACGGTGACGGCGCGTTGCAAACTCTTCCTCATGGGCAATCACGAGCACGCCGTGCTGCACGGCGCGTTCGGCTTCCATTCCGGCGCCAAGCGGGCGATCGACTGGACGCGTAAGCAGATCGAAGGCATTGAGCCCTCTCTGAAGCGCAAGGCTATCCAGGAGTTACTCAAAGCCCTGCCGGTGCGCCACGAGATCGATGATGTGCTGCTGGTGCATGGCAGCCCGCGCGACCCGGTGATGGAATACGTGCTGGAGAGCGACCTCTGGGAGGGCTCTGATCCTGCCAAGATGGAAGAGATATTTGAGGCGATCCCACGGCTGTGCTTTGTCGGCCATACCCATCGCCCGGGCGTATTCACCGCTGACCGCTGCTTCCTTGCCGGCGGCGAACTGCCCGATGGCTACGATGTCAGAGATGGCAAGTACCTGATCAATGTCGGATCGGTGGGTCAGCCGCGCGACCGTGATCCCCGGGCCTGCTACACCCTGTTCAGTGGTGATGCCGTCTACTTCCGCCGGGTCGCCTATGCGATCGACGATGTGGCGCGCCGGGTCCGGGCGACGCCAGAACTTGATCCGCGTTTTGCCGACCGACTCTATCGCGGCGAATAGCCGATGCGGGCAGTGGTGCAGCGGGTCGGGCATGCCTCGGTCACGGTCGGAACGGACAGTGTCGGAACGATTGGCCGCGGTTTCCTGATACTCCTTGGCGTCGAGGACGGCGATGGCGAAGTCGACCTCGACTGGCTGTGCGGCAAGATCCACCGGCTGCGCATCTTTCCGGACGCTGATGGTCGGATGTCTCTGGCCCTCGGGGATGTTGCCGGTTCGGCACTGGTGATCAGCCAATTCACCCTGCTTGCCTCGACGGCGCATGGCAATCGACCTGACTTCCTGCGTGCGGCCAAACCCGAGGAGGCAAAACGGCTCTACGAGATATTCTGCCAGCATCTGTCTACTCTGCTGGGCCGAACGGTCGCCACCGGGGTCTTCGCTGCGGATATGCAGGTGTCATCGACCAACGACGGCCCGGTCACGATCTGTATCGACTCGCGTCGACGGGAGTGATTACGGGGGCAGGACAGTTCAGCTACGATATCTGAACCGGCGCAGGCGACGACGCCTGCCCGGCAGTGGCGTGCGACCCGGCGCGACTCCAGCAAGTTCGCCGCTTTCATCAAGTTTCGGCACCTTGCCTTTGGACATGTCTTCCAGTGCACGCACCAAGGCGTCGCCGTCAGCCAGCCGTCGCTCAGGGTCTTTGGCCAGCATGAGGTCGAGCAACTGCTGGCAGTCGCGAGGTATCGATGTCGGATAGGTCACATCGTCCGTGCAGACACGCACGATCAGATCGATTACCGTATCGCCGGTAAAGGGGGGCTGGCCGGTCAGGGCGAAGAACAGGGTCGCGCCGAGGCTGAAGACGTCGCTGGCGGTCGAGGCCTCATCGGGATTGCGGCTCTGTTCTGGGGCGGACCACTCGGGCGTCCCGACGATGCTGAGCATGCGCTTGCCCGATGGTCGGGCGGTTTGGCCTTCCAGGCGGTCGCGCACCAGTCCCAGATCCAGAAGTTTGGCCAAGCCGTTCTGGGTGATGAGGATGTTGTCTGGCTTGATATCACGATGGATCAGGTCGGCGCGATGGGCGGCCGCCAGGGCTTGGGCGATCTGGTAGATGACGTGCAAGGCCGCGGCACGTTTCAAAGGGCCTTGCTGGGCGACCATGTCCGACATGGTCAGCCCAGGCACGTACTCCATGGCGTAGGCGTACAGCTTGCGGTCAGGATCGGCGTGGACGTCATGCACCATCACCAGGTTCTGGTGGGTAAGCTTGGCGGTCGCGCGGGCCTCCTTGAGGAAGTCGTTGGCCAGAGTCGGATTGCGCGCAAAGCGCTGGCCCAGCACCTTGACCGCAACAATGCGTTGCAGCGACAGTTGGGTGGCCTTGTAGACCGTGCCCATGCCGCCCTTGCCAAGCACCCCTTCGAAGCGGTAGCCGAACAGTTCGGTGCCCGGAAGAATGCCCTCGGTTGGGGCCGGAGTCATCATGGGTGGGGTAGCCACGGCTGCGAGCATATGCTTATGCAACGTTTGAACAGGTGCGATGGTTCAGCGAACCTGTCGATCAGGCCATCACCAGCAGGTAACCGTATCACCAACGCCTTGCAGAGCCGCAGGCAGCGAGAGCATGCGCCCCGGAGAACACCCGAATGGTTGATACGGACCCATTGTGGCGGGCTTTACGGGCCCTGGCCGTCGATGCCGCCCGCGCTGGCGGGGCCGCTGCGATGCGTCACTTCCGCCGCCCCGACCTGCAGGTCGAGACCAAGCATGATGATAGTCCGGTGACCATCGCAGATCGTGAAGCCGAAGCGGCGATCGCCGCCACCGTGCGGGCTACACGGCCCCAGGATGCCTGGTTGGGCGAAGAGACCGGCAGTAGCGAAGGGACCTCGGGCTATCGATGGATCGTCGATCCGATCGACGGAACACGCAATTTCGTCCGCGGCATCCCCCTATGGGCCGTGCTGGTCGCGTGCGAACACCGCGAGCATGGCGTTGTCGCCGCCGCTGTGGGCATACCTGGGCTCGACGAGTGGTACGATGCCGTGCTTGGTGGCGGCGCTCGCCTCAATCAGCATGCCATCCGCGTCTCGCGGGTCACGACCTTGGCCGACAGCCTGTTTTGCTACGAATCGCCGACGTGGTTTAGCCGCAATCGGCTGGATGGCTGCTTCGCAGAGCTCTGTGCCTCCACAGCCTTGGCGCGCGGTCTCAGTGATGCCTATGGCCACATGCTGGTCGCCACTGGTCGGGCCGAGCTGATGGTCGAACCGCAACTGAGTGTGTGGGATGTCGCCGCAACCAGCCTGGTTGTCAGCGAGGCCGGCGGCCGCTTCAGTGATCTCGCGGGGACACCGTCGATCCGTTCGGGCAACGCGGTGGTTAGCAACGGCCTGGTCCATCAGGCCGCCCTCGACTGCATCGCAAGGCATCGTCCATGCTGATCCCGCGGCTGAACGGCGACGTTCGCCGGACCTGGCAGGTACCAGGTTCCAAGTCGATCACCAATCGTGCGCTGCTGCTCGCCGGGTTGGGTGAGGGAACCAGCGTGATCGAGAACGTGCTCGACAGCGATGACACGTGGCGCATGCGCGAAGGACTGATCTCCTTGGGGATCGGCATCCGCGATGGCGCACCGGGACAGCTGCTGGTCGAGGGTGGCCGCTCGCGTCTGCGCGCCCCGGCTGCCCCGATCTTTGTCGGCAACAGCGGGACTACGGTGCGCTTCCTCGCCGCCGCCGCCGTGCTGGCACCGGGACCGGTCACCTTCGTTGGTGACGAGGCGATGTCCAAACGTCCGATCGCCGATCTGGTCGAGGGTCTATGTCAGCTTGGCGTGCGGGTCGATTGCGCCAGCGGATGCCCCCCGTTGACCGTGCATGGCGGCTCGCTGCGCGGTGGCTCCATCCGTCTGCGCGGCGACAAAAGCAGCCAGTACCTGACCGCCCTCCTGCTGGTCGCCGGCCTCGGCGAACAGCCGTTGGATATTGAGATCATCGGAGAGTTGGTCAGCCGCCCGTACGTCGAAATGACCCGACGCATGGTCGCCGACTTCGGCGGATTGATCGAGGAGACACGCGGTGGATTCCACGCCAAGCGCTGCCAGACGTACCGTGCTCGTGGCTATCGGGTCGAGCCCGACGCGAGCTCGGCAAGCTACCCGCTCGCCCTCGCCGCCTGCGGTCATGACATCACCGTTCCCGATCTGGGAACACGCAGCCTGCAGGGCGACATCGCCTTCACTGATCTACTCAAACGCATGGGCGCGACCGTCGAATCCGGGGCTGTGATCACGCGGGTGATCGGGGCCGGCGACTTGGCAGGCATCGACTGCGACATGCACCACATCAGCGACACCGTGATGACCCTCGCGGCTATCGCGCCGCTAGCCGACGGACCGACGACCATCCGCAATGTAGCCAATATCCGGATCAAGGAATGCGACCGACTGATGGCGATGGTTACAGAATTGCGCCGACTTGGCCAGGAGGTCGAGCACGGAGACGACTGGATGCGCATCATCCCGCGACCACTCGTACCGGCCACCGTTGAGTGCTACAAAGATCATCGCATCGCCATGAGCTTCGGCGTTCTGGGGGCCATGACGGGGGTAATTACGATTGGCGATCCGGATTGCGTCGCCAAGACCTACCCGGGATTCTGGAACGACCTGCGGGCTTGCTACGGAACCGGTACATGGCCAAACAAGGCAGTTTAAGAATCATTTCCGGCGTGTGGGGCGGGCGTAAGCTGCTGGCTCCGCCTGGCCAGGAGACCCGGCCGTTAACTGATCGCATTAAGCAGTCCCTGTTCGACTGGTTGGGTCAAAGCATGGATGGTTGGCGGGTGGTCGACGCCTGCGCCGGTTCGGGCGTCTTCGGCATCGAATGTGCCAGTCGCGGGGCCAGCGAGGTCCACCTGTGCGAGCCTGCCCGTCATGCCGTACCGACCATCCGCGAAAACCTCGCTGCGGTCGGAAACCCCGCCAGCGTCCGTCTGCACTCGCATGGCTTTCAGACGGTATTGCCAGGGCTTAGCGGCATCGATCTGGTGTTTTGCGATCCGCCATTTCCGTGGTTCCGTGACGAGCGCGGGTATCTTAGTAAGCTGGTGGAGCAGTCGGGCGCCTGTTTGGCCGAGGGCGGCTTGGTCCTGATCCGCGGCGAACGTGGTCAGGAATTGCCAGAACATGGGCTGGTCGAACGCGAACGGCGGGAATACGGCCGCAGCTGGGTGGCCCTGCTCGTTCGGCCATCTCATCCTGCCGATTGAACGCGGCCGACCTCCAGCCATGTGTTGGCCATCATGAGATTCGGATTCCTCGCACACACGCTAGTGTAGAGGCTGCCATGACTGCCCAGCGCGGGGTGACGTCGGATGGTCACGTCCGCGAAACAGCTCTGCATCAACTGCAGGATCTGCCACTGATCGCTCACGTGTTCATGTCGCATGACCGGAGCATAGGAGACTCCAGTACGCAGGCGGTAGGCCAGTCCGGTGGTCGAGCGCCAAGCCAGCCCCCAGAGGAATCCGCCTTCGCTGGGGATAGCTGCCTGGAATAAGCCGCCCGGTTCCAGCAGCAGGGCGCTTCGGGCGATCACGCGGGGAAGGTCCACCAGATGCTCGAGAACGGCAATTGAGATGATGCGAGCGTAGCGTTGACCATCAGGAATCTCGTCGATGGAGCTGAACAGGTTGCGCAGCCGGCGGCGGTTTGTGGTCAGGTCAACCAAATTGGTATATGGCTCCACGGCATCGTAGGTGGCGAGGTGCTGTTCGAAGTCGAGGTGATTGAGCGTGCCTGCTCCCAGTTCGAGTACGTCCCCCGGATGTAAGGTGGCGCCACGAGCGACATCACGATGCATCCAGGATTCCAAGTGCAGGGCCACCCGATTGATCAGCGATCCGCCAGTCCGATTGATGGCATATTCCCGATCGAACAACGCGGCCTGTCGACTTGGTAGCGGCGGACGTTGGCGCGGATAGCTAGCGACCAGCCGGGCAATCTCGGTTGGGTCGTACATAGTCAGCGTTTATAAAAGATGCGGCTTGCACCGACATAGGCGGGGATGGTGACCAGGGCGCAAGCCAGACCCAATGCCACGAGATGTGCATACGCACCGAACCGCCCTCCATCAAGCAGCCAGCAGAATCCCAGGAAGATGACGTAATTGAGGATCTGCTGGCCCGCCTGCAGGACAGCGAAGGCAGGCAGAGTTTTGGCAATGGGCACTGACGATCCGAACGTCACCCGGCGATGCAGAGTGAAGGAGACCGCGAACGATACGATAAGGGCAAGCAGGTAGCCAAGCCAAGGGCTGACGCCCAAACCATTGCACCACCCCCACTGCATGAGGGAGTGCAATCCCGTGACGATGACGCCGATGGACACAAACCGCGCGCCCTGTGACAGATCAGGCATCGCGCCTACCTATCTGCCGCCGGATTCGGCCCACACGGCATGCGAGCGTTGGCGCACGACGTAGAGCGGACGTCCGCGGAGGAGTTCAGTCTGACGAGCGAGGTATTCACTCATGATGCCGAGAACGACCAACTGCGTTCCGCCCATTACCAGGATGCAGGCGATGATCGACGCCCAACCCGACAACGTGTTCCCACGCAGAAAGCTCAGGATGACAAAACCCAGGTAGCCCATGCCGATCACGACGCTGAACAAGCCGAGGCGGATGGCCAGCCGCAACGGCCGGACGGAGAAGGACACCACGGCATCGATCGCCAGGGCAACCATGCGCCGCAGCGGATACTTGGAGACTCCGGCCGCGCGGTCACCGGCAATGTAGGGCACCTCGCATCGTGGATAGCCGAGCCAGGCGATCATACCGCGGAGGAACCGGTGACGTTCCGGCATCTTTACCAGGCTGAGTCGGACCCGTCGCGAGAGCAGGCAGAAGTCGGCGGCTCCGGCCGTGATCCGCGTCTCTGACATCCGATTGAAGATGCGGTAGAAGATGCCGGATGAAAGCTGCTTAATTCTGCCTGCGCCAACCGTGTGGGTGCGCACGGCAGAAACCACATCGTGACCCTCGCGCCAACGGGCAATCATCTCGGGGATGAGGGCTGGGGGGTGCTGCAAGTCACTGTCCATCAGGATGACGGCCTCGCCACGAGCATGTTCCAGGCCTGCGGACAACGCGGTCTGGTGGCCGAAATTGCGAGTGAAAACCAGATGCTCCAGCCAGGGTCTGCCGATGCGAAGTTCATCGACGACAGCCGCCGTCGCATCCTTACTGCCGTCGTCCACCAGCAGTAGCCGATAGCGGATATCCGGGACCTGCGCGAGGACGTCGCCAACGACCTCGACGAAACGCCTGATGACGGCCTCTTCATTCAAGCAGGGCGAAATGACCGTGAGCCGTGACGTGGGCATGGGATGAGCGCTCTAGGGGGCAGGGATGGTCATGGGAGCGGCCGGCGCTTCCGCTGCTGGCGCGGTGGGGCTAAGTCGGGCTGGACGCGGCGTCTCAACACGCTCAGAGATGATCAGTCGTGAAATCCGGAAATATGCGGCATATCCATCGGCCATCCACCCAGGCTGCACTTCATAGATGCGGATAGTTCGCGGTTGGATCTCCTGTGCTCCCAGCCACGGGATGACGATCTGCGTTTGTCCGGTATCGACCAATGCCTTCACCACGTGATCCCTTGCGTGGACTTTGCGGTCCAGGGTCGGGGCCTTGCCCGTCGCATCCGCAATTGCCTGCCACCAAGAAGGCTGCCAGAGCAGGGTGACGGCCGACAGGGCAACCAGAATACGCTGATCCCGTCGCATCCAGGCGATCAGGAGGATCAGCAAACAGGCAGCCGCTAGGATATCTGACCACCTGCCAAGCGGCGAGATTGGCGAGGGCCAGTACAGCCGGGTGGCAATGGCGATTGAGAACCAGATGGCAACCAGTGGGACACTGACGGATGCGGAGAGTAGCAGTGGCCAGGCCCGCCCGACCAGGGCAGCGGTGCTCAACAATCCGGCCACGGCAAACAATCCGACCAGTCCTTCATGACGCGCCTCAAGGAATCCGACCAGGGCCAACGTGGGGATCGCCATGGCCCAGACGCCGACGATGGTGCCGATGCCGGCGAACAGGCACCATCGCGGTCGGACGGTCAGGGACGTCGGCTGACGGCTGGAATGGGAGAACACCAGCAGCCCGGCGGCAATGAGGGCTGGCTGCGTCAACCAATCCACTAGGTGGATCGCGGTAAACTGAAGGCTATTTAGCATGGCCGCCGGAAGTTTGCTGATGCCCGCGCCGCTCTGGACCTCCTGCCGGAGCATTGCCAGACGGTTGAGGTTGCCTGGCGACGCCATCGAAATCCCGAACCCGACGGCCGAGGCGGCAGCCAGCACCCATCCATGGCGACGTCCGCAACCTCCAAGGGTCGCCCCGACCATCACGCCAGCCACGGCGGCCATCTCGCTGAGACCAGATACCAGGAGGCCGATAACGATGCATCCGCACCAGCGGAACCAACCAGGCACTGAGCCGAGGATGAGCCAAGCTGCCACGGCAAGCAGGGGGTAGGCGCCCGCATACGGCCAACTGCCGCTTAACCAGTAGATGGTTTCTGGAGTCGCAGTATGAGGTCCGATATTGCCAACATCGAGCATCGGCAAACAGGTGAATTGCAGCGCCGCCAACAGCATGGTCGCCAGAATGAGAGCCTTTGCCCCGTTGATTCCCCAGCATTTTACGATGAGAGTGCCAGCGCCGACAAGAGCCACGATGTTTGCCAGGACCAGCAGCGGGTATGCGGCCGAGAGGTCGGGGAAGAGGCCAAGGCTGAAGACCAGCAGGGCCATGAACCAGCGTCCACCGGTTCCATGCCAGTAGCTCGCAACCGAAGTCCAGACGCCATGATCCCGACCACCCGACGCCTGGAACCAATCGTCGGTTGCCGGGTAGGCATAAACGCACAGCCACAGATAGGTGGCGAGCACCAAAGTGGCCGGAATAAGGATGATCAGCCACCTGTGGGAACCCAGGATCGGATCCTGAGGTGGTGACTTCAACGAAGTGGACTCTACGGCCGTAGGCATGGCGGTTTCGACCCGATGATCGAGGTTGGTCTACCGGCTGGCCCCGATTACAATCAACGCTTTCTCTGGTACCAGGAACGTCTTAGCAAGGGCCGTCAGTTCAGCCGGAGTCGCTGCCTTGATATCCGCTTCGATGCCGGCCTGCCAGTCCATGCGGAACGGCTGTTCGCTGGCGCGGGCCAGCAGCCCAAGCCACCAGCCATTCTGGCGGCGACGTTCACTGATCGAGGTCAGCATCGGGGTGCGCACGCGGTCGAGCAGTTCCTG
>JBBQCI010000053.1:0-28101 GCA_038318565.1 Planctomycetota bacterium
ACGACGATGGCGTTCTTCTGCGCCGTGCGCAGCACGTTGCCGATGTCATCGCAGGTGAAGGCGGTGTTGAGGCGGAAGGCGATGCCGACTTTGCGCTCGCCGCTGAGCTCGACGTACTTCGCCCAGATGATGTGGGCGGACTGGCCAGGCTCGAACGGGGTGGTGATCCATACGGACCACGAGAATTCATTGTTCTTGGTGGCAAAGGCGCCGACGTAATCGCGCGTCTTGACGGCTTCCAAGGGCATACCCCCGGCCTTGGCGATGGCGTTCATCGCCTGGCGGGCCGCTTCAGTGGTGATCTGACCGCGCTCCTGCTGGGCCACCGACATCTCGTAGGTGCCGATCGATAACCGCGAGAGCTGCTTGGCAGAGGTTGCGTTGATATTGGGACCGATCAGGACCTTGGGTTCGCGCTCGGGGAAGTTGGCGTAGCGGGGGCGGCTTTCAGCGGGCATGGAAACATGTTAGGAGCGGAAACGCTCCGGCAACCCCTCCCTGTGTGTTGATGCTCGGAAGTGACCGGCTTGCGACCAGATCCCGACACGCATGATGTGCCACAGAGGGCACAACGATGACCAGCACGACGATCTCGCCCGTCACCGCTCACTTGGTCGACTATCTCAAGTCGATCGGGGGCGTGGACACTCATGATTTCATCGACGATAAGGGCGAACCCGATCCGTTGGCCGCCCGTCGCCTAGCCGAAACCCTGCGCGCCCGTCATGCCGCCGACCTCGGCCAGGCCGTGACCGTGGCCCAAAGCGCCAACCGCGTGACGGTCAGTCTAGTTGACGAGGCGCTGGTGCGGGCATCCCGCCGCCGCTGATCCCGGCCGCCTGACCTGCCAAACGCGACAACGGAGGCCGATGGCCTCCGTTGTCGCGTTCAGGGCTGGGCTGAAGCCCTACTTTGGGGCAAGATCAGCTAGCTTGATGCCGAGTGGCCGATGGCACGCCCCATGGCCGTGCTTTTCAGAGTAGTTCTGATGGTACTCCTCGGCCCGCCAGAAGGCCGCCGCCGGCGTCACCTCGGTCGCGATGGGACGCCGTAACCGCTTCGACGCGTCGATGGCTTTGATAAATGCGATGGCGACATCGCGCTGGCTGTCGTTCTGGGCGAAGATGGCCGAGCGGTACTGCGTCCCGACATCCGGCCCCTGGCGGTTCAGCGTGGTCGGATCGTGATTCTCGAAGAAGACGGTCAGCAGTTGCGCAAACGACACCCGCGACGGATCGAAAGTCACCTCGCAGACCTCGGCGTGGCCGGTGTCCTCACTGCACACATCCTGATAGGTCGGACTGGCGGTCTTCCCGCCCATGTAGCCAACCTGGGCGTCGACCACCCCTGGGACGGCGCGCAGTACGGCCTCGACGCCCCAGAAGCAGCCGGCTCCGAAAGTTGCCTTGGCGAGTCCCATGGCTGCACCGGGCTGCTGCTTGCTGACTGCAGCCTTGGCCGAACTAAAGGCCAACGAGATTGCATTGATGCAATAGCGCTGGCCGGTCGGGGCCGGACCATCATCGAAGACATGGCCTAGATGACCCTTGCAACGCGCGCAATGGACCTCGGTACGGACCATGCCGTAGGCGTTGTCGGCCTTGCTCTCGACTGCTCCATCGACCGGCTTAAAGAAGCTCGGCCAGCCGGTTCCAGAATTGAACGAGGTGTTGGCGTCGAACAGATGAAGACCGCAGCCAGAGCAGTTGTACGCACCGGACCCATTCGCTTTAAAGGTGGTGTAGCCACCGCAGAAGGCTGGTTCGGTGCCGTGCCGACGCAGCACGTTATACTGCTCGGAACTCAGCCGTTCCTTCCATTGCGCATCGGTGAGGTTGGCCCAATCGGGTTCAGGGGACGTCGGCATGGTGGCTCCGGCAGCGATGACGGGGGGCTGGGCGACTGCTGCTTCCGGCTGCGAACAGCCGAAGAGCAGGAGGCAGGCCAACAGTGCGAGCATCGTGCGCATGTTTGGCATGGTCAGGATCGGCAAGAAAGGAGAATGTCTGGGCATGGGAGCCTCCACGCCCATCTGTCGGGCCACCAGCCCGATTCTTACACAGCAGTCCAGCTGATCTGTCGAGCCCGACGCAACAGTAGCCAGTCGCCTATGCGCAATCGCCGGCCCGGCCCGCCCGTCAACAGATCATCCAGACGGCGGAGCCGGTCGCGATTTGCTTCGACACCGCAGCGCCTGCACAGTTCCCGCCACACGGCAGCCAAGGCGGCCCGGTCGAGCCCCTGGAGTGCCACGACAGGAATGCAGGTCGCCCCAATCAGTCCGGCACCCCTGCTGGCAGCAGCGCGACGGACCGCCCCCCCGTGCTCGGCCATTGCTGCCAAGGCATCGCGGATTCCCGGGCAATGCCGTTCCCACTCGGGCAGGACGTGATGGCGGATGCGATTGCGGGCAAACACCGGATCGGCGTTGCTGGGGTCTTCACGCCACTCCAGCTGACGGCTACGGCAGAATTCCACGAGATCCTGACGCGTAGCATGCAGCAGCGGACGCAGCAGTCGCACGCCATCAGCCAGCGGACGATCGGCAGCGATACCGCCTGGGCCTTCTGGGCCGCAACCACGCAGGATCTGCATCAGCGCCGTTTCAGCCTGATCGTCACGATGATGCGCCGTACAGGCAGCAACTGCGCCGACCTGCACGCAGAACTCGGCCAATCGGGCGTAGCGGACCCGGCGGGCGGCCTCCTCGACGCCGTCGCCGCGCATCGCCGCACGAACATCGGCGCGGTCATTGACCGACTGCACCCCGAGGCGGCCTGCGAGGGCGGCGACGAACGCGGCATCTGCTGCCGAACCATCGCGCAGCTGATGATCAAGATGCCAGCAGATCAGGCGGAATCCGCCATGCTCGGCCAAAGCCGCCAGCAGGGCGACACTGTCGACCCCGCCGCTGACCGCGACGACGAGGGTGGAGCCGGCAGCGAGATCAGCAGGGAGTCGCAACACGCGAAAGTGGCGATCAACCCTGCGAAGCGCGCAAGGCCTGTTCGAGGTCGGCGGTGATGTCGTCGACATGCTCAAGGCCGACTGACAAGCGGACGAAATCCGGCGTGACGCCGGCAGCCAGCTGCTGCTCGGGCGACAGCTGCTGATGGGTGGTCGAGGCGGGATGAATGACCAGGGTCTTGGCATCCAGCACGTTGGCCAGGTTTGACACCATCTTCAGGGCCGAGATGAATCGTTTCCCCGCCTCTAAACCACCCTTCACGCCAAAGCCGAGGATGGCCCCGGGACCCTTGGGCATGTAGCGCTTCGCCCGCGCGTGGTCGGGGTGGTTGGGCAGGCCGGGATAGTTGACCCAGGTGACCAGCGGATGACGCGACAGCCATTCAGCCACCGACTGGGCATTGAGCACATGCCGCTCGGCGCGCAGCGGGAGGGTTTCGACCCCGAGCAGAATCTGATGCGAATTGAATGGCGAGATGGTCGCGCCGGTGTCGCGCAGCAGGCCAGTGCGGATCTTCAGCACATAGGCCAAGCCAGGAGCAACCGCTTTGGGATGGCCTCCAAACGCGGTCCAGAAGTTCACCCCGTGGTAGCTGGCGTCGGGTCCGTCGATCTCGGGGAACGTGCCGTTGTTCCATGGAAAATCGCCTTTCTCGACGATGGCTCCGCCGAGCGAGGTGCCATGTCCGCCGACCAGCTTGGTCAGCGACAGGACGACGATGTCGGCACCGTGCTGCAGCGGATTGAATAGCGGCGGCGGCGACACCGTGTTGTCGACGATGAAGGGTAGCCCGCGGTCGTGCGCGACTTTGGCGATCGCCTCGAAGTCGTCGACGTTGCACTTGGGATTGCCGATCGATTCGCTGAAGACCAACCTGGTCTTGTCGTCGATCGCCCGCGCCACCGCGGCCGGATCGCTGGAATCCACGAACTTCACGGTGATGCCGAAACGGGCGAGGGTCTGCCGGAACAGCGTGACGGTACCGCCGTACAGGTTGGTCGTGCTGACGATGTTCTGGCCGGCCGAGGTGATCGCAGCAATGGCGTAGAAGATGGCGGCCTGGCCAGAAGCAGTGGCCACAGCGCCAGCAGCGCCATGCAGGGCGGCGACGCGCTTCTCCAGCACATCGGTGGTCGGATTCATCAGGCGCGTGTAGATGTTGCCGAAGGCGCGCAGGGCGAACAAGTCGGCCGCGTGCTGCGCATCCTTGAATACGTAACTGGTGGTTTGGTAGAGCGGCACAGCCCGCGATCCCGTGGTCGGATCGGGCACTTGGCCGGCATGCAGGGAGATGGTTTCGGCGTGGTCGGTCATGGGCAGCTCCGCGGGATCAGGGACCTACCGGCTAGACTGGGCGCTTCAATGGATCGCAGCCCCTCGCGACCTCCCGCTGTCGGACTTTCCCACATTCATCCAACGGGTTTGCTGGCAAGTCCCACGGCGACAAGCCGGTTTGGGCTCCGTAGATTCAGGCAGGAGGTCACCCATGACCCGTCTGATCGTCACCCTACTCACACTCACTGCCGCGCTCTCGGCCGCTACCGACGAGCACAAGCCTCACCGGGCTCTAGGCGCCGTGCTTGGTCGTCAGACCATCGATGCCGGTCATGTCCTGGAAGCCCGCGCCATCACCGGGAAGCCAGGCGTCGTCCTGATCCGTTGGGGCGATGTCGGCAACGCCATCGACAAAGGCAACGCCAAGGGATCGGCCTTCTTGTGGGGCGGCAGCGCCAGCTGCCCCGGCATCACGCTGATCAAGGACGTCGCCTTCGAGGATGGCACGAAACGGGAGGCCAAGCCAGCCCCCAAGGCTGATAGCAAGAAGGACGCGAAGCCAAACGGCGGCACCGACCAGCTGACCAACGACAACGACCCCAACACCGTGACCTGGAATACCAAGACCAGCTCGGCCTGGGATGGCGTCCTGGTCAAGGCAGCCAGCGGCTCGACCATGAGTATCACCTCGGGTCCGGCCACTATCAGTATCGTCGTACCCTGAATACCTGGCAGTGGCCATTCTCCGGCCCGCCACTACACGCTGTCATGGCGTTGAGCAGGCGGGTCGGGATGGTACCGGGATTGGGTAGCGTCGGCGTCATCGCCTCCGAGCGCGGCGTCGTCTTCATCGAGATGCACGCCTGGCCTGCCCAGCCGGTCTTGCGCCATCGCCGCGATGAGATCGTCGAAGCCGATCATCCGGTGATCAGTGCGCTATTTGCACAGCTCGAAAGCTATGTGATGGGCCGCACCAAGGACTTTCCGATCGCTTGTGACTTCCATGGCATAACACCGATGGCCCGGGCAGCGATGGAGGCCGTTCGCAAGATCCCTTACGGGCAGACCAAGTCCTACGATCAACTCGCCAGCACCATTCCTGGCGGCACCGCCCCAGTGGTGCGCGACGCGCTGGCCCGCAACCCTCTGCCGGTTCTCATCCCCTGCCATCGCGCCCTGGCAAGCGCCCACATGGGCGCCTACCCGGGACCGCTGGCTACCAAGCGCAGCCTCCTGGCCATCGAAGGGCTCGATTGCCGCAAGATCCGCGACCCACGCACGGGCGAGACCACCGATCGAGTGGTGCGGCGCTGAGGCACTTGTCGCGCAACCCGCCCTGCTAGGGTCCGTCCATACGAGGATCCCATGCCCGACCCGTTCAAAGCCTACGACATCCGCGGACTGTATCCCCAGGAACTCAATGAGTCTCTGGCCTACCAGACCGGCAACGCCACGGCGCAGGTCCTGGGCCTGACCGGCAAGACCTTCACCGTTGGCCGCGACATGCGCGTCTCCGGCCCGATGCTGAAGGCAGCGGTCATTCAAGGCCTGGTCGACGCCGGCGTGCACGTCATCGATGTCGGTATGGTCTCGACCCCAGCGGTAACCTTCAGCATGCACCACCTCAACACCGAGGGCGGCATCCAGGTCACTGCGTCGCACAACCCGGCAGCCTACGGCGGCATCAAGATCACCGGCCCAGGCTTCAAGCCGATCGGCGGCGGCACCGGCATGGAGGAGATCGAGCGGATCGCCCGCGCCTGCCAGATCGTCAAGAATCCAGGTGGCTCGGTCACCGAGACGGTCACCTTGGACGCCTATGCCACCTACCTGGCCAAGCTGTGGGCGCCCAAGCGTCGTCTGAAAATCGTCGTCGATGGCGGCAACGGCATCATCGGCACGATGTTCCAGCACCTGCTGCCGAAGTTGGCGGACGTGCAGCTGATCCCGCTGAACTTCGATCCGGATGGCCGCTTCCCGATCCACGAGGCCAACCCGCTGAAGCTGGAGAATCTCAAGCAACTGCAGGCTCGGGTGAAGGCCGAGAAGGCCGACTTCGGCGCCGCCTTCGACGGCGACGGCGACCGCTGCGCCCTGGTTGACGAGAACGGCGAATTCATCTCGTGCGATTTCACCACCGCGCTGCTCGCCAAATACTACCTCGCCAAGGAGCCAGGCGCGACCGTCGCCTATGACCTGCGCTCGTCCAAGGTGGTGGCCGAGTTCGTCGAATCGCTGGGCGGCAAGGCGGTCGAGACCCGCGTCGGCCACAGCTTCATCAAGCAGACCCTGAAGCAGGAGCACGCGGTCTTCGCTGGCGAGCTGTCGGGCCACTACTACTTCCGCGACTTCTGGAACGCCGACAGCGGACTCTACGCCTTCATCCTGCTGGCCAACATCGCCAGCGAGACGACCAGGCTGTCCGACCTGGTCAAGCCCTTGCTCAAGTACTTCCATACCGGCGAGATCAACTTCAAGGTCGCCGACCCGGCCGCGGTATTTGCCCGCGCCAAGGCCATGAGAGGCGGCACCGTCCAAGAGCTCGACGGCGTGACCGTCCGCTTCGCCGACTGGTGGTTCAATCTGCGCGCCAGCAACACCGAACCCGTCGTGCGCCTGAACCTGGAAGCCAACACCGCCGCCCAGCGCGACGTCAAACTGACTGAGATCAAGAAGCTGATCGCCGGCTGACGCTCATCACGCCTTCACGACGGCATGGGACGGGGCAGGAAGCATCGACCCCGCATTGCCACTCAGGCCATGGGCCGTAGTACATGGCCGGATCCGGCCCGCACGAACCCCCGTTGCAAGGAAGGGGAAGCATGTCCTCGCCCCAGGCTCTCGCAGCCGCCCATCTTGCCGGTGATCCGTTGGCGAAAGCCTGGCTTGGCGAGCCGTGGACTGGGATCCGTTCGACCGCCGACCACGCCCGCCGGATGTTGGTCACGGGCGTGTGGGACCGCGTGGCGCTGGCTCGACTGCATCCACTGCTGAAGGACCCGGCCAGCGTCGTGGTCGTCACCGGCCAGCAGCCTGCGGTCGGTGGCGGTCCACTCTATAGCCTAGTCAAGCTCGCCCACGCCATCGCCCTTGCCCACCGCCTCACAGAGGAAGACATACCTACGGTGGCGTGGTTCTGGTGCGCCTCCGAGGATCACGACCTCGGCGAGGCCAATCATGCCGACCTCCTGCTGCGCGACGGCAGCATCGCCCGGGTCACTACGGATCTGGGCCCCGGCAAGTCGGCGCTGCGCTGGCGGGCAGCCGCGCTGTGGTGGGATCTGCTGGTGGCCCGCTGCCAGTCGCAATTCGGCCAGGGTCTGGGCAGTCGCTGGCTGTTGGAACGCGCTCCCATCGGCGATGAAGGCATGGGCGCTTGGCTGTGCCGCGTGATACGTGACCTGTGCGCCGGCCATCCGGTGGTCGCCTGTGAATCGCATGTCCTGCGCCCCCTGTGGGCAGCCCGGCTGTCGGCAGCCTGCGCCGCCTGGCCGGCAGCAGAACTGGCCATCCGCCAGCAGGACTTAGTTCGTCACGGCTACCCCGATCCCTTCGGCCCCCTGCCCCGAGCACCGCTCTTCCATGATACCGCCGCCGGTCGCTTCACGGTCGACCAGCCTAGCGATCTGCCACCTGAGACGCTCAGTCCCGGCGCTGCCCTGCGTCCGATCCTCCAGCAGCTCGCGCTACCGGCCGCCGCAGCGATCCTTGGACCTGGCGAGCTGGCCTATCACGCTGCTATTGGTCCTGCCTACGCCGCTCTGGGCGCCCAACCGCCCCAACTCATCCCCCGCTGCTCGCTGACCCTGCTGCCGTCATGGGCCGCTCGGGCCGCCCAGCGTCTGGGCATATCACCACAAGATGTAGTCGATGGAGGACCGATGCGCCTTCAGTCACCGTCTTCCAACCGCCTGGACACCCTCACCCAGGCGATCAATCAACTCGGTGATGGCTCTGACCGGCGTATCGCCTCCGCCCAGGTCCGCCTGCGCCGCGAACTCGACCGTCTCGCACATTCCTTGGAGCGCGGCGCCCGCATTGAAGCCGGTCTGCCCGCGCCTGGTGCGATCAGTGGCCTGCTCCGCCCCCGCGGCAAACGCCAGGAACGCACGCTCAGTCTGTTCCAGGCGATCTGGGAGCATGGTCCCGGCGTGATGGCCGAACTGATCCACGCGGCCAGTGAGATGGCGCCCGGCCAGCACCGGCTGGTCGATCTGGCGTGACGGTGACTGCTCACGTCCATTCCTCGGGTAACGAATTCCCCCGCGTTAAAATTCACACTGTGCGAGTTACGTCGATTCAAAAAGTTGTAAATCGAGTTCTTTGACATTACGACGAGCCTCGAATGTACACATATTATGCTGGTATTCCAGCAATATACACACGATGAAGGCCTGCAGGTCGAAATCCCGCAACGTCTCTGTCACTTACCCTTGGTCATGGATGTCCTGCGACGATCCCGGGTGCTGGAGACGATCGACCATGCTATTGGTCAGCATGTCCTAAGCGAGGTATCGACCGGGGAATGCGTTGCTGTGATCCTAGCCAGAGTGTTCGTAGGAGCGCATGTCTGTGGCGCATTCGCGACCGCCTGGCTCCCTAATGCGGTCAGCTTGGGAGCGCAGGCCGACACCACCCGGCCCACGATAAGCTCGGCCATCCCGGTGGACGCAGCCGTGGGGATTGCGGTGAACCAGAGTGTCACCGCCACCTTCAGCGAGGAGATGGACCCGGCCACGATCACCTCCGCGACCATGACCCTAAAGCAGGGCGCGACCGCGGTCGCCGGAGCGGTCACCTACGTCGGCATCACCGCGACTTTCATTCCGACCGCCGATCTCGCTGCCGGCACCGTTTATACCGCAACGATCACCACCAGAGCCAAGGATCTTGCGGGGAATGCCCTGGCGAGCGCCCAGGTGTGGACCTTTACCACCAGCGCGGCCTCGAACGGTGCGTCAAGCAGCGACGATGACGGCTGTGGACTTGGCTCCACGGGTGTGATCTTTCTGGCCCTGGCCGGGATTCTGCTCCTGAACCTGCGGTCGAAAACGGAGCGCTGAGAGTCGGTTTCGACTCCGATGGCGCCGGCCAAGCCCCACAACCTACCGGCTGCCACGTCGAGTGAACAGGAGACGACAGGAGCTGACGCACGAACTGCACGAAAGGCAAAGTCCAATCCGGGGGTCGAGGAGCTTGCCGACCCTTGGTGCGCCCCCTACGTTCTCCACGATCATCCCCGACATCATCCCGGCAACTTCGGCCTCAGAGACATGTTCATTTCCCCCGTTGGCCTTGTTATGGGGCTGGCCGCGTTCCTCATCCTGGCGGGCTGCTCAGGCAACGTAGGTCGAGCCGGTTTGGCAGAAGGACAGATCCCTTCCTGCGGATCACCAGCCATGCAATGGCGTGACGTATCCGCGCGGCTCACCATGGATACGCCGACCCGCCGGATCAGTTGTCGAGCGATTCTGCATCGAAATGCCGAATGTAGCATTCGTCTGGTTCTGCTCGCAGACGAGGGCCCGCTATTGCTGGACATCGAGCGAAATGGGTCCGGCATCCACCTCCACCAGTCTGTCGAAGGCCTCCACGACTCGGCCGCGAGTATAGGCGAAATCGTCTGGCAAGTATGGGGTAATGAGCACTCGTGCCCCGGTAGTTGGGAGGACGGCGTCTGGGTGGTTGACGGAGATACGACGCGACGAGTGTTTGGTGGTGATCCCCTTTTGCTCCGGCGTATTGAGCGGCAGCAGCCTAGTGTCGATGTCGGGGACTACCGCATTTGGGAGGGAAGCCTGCTAGCCTACCAGGCCCGAGCCAGCGGCCCAGGCTTCTCTGTGACCGTCATCTTGGATCGTCCCATGCCTACACGGGCGCAGGCCCCCGGCTTGCGCTAGAAAACCAGTCTTCTACGGGCTTTAAAACTGATAGACGATACCGAACTCAGAGTCCGCGTGAATAAGGCCATTGTCGACGAGTTCGAGCTCGACGCAGTGTGATTACCCCCGAAACACACGTGATCGAGGACCTCGACAGCCTCGACAGCGTTGGACTGATCGTATGACTGGAACAAGCGTTCAAGGTCAAGTGCCCTGAACACGAAGCCCGCAACCTGCGCACGATAGGCGACATCCACACATTCATCGCTCGCCTTCAGGCCCAGCACAAGGGCATCGGCTCTCGACCTTAGGCTTTTGCCGATGGTTGTTGCTCGTGGATGAACTGGTGCAGTGCCGCCAGACTGGCGAAGGCCTTCTTCCCCGTGTCTGCATCACCAATGCGAACCTGATATTTCCGCGAGACGAGCAAGGCCAACTCCAACGCGTCGATAGAGTCGAGGCCAAGGCCTTCGCCGAATAGAGGTGCCTGCGGATCGATGTCCTCCGGCGTGACATCTTCGAGGTGAAGCCCGGTGATGATCAACATAGCCAGGGAGCGCAGCGATTCGTCCATGCGTGGTAGCCTAGATCCGATGCCTCTCTATCAAGGGCACGGCGCTGGCGCCCGCTCATAGCGCTCTATCCAGGCCACCTCAGGCTCGACTCCGGTCTCGATGCGCGCCAGGAGCACCGCCGGCGCACCCTCACCGATGCAACGCTCGGCCATGCGACGACCCTCGCGGTCGCTGGCACCAAGCACCACCTGCCCGCCGCCGCGGATCCCCAGGCGAATACTCGCTTCGCCGATCGGGGTGCTGGCGAGGGTGTAGGCAAAGGATTGGAAATCCGGGACACCTTCACGGCGCCCCCGCTCGAAGGCGGCATCGGTCAGCAGGCAACCGCTGTCGGTCAACAGCACGATGTGGGTCGCAGACGGCCACGGCTTGAGCAGATGCCCGAGGGCGACCAGCAACCGGCATGGCGCATCCATGCGGCCCCAGGACGGGTCCACCGCACCGGTCACCTGGCGGGCTGTGGGGCGTGGCAGAATGCCAACTGCGGCCGGTATGCCCCACGAGCCGGTCGCGCCGCCGGCTTCCCAACCCTTGGCCGTAGCTTCGGCACGCGTGACCAGCGCTGCGGGCTGCGCCGCCAGCGCGCGCGGCGGCCGATCGCCCAGGAGCACTACGCCATTCATCCCGCCAAAGCCAGCATTCGTCGACAGCCAGGGGCCTGGCGCGACATGCAGCCCTGCTCCAAGGACTCGGATGGCACCCGGCACCCCCAGGTTGTGATAGCCCACAGTCCCAGGCGCTGCAGCCCCGGTTGCCAAGCACTCAGCAGCCAGGACGACTTCGGTCAGACCGCAGGCGCCCAGGCTGTGGCCCAGTCCGCCCTTCCAACCGACCACCGGTACTCCGCCCATGATCCGAGCGTATGCCAAACTCTCGGCATCGTCGTTCGCCCGGGTACCGGTCCCGTGCGCCACGATCAGGCCGGGCAGCGCGACCAAGCCCAGCGCCAGTGCCTGGCTGCAGGCAGCGGAGAGGCCGCCGCCATCGCGGGTCGGTGCGGTCAGATGACTAGCGTCCAGGCTCTGGCCCCAGCCCTGGAGTTGCACCCGCCCGGTGGCCGCGTCGAGCAGGACCGCGGCGGCGGTTTCGCCGAGTTGGATGCCGGCGCGGGCGGCATCGAATGGACGGCAGCGGTCGGGGTCGACCGCCTTCAGACCGGCGAACCCTTCGTCAACGAAGTCTGCGAGCCGATCGCCGCCGAGGACGAGTACGCGTCTGGCGTCGCCAGCGCGGATCAATCGCGCTGCCTCGGCCAGCGCGACCGGGCCACTGGCACAGGCTGCGCCGAGGGCCCAGGCCGGGCAGGCGAAATGCCTGGCCAGTTGCCTGGCCAGGCACGCCGGGCTGCCGCTGTGCCGATCGCCGCCGGGGAGCACAGCCTCCGCCCACAGCGGCAGGTCGCCCTTGGCGGTGGCAAGCAGAACGACGTCCGGGGCCTTACCGATGCAAACCTCGCCGCCCAACCTTTGTAGCAGAGGTAGCAGCGGACCAATGAGCCGCCCTGGCCTTGCGCTACCGTCAGCCAGGGCGTCGAGGGTGGCATGGATGTCACCGCTCGGGGTGGCGACCGCCCAGTGTGCGAGGAATGGCATCGCCGCACCGTGTCTTTCGCCGACACCGGCTCAAGAGGTGGACGCAGCCAGATGTGCGCCAAGCTGCACCAGGCATGAGCCCACGCAATAGCATCTCCTGGCGGCACGGCGCGGCGCTGCCGGCGACATACCCCTGCGTGCTGCCAGACCTACTCACGGCAGCCCGACATCGCGCTGGCAGCGCGACGGTCCTGGTCGACGGCGCGGCCAGCGTCGACTGGAAGTGGCTTGAAACCGCTGCAAGTCGTGTCGCAGCAGCCCTCGCCGAGGTGATTCCGCCAGGTGCACGTTTGGCGATGATGTTGCCCAATGGCGTCGACCTGCTCGTCGCCGAACTAGCGGCCTGGCGCTTGGCGGCAGTCGCTGCCCCGATCTGGGCGGGCATGGGCGCAGGGGGCGCTGCCGCGGTCAAGCGCAGCGGTGCCCCACTGGTGATCACCGACGATGCCGCCGCTGTCCCGCCCGGGGTTCGCCACTGCACCACTGCCGAACTCCGCCGGCTCGCCAGCCACGGCCCGAGCCTCGATCAACGCTTGGTCTCGCCGGACGACCCGTGCCTTCTCCAATCGACCAGCGGCTCTGGCGGCGCTGCCCGTGGCGTGCTGCTCACCCATCGCAACCTATGCTCGCAACAGGCCGCCTTCGCGCAGATGTGGCCGGACCTCGGTCCAGGCGACCGCTTGGCTGGTTACCTGCCGTGGCACCATAGTTTCGGCGGCCTGGCTGAATGCCTGATGAGCCTAGTTCGCGGATCGTGCCTGACCGTCATCCCCGGCGCCGGGCGGGACCAGTCTGCTTTCCTCGCGACCATCGCGGCGGTCCGGCCGACGGTGTTCCAGAGCGTGCCCAAGATGCACCGGGTCGCGACCCTGGCCGACGTGCTTGATCACACCTGTCTGCGCTGGGCCTTCAACGCTGGCGCCACCATGGGCCCAGCGGAAGAACGCTGGTATGTGGACCACCAGGTGCCGCTTCTGGAAGGCTGGGGCATGACCGAGACCAGCCCCAGCGCCACCATCACGCCGCCAAGTGAACCGCGGACGCCGGGATGCGTCGGTCGACCGATCCCTGGCGTGTCGGTCGGGATCTGTGGCGATGGGCACATCCTCGTCGCCGGACCTGGGGTCATGGCTGGCTACGATGGCGACCCCGTAGCCACCGCGCGGATCATCGGCCACGATCCGCAGGTCGGGCGCTGGCTGGACAGTGGCGATCTCGGAACGTGGTCGGAAGCCGGCTTGCAACTTGAAGGTCGAGGCGACCTCTCGATCAAACTGGCCAATGGCGAGAAGGTCGAACTCGGCCTGATCGCCACCCGCCTCGAAGGCTGCCGGGGCGTGCGCATGGCCGTGGTCTGGAATCATAATGGCACGGTGGCCGCCATGCTCGCCCCGCTTCCAGGAGCAGATGATGCCGAACTAGCCCAGGCCATCGTCGAGGTTAATCGGTGCGAGGAGATGCCGTGGAAGCACCTGCGCGCCGCTTGGCGTCTGCTTGAGGAGCCTACAATTGAGAACGGCATGCTCACCGCCACGCACAAGGTCTGCCGCAACCGATGGCTAGCATGTTTCCATGCCGGGTCGGTTCGGCGTTTGACGTGATCTATAACGTCACTGAGCCATGCCGTCGCCCATAGCCATCACGGGAATCGGGGCGATCTGTGCTGCCGGCCGCGGAGCAGCGGTGCTCCATGCCGCGCTACGCGCCGGGACGGACGGACTCACCCAGTTCACGCGACCGGATCTGCCGCTGACCGACCGCTTTCCGGTGGCCGCGGTCGATGTACCGCTGCCGCCCGGACCGCGCGGGGCTGCCCTTGCCGAGGTAGCTGCCTTGGAGGCTCTCGCCGAGTCCGGCCTAGCGCCTGCCGCACTCGGGCTGGCAGTTGGCTCATGCACCGGCGGCATGCGTGGCAGTGAGGCCCGCTACCTCACCCATGGCCCAGAGCACCGCGACCGGCGCTACCTGGACCATCCGGTCGGCCGGCTGGCCGAGCGACTGCAGCGGCGACTGGGCCTTGGTGGCACAAGCACCACCCACAGCGAAGCCTGCGCCAGCGCCGCCTGCGCCATCGCTGAGGCGATGGAGTGGATCCGAGCCGGCTTGGTGCCGGCCATGCTCGTGGTCGGCGTCGATCCACTTACCCGCCTGACCCTCGCCGGCTTCGCCAGTCTGCAGGTCATCGACCCGATCGGTTGCCGACCGTTCACCGAGCAGCGTGCCGGCATGAGCTTGGGCGAGGGCGCGGTCGCGTTCGTCCTTGAGGATGCCAGCTTCGCCCGTGCCCGTGGCGCCCGCCCGATCGCCAGCCTGCTCGGCTGGGGCGTCCAGGCCGAGGGCCATCATGGCACTGCCCCTGAGCCCAGCGGACGCTGGCTGGCCAAAGCGATTACCGCGGCCCTCGCCGATGCCCAGGTTCAGGCCATCGAAATTGGCTGTGTCATCGCCCATGGAACCGGGACGCGAGATAACGACGCCTGCGAGGCGCAGGCGCTCAGTGGCGTGTTCGGCCGAGTACCGGTCAGTTCAGTTAAGCGCACGGTCGGCCACACCATGGGCGCGGCGGCCGCATTCAATCTTGCCGCGGCGTGCTGGGCAGTTCGCGATGACCACTTGATCGCGAGCGCCGGTGGTGACGGAGACATCATTGCCGGGCTCGACCTGGTGCGCGCCGCACGTCCTGCCGCGGTCGAACTCGCGGTGGCGACCAGCCTGGCCTTTGGTGGCGTCGATGCCGCCCTGGTAATCGGCAAGGCGGAACGATGCCTCTGAATCCGCGCATCATCGCCGCCGTCACCCGTGTTTCCAGCGTATCCGAAGCGCCGCGGCCAGCGTGGCTACCGGCGTCTAAGGCCCGGCGCCTAGATCCTCTGGCAGTGATGATGTGCACCACCGTCGACCAGCTTGGCCCAGCCTGGCATGCTGAAACTGCGGTCGTGGTTGGCACCGCATGGGGCTGCGTCGCGTCGACCCATCGTTTCACCGAGGACCTGCGCGAACACGGCGACGCCGGCGGCAGCCCAGCCGCCTTCACCGCCAGCGTCCACCATCATCCTGCCGGGGTTCTGGGCGAGTTGCTCAATCTCCATGGGCCGGTGGCGACCATCAGTAGCGGGGGCAGCAGCGGCCTCGCCGCACTGCGCTGGGCTTTGTTGATGGTGGGCTCCGGCCGGGCCCCAGAGGCGATGGTCATCGCCGCCGACCTGGCCAATCCCTGGGTCAGCCAGATGGCCGCTGTGCCGGGCGGTTGCCCCTTTCCGATCGGCGGTGGGGTCTGCGCGTTGCGTGTCGGCCTCGCCGCCAGCGGGCGTCTCTTCGGGATCGGTGCACGCGGCGAGGGTCCATGGTGCGATGCCGGCGGCGCGACCCCCGCCGAGGAGCGTGCTTTCGCCGCAGCCGGGGAGCGCCGGCGCAGCGCCGCTGCGATCCATCGGCAATGGTGGCCAAGCGCAGCTCTGGCGGCGGTGGCGTGGGATGCAGTCGGGCCGTGCGATGTGCGCGAGCGCGGAGGGCGACAGGACCTGGACGTATGGATCGGTCGGCAGCCCTAGCTTTGGTCCTCGAAGTGGCCTACGCCTGCGCCTGCTCCAGTTCCCTCAATCCCGCGCTGCCTGAATCGATCATGGGTGTACAGTTCGCCCCTGCTCGCCTGCGCCGCCCGCGTCGGCGGCATGTTGCCGATTAGCGAGATTCATAATCCAGTCGCGCGTCGCGAAGTCGCCGCGGACATCGATCAGGTATTCTTCCCCGAGGGTCGGCGATGCCGCGACGGCCGCACTGCATGCCGCGACGCGGCGGCGTGGTCACACATAAGCAGACCAGCATCTACCCAAGTTTAAGGCAGCGATCTAGTGATCCTCTTCCCTTCCGCCACGAACGGAACCACGTAGCACCCACCCACATGCGCCAATTCCTTCTCCTCGCTGGCTGCCCCTCTCGCTCGAACTCGCCGCCAGCACCGGTCTCGCCGGCCATGCTGCAGGGAGCGGTGAAGCTGTGGCCCGACGCCGTGCGCTACCTGCTCGCAGCACAGGCCGCGCAGGGCAAGTCCAGCCCATGACCACCGGGTGGCCGGCAGAGATCGGCGTCCTCGTCCCAGTCTACAATCATACCCGCACCGTCGGCGCGGTCGTCGAAGGCTGCCGAGCACTTGGCGCGCCGTACATCCTGGTGGTCGATGATGGCAGCACCGATGGCAGCGGAAATTGCGCCCGGCAGGCACGGGCGGACGCGGTCCACCGGGTGGAGCCCAACCGAGGCAAAGGGAACGCGCTGCGCACTGGTCTCGGTATCCTCTCAGAACGCGGTTTTCGCCAAGTACTGACGATCGATGCTGACCTACAGCACCCGCCGGCAGAGGCTCTCCGCCTGGCCCTTGCGGCATTCGGACAGCCTGACGCGGTGTGGCTCGGCCGGCGCGACATGTCCGTAGCGCCCGGTGCCAGTCGTTGCGGCTGCTGGTGGACCAGCCTGTGGACGTGGATCGCCTGCGGAGTGTGGCCAGGCGACAATCAGACCGGTCTACGCGTCTACCCCTTGCCCGGCATGCTCCGCCTGCCGATCCGGGCTGGTCGCTACGCCTTCGAGGTGGAGTCGCTGATCCGCGCGGTCTGGGGCGGTATCGCTGTCCGTTCGCTGCCGGTGGCGGTGGTCTATCCGGCGGACCGGGTCAGCCATTTCGACAAACTGCGCGATAACCTCCGCGCCTCGTGGACCTTCACCAGGCTAGTGGCCCGCCGCTGCCTGCCCTGGCCGCATCAGCAGGCGGATGGTCGTGGCGCCTGGCGCTCCGCCTTTAGTGATGGCTTGGCCCCGGTTGCAGCGTCCCGCGCCGCTGCGCTCGGTGCGGCAATCGGGGTCGCGCCAATCCCTGGCTTCCAACTCGCCGCTGCAGCCTGGCTGGCTCTCGCCCTGCGCCAGAATCCTGCCATCACCATTATCGCCTCGAACATCAGCTTCGGACCGCTGCTCGCCGTGTGGTTCGCTCTCGCGATTGTCATCGGTCATGGCATCCGTCACGGGAACATGGCCGGGCTCGGCGAGCAGATATCCAGTCTGCATGCGTCGATGACCGAGCTGGGTGCGTGGCCGGCCCTCCGCCCGTTCTGTCTCGATTGGCTGGTCGGATCGCTCCCGGTCATGGTCTTGGCAGCCGGGATCGGCGCGGCCTTCGGCTGGGCCATTGCCGCAGCCTGGCAGCGTCGGCATGCCTGAGCGGGCGTGGAGCGGCCGGAGTTACGGCGGGGGCGTGGGTACCGCTCTAGGCTGCGCCGTGGCGCGCTGGGGGGGGCGCGACCTGTGCTACTTGTTGGTTATCCTGCCGGCGCTGTGGTTCTGGCTGCGTCACCGGCGCGCCCGTCGGGCGGTCGCTATCTACTGGCGGGCCCTGCGCCCAGAGCAGGCGGGGTGGATCGCTCAGCTTCGGGTGCCCTGGCACTTATGGATCTTTGCTCGCGGCCTGGCCGACCGAGTGATCGACGCGGTGGCGCCGTCCAGCCTTCAGAGGCGCGATGCCGGAATGGAGTACCTCGTGCAGGGAGTGGCAGGCGGGCGTGGCTGCATCGTCCTGTCCGCCCACATCGGCTCGTTTGAGCTCGCTGCTCGCTGGCTGTCGCACCGCCCGGAGCCGCTGCCCTGCATCAACCTGGTCATGCTCGACGCGGAGGATCCGCGGGTGCAGCGTCACCTGACCAGGGTCATGGGCGACCGGCCCTACGCAGTGATCGACCTGCGTGATCCCATTGCGGCTTCACTGAGCATCGCCGGCGCCCTCGGCCGTGGTGAGATATGCTGCATGCTGGGCGACCGTACCGCTGGCTCGGTTGAGGGCACCCGCAGTGCTGACTTCCTTGGTCGACCAATCCGCCTGCCGATCGGTCCATTCATAGCTGCTGCGGTAACCGGCGCGCCGATCGTGGCGACCTTCTGCTGCCGCACCGGTTGGGCGACATGGAGCTGCGAGGTCGACCCGCCTTGGCAGATCGAACTCGGCAGCCGGGCGGAACGAGAAGCGCGCCTGGCCGTCTGCGTCCAACGTTGGGCAGATCGCCTAGCAGAGCAGGTTCGGCGGCACCCCTGGGCGTGGAACAACTATTTCGACGTCTGGGCCTGAGGCGTGAAGCGGAACAGGCTGTGGGCGGTACCCATGCCGTCCCACAGCCCATCAAGTGCAAGTCCGGCCTCTCCGGCCTGGGCGAAGAGTCGAACCACGGTAGAACCGGCTAACATCGTTGGCCAAGGCGGTGAAGTACAGGCTCGCCAAGCGCAGGCTGGCCGCGGCGGCAGGCTCGCGTTGTCGGTCGGGACAGACCTCCAGTACCCACACCGAGCCACCCGGCGCGAGGGTCGCGGCGCCCGAATCCGGCAACCACGCTGTCGCCGTCGGCATGTCTGACCGGTACGCGCCAGTCGGGCGGCAGCCGCGGCGGAACCTGAGTGCCCAGGGTGAAACCCACCGCCGGTAGCACGAAGACCAGACCCACGAACAGCAGCCATGCTAGGCCAATCGTCCAACGCAGCGCTGCAAGCATGGTAGCGAGCATCGATTGCTGGTCTGCGCGAGAAACCCTTTTCTCGTAGCCGTTCCCAGCAGGATCTGCTCGTGCGGACCCACCTCTGGCTCGACCTTCCGCTCGGTGCCGGCGCCATCGCGGGAGGTCTTACACTGGGTTGGCCGGTCGCCGCCGGTTGCACGGCGCTTGTTGTCGCGCTGAACGCCTGGGGTGTGGTCAGCCCCCGCAGCAGCCTCTACCTCCCGGTCCACTGGCGCCTGCCCGGGAAACCGCCGGTGATCGCCCTGACCTATGATGACGGGCCGGACCCAGACAGTACCCCGGCTCTCCTCGAACTACTCGCCCAGCATGGCGCCCAGGCCACCTTCTTCGTCATTGGCAGCCAGGTCCGCCGGCACCCGGAGATCGTGCGGCGCATCCGGGTCGCGGGTCATGCGCTGGGCATCCACAGTGACCAGCACAGCCACAGCTTCAACTTATGGTCACGTTCACGCGTCGAGGCGGACCTCTCAGCTTGTGCCGACAGTATCGCTCAGGCCACCGGCGAACCACCGCCTCGCCTGTTCCGCCCGCCCATCGGCCTGAAGAACCCGATCATCGGCGGCGTGATCAAGCGGAGTGGACTGACCTGCGTAACCTGGAGTGTCGGTGGCGGCGACAGCCACCGCCGTTCCGTAGCTATTCTTACCAGGCGGTACTTGAGGCGGCTGATCAGGGGCAGCATCGTCCTGCTGCACGACGGGCAGGATCCGGCCGCTCCTCAGCCGCGACCACATCTCCTACCACTGACTCGTGCGCTACTGGAGCGCGCTGCTCAATGCGGCTTCGGCGCCCGCGGACTTTGCCCTACTGCAGACGGGGTCGGTACAATTGCTGATGCCTGACCGCACCGACTGGTAATCACGTTCAATGCTGATCGGTAAGCAAGTGTGCTCGTGCTGTTCACATCGTCGCAAGCCTCGGCAGTCAACCATTCAGTGATAAGCCTGAGGTCACGGTAATGCGGCATTGGCAGGCGATCACATCCCCGATCCGGACCACTCCGTCGGCGCACCAAAGTGCTTCCTGTGTGTGCCACTGTACCGCGATCGCCAACACCACTCCGGGATGGACCGGAGCGAGCCACTTGCAGCGATCGACCCCGACCACGCGGATCCGGTAGTGGGCCAGGGCACGGCTCAATAGTTCGGCGATGAGCGCCACTTGATGTACCCCAGGGACCAGCGGGTTGCCGGGGAAGTGGCCGCGAAACACCGCTAGGTCCGGGGGGAAAATCGCAGTCGCCCGGGCGCTCGTGGGCGAGCACTCGCAGTCGCGTATGACTGCGGCGGCGTCAGCCTGCGGGTCCATGCGCGGTCCGGAGTTGGCGGGCCGCAGCGATGGCGGCAAACAGTCGTTCGACCGGCGGCGGGGCCGAGAGCAGCACCTGACCCGTTTGGTCGACGAATACCTGAACGCTCTCGGCGATACACAGCACCTCGCTGCGCTGGTTGAGAATCTCGTAGCAGCACTCGAGCTTGGGCTCGTTGCCGGGGACCTGGGCGCAGTTGACCGCGAGGATGTCGCCGCCGTAGGCCGGGCGTAGGTATTCAAGCGACATCCGTACTACCGGGGCGGGGCAGCCGCTGTCATCCATCGCCTTGTACGACAGTCCCCGGGCGTCCAGCCACGCCTCGCGAGCGGTTTCGCAGAAGGCCACGTAATGGCCATGCCAGACCACCTTCATCGAGTCGACCTCGTTGAAGCGGACCGGGATGTTGACTGTGAACTGGTCCCACCCTGGATCGATACGACGAACCCCACGCCTCATCTGGCCTCCTCCTGGCTGGGCAATGCCATGATCTTAAGCTCGGCTCGCATCACCAGGGTGCCGTCCTCGGCCCGGGCTTCAGTCTGGTAGATTGCGAATGGCGCGAGTTCGAGCAGACGGGTGATGCGCACCGCTATCCGTTCGGCGCTGGGCGCATCGGCGAGCAGACAGGCGTCCTTGACCCCGACCAGCATCCCTCGCGCCCGCTCGCCCGACCCGGCCTGGCGGCTGACAAAGCCCATGACGACGGCGATGGACTGAGCGCAGCCCTCCGTCAGTTGCAGCAGATCCCACGTCCCTGGTCGTAGGCGGGTGGTGCCGCTGGCGCCGTCAGCATGAGCTGACTCCAGTTCGTCAACCAGCAAGGCCGGCTGCTGATGGCTGGTGAGTTCGTGCGGATGCGGAATCACGTGACCAGGCCACCGTTCACGCCCAGTACCTGGCCAGTGATGTAGCTGGCACCCGGCGAGCAGAGAAAGGACACGGCGTGGGCCACCTCCTCGACGGTGCCGACTCGGGACATGGGGACCGCCGACAGGATCTGCTCCAAGGGCAGGCCAGCGGTCATGTCAGTGGCGATGATGCCGGGCGCCACGCAGTTCGCGGTGACCCCGCGCCGGGCGATCTCGCGCGCCAGTGCCTTGGTAGCGGCGATGAGTCCGCCCTTGGCTGCGCTGTAGTTGACCTGGCCTGGATTGCCGACCTGTCCGCTTATCGAGGCGATGCTGACGATCCGTCCCCGCCGGGCCCGCATCATGTGTGGCACCAGGGGTCGCAGCACGTTGTAGAAGCTCCCCAGCGAGGTGGCCAGCACCTGGTCCCAGTCGTCCTCGCCCATCAGTCCGAACAGGGTATCCTTGGTGATGCCAGCGTTAACCACCACGGCGTCTGGAGCGCCATGAGTTTCGAGCAGCGCCTCACAGGCTTTGAGCACGGCGCTGCGGTCAGTCACGTCGAGCGCAAGAAGCGTCGCGCGCCGGCCCTTGTCGCGAATGCGCTCGGCCACGGCCTCGGCTTCGGCCACGCGGCTGCGGAAGTTGATGATGATGTCATAGCCATCATCGGCCAGCCTGGCCGCGATCGCTGCACCGATACCCCGGCTGGCGCCGGTAACCAAGGCGTACATGGGTGGCAAAGTATCGGCCTCGGCCGCCGCCTCCAGGCCCTTGCCAGAGCGGGCAGTTGGCAACCATGCCAAAAATGCGCCTGGCAACGATATTCGACCTCCAGGCCTGGTATGCTCGCGTGCGCAGCGATGACCGTCCGGTGGTCTGGTGTTCTGCCTTCGCGCCAGCCGAAGCGTTGGTTGCCGCCGGACTGATGCCGGTCTATCCCGAGAACCACGCCGCCATGCTCGGCGCCCTGTCGCCGACGCGTGACGAGCAGCAGCCGTACAGCCGTGCCGCCCTGGCGGCCGCTGCGCAAGTCGGATTCAGTGGCCCGCGCCTGTGCAACTACGCCCTCGCCGATCTCGGCGTCCTCGCCGGTGGCGCGGCATCACCGCTCGGCGCTCTGCCAGAACCGCAGGCGTTCTACGCCTGCGACAGCCAATGCTCGGTGGTCGCACGCTGGGGCGAGGCGGTAGCTCGGCACTTCGTTGGCCGCGAGATCCCCCACTACATCCTTCGTGCACCCGCCCCGGGCCCTCTCGGGCATACGCCGGCACAGCTGGCCGGGTTCCGCGGGCAACTCGATACCCATCTCGCCGACATCGCGCACCGCTTCGGCACTGGTTCGCATGTCGACCGGCTGGCGGCGGTGATCGCCGAATCGGCAGAGGCCAACCGCCTGTGGCAAGCCTGCATCGAACTTGGCCGCACTCGGCCGACGCCGTGGACCACGTGGGAGATGTTCTCCTCGATGGCTCCCATCGTCGTAGCCCGAGGCTTCCCCGAGGCGACCGAGTTCTACCGCCGACTGCATGCCGAGCTCCTCCAGCGGGTGGCCAACGGCTTCGCCGCGGTGCCTGACGAACGCCGGCGGATCATGTGGGACGCTATTCCGGTATGGCCGCGCAAGCGCTGGCTGTCGCGTTTTTGCGCCGAGCGGCAGGTTGCGACCGTGGTCAGCACCTACACCCACTCCTGGTGGTTCGAGTTCGACCCCGCCGCCGGGCTCGACGGCCTGTGCGCCCGCTACGCCTGGAACACGATGAACCTGCCAGCCAGACAGGTCCTCGACTGGACGATCCGCCTGGCCCGGGATTTCGCCGCAGACGGGGTGATCTGCCACTGGAACCGCTCCTGTGGCATCTGGAACAGCTACGTGAAGCGGCGGGTCCAGGGGCTGCGCGATGCCGGTCTGGCCGTGTACGTCCTGGAAGCCGACATGGTTGACGCCACGGCTTTCGACGAGACCCGGATCGCTGGCGAGCTGGCCGCTTTCCTGGCCTGACGTGATCTCCGTGCTCTGGGATACGACCGTCGCCGTTGTGACCCGGCTACCCTAACGCATTGCTCGCCATGGCGCTGATTGCTGATTGCTGATTGCTGATTGCTGATTGCTGAGCCCTTCGCCGGAGCCGGGCTCGCGTCCTTCGAATTTCCTGTCGGCCCCTCGCCGACACTGCCCTGCCCGAACTGCTGTTCTGGCCAGGATGATCGCGGTAGTGACGGCGGTGAGACCCGATCCGACGACCACGGCCTTTCTGGCGATCACGGCGCCGCCTCGGGGATCAGGCTGGCCAGCACGGCGAGTACGAGGGCTACCACCGTCGGCAGGCGCCACCGCGGAGTGGCACCAGGCCAGGGGGATGTTCCATCTCTCAGGCCGCGCCAGACAGCGATTGTGCAGCCATGCGCTCGATTCGATCGAGTGCAGGAACGGGCAGGCTATGCTGGCGTGCGACATCGCGCAGTCGACCGAGGGTCCAGGGGATTTCGCCCGGGTCGGCCAGTACTGACGGACGATGCGAGCCGGTGCGGTCGAAGAAGGCGATGGTCCGGTCGCGCAGCCCGGGAGGAATGGCCACCGCTGCCAAACTTGCCACTCGGTGGCCCTCGTCAGTGGCCGACAGAACCAGTTGGCGCAGTTCGGTGTCTGCCCAGGCGGCGCGCATGCTGAGGCCAGTGGCCAGACAGATCGGCCCCAGCGTGGCGTTGAGTATGGCTTTCTCCCATTGCGCCGGTCGGACGTCATCTATTTCTTCGACGATGATGCCGGCAGAGCGCCAAGCGGTGATGACTGGTTGCCAAACCTGGTCGAGCCGCCCGAGCACGACCCGCGGCTCTGGTCCGGCGCTGAGTATCCGGCCCGCTGTATCGCGGTCGATGGCCATGAAACACACCGCCACCGCGCACGGCTGGCCCAGCCCGTTCTGCGCCGCCAGGTGGCAGCCGCTGAACGCCGACCACAGCGTTTGGTGGCAGCGGGTGGCGATGAGCACGGGGGTTTCTGCGGCGGGCTCCCCGAACGGGTCCCAGTTGATCTCGCCGCGGGGCAGGACGACACGCTCGTGGATGCGGCCGGCGCGCCGACGAGAGGCCCACGGCGCACCGGCGGCGGCGCCGAGGAAACTGCCGACGAGACCTGCACCGAACACCACACATGTCATGATCGGCCATGTTGGGGTGGCCAGGTGTCCGGCAAGGTCTTAGGCATTGTCAGCCAGCCGGTGGCGTGAAAATTGCCACACCATGTCCCCCGTCTGCCCGCTGCTGCTACTCATTCTCGCCCAATTGGCCGTGGCGGCGCAGCCTGAACCAGTGACCACGATCCTAGAGCGGGTGGCCACGGCGGCAAAGCAGGTCGGTGCACTCCGCGTCACATTCCAGCAGGAGAAGCACCTAGCAATACTTGACGAACCGCTCATTACCACCGGAAGCATCGAGATCGACCGGGTGAATGGCCTGCTGCGTTGGCAGTATGACCGTGGCCCCGTGCTCATCCTCGCCGCCGGGCGGGTGAAGCGCTGGGGGGCCGATGGTAAGGCGGAGTCCGCGGGTGACGATCCGGCGCTGCAGGCGATGGCCGGGCAGATGAAGGCCCTGACTAGTGGCGACTGGAAGCCGCTCCAGGAGCTGTTCACCATGGAGGTCGGACATGGGCCTGACCATCTGCTACTGCGGCCGCGTGGGGTCGGCATGACCGCGTACATCGAATACGTCGAGATTGCCTTCCGCACTGACGGATCCCCTAACACCCTGGTCCTCGCTGCTCCGGGCGGGGACCGGACTACCTACACCTTTGCCATGCCGGACCCGGCCTGGAAGCCCGATCCGAGCAGATTCGCTGGTCCGTGACATGGTGAAGAGCTCGGCGATTGTCGCTGCCATCATCGCCCTTGTCGCCCTGGCTGTCACCGGAGTCGCACGGCTCGATTCCGACCTGACCGGGATGATCCCGGCGGCCGACGTCCCCTTGGCGCGTGAAGCCCACTTCTTCTCCGGCATGGGTGCTATCCGTGTGCTGATGGTCGAGGCCGAAGTCACTTCACCGAGCGCGGATCCCCGCACCACGCTGCAGTCCATCGTCACCCGGCTTGCACCACTCGGTGCCCATCCCGCCCGCGACAATGGTATTGAGGGTGTCGCCCATACAATGCAGGTGGTCGCGGCCCACCTGCCCGAGTTCCTGACCGCGGAGGATCTCGCCGAGACAGAGGCCGGGATGTCGGCCGAGGCGCTCTCTCAGCGCCTCAAGGACCTGCGCGAACGTCTGCAGCGCCCCGACGATTGGCTGACCGCGACCGCCGCCCGCCAAGACGTCCTCTCACTGACCGCACGTGTTCTGCAACATTTCTCCGTTGGCCCCGTCGGCGCTAGGCCAGATGGTGCATTTTTTACCATGCCCGACGGGCAGCACATGGTTCTCCGTCTCGACGTCGATTTCCCTCCAGACGATGTTGGTCGAGGTCAACCACTGCTCGCTGCGCTGAAACAGGAGGCCTCGATCGCTGCGAGCCACGGGGTCCATTTGCGTTGGGCGGGCAGCTACCGGCATTACGTCGAAAATGCGGATACGATCCAGAGCGACCTCATGGCGACGATACCGCTTGAGGTGCTCCTGGTCGGACTGGTCATCTGGACGCTGGTCCGCTCGTGGCGTGCGATGCTGGTAATCCACCTTCCCGTAGTGGGTAGCGTCGTCGGCGCCATGGCCGGTGCCTGCGTCTGGTCGCTGGTCACGGGCCGCCCCGTGCCGATGGCGATGATCGGCGCCACCGCCGGTATTCTCGGCATCGCCGTCGACTACGGCACCCATGCTGTCGTCGGGGCTCAGGAGGGGCGCCGGTGCGTGAAACAACTCCTCCTCGGCTTCCTCACCACCGGGGCTGCGTTCATTTGCCTGTTCTTCAGCCTGGTGCCGGCACTGCAATGCCTCGGCGCCATGGTCGTCACTGGCCTCGGCACCGCCCTGCTGTCCACCATGCTGGTCCCTGGCGGTAGGATTCCGCCCCCGCGCCGCGAACCAGTGTGGAACAGGATCGGTGATTCCACCAACCGGCTGCTCCAGCGTCAGCGGCGGAGCTGCCTCCTCATCGCTGCAATCATGACTCTCGCGACGCTGCCTGGACTCTGGCGGCTGCATTTCGAATCAGACATCAAGACCTTCGACGGATCCACCGCCCAGGCTTGGGACGATCTCGAAGTGATCATCCAGCGCTGGGGTACACCTGATTCCAGCACCTTCATTGTTGCTCATGGCGATTCCCCTGATGCCGCGCTTGCCGCCGCGGCTGCCACCCGTGCCAGACTCGGTCTCGGCCCTGGTCTGCTCGAACGACTGGTGCCAGATCTCGCTGAGCAGGCCCGCCGGCGAGAGGCCTGGAATGTATTCTGGACGCGGCACGCCGACTTCCCAGCCAAGTTCGCCGAGGCCTGCCGTAGCAATGGACTCCGCCCCGAAGCATTCGCGCCGAGCCTGGCCGCCTACCACGTGGTCACCCAGTCGCGCGACCCCATTACGCCCGAATCCTGGACCGGTTCTCCGATCAGCGCCGCGCTCACTCCACTGCTGCATCGGGATGGCACGGGTTGGATCGCGGCCTCACCGCTGCCACTCTCAGGGCAGGCGGCGTTGGATCTGATGGAACGTCTACCTGGCGACTCTCCGGGATGGATCGCCAATCGTACGGATCTTGGCAAACGCATTGTCAGCGCAGTCCAGCACGACCTCACCTCGCTCATCCCCATGATCGTGGCGGCGGTGGTGATTGTGATGACGCTTGCGGTCAGAGCTTGGCGGCCGGCCGTAGCCATGCTGCTTCCACCGGCCCTCGCCCTGGTTTGGGCCTTCGGTATCCAGGGTTGGATGGGCTTGCCGCTGACGCCCTTCTCGTTGCTCGCTGTCACTTTTGTCCTCGGTATTGGTATCGACTCTGCGGTATTCCTAAATGCCGGATCCTGGTCGATGTCAGCCATCCTGGTCGCTTGGCTGACCACCCTGCTTGGGACAGCCACCCTGCTGCTAGCCAACCATCCTGTGGTCTGGTCACTGGGCGTCAGTCTGAGCATCGGCATGACCGCCGCTTTCGTGGCAGCCCTACTGGTCACCCCAGCGCTGTCGCGTCCGGCTGCCAGTCCGGCACCGCCAGCGTGATCCTCGGCATTGGCACTGATGTCGTCGGCGTGGCTCGCATAGCTGCATCGCTGGCTCGACATGGGGACACATTTCTCGACCGGGTTCTCTGCGCCGATGAGCGATCGCAGTGGAACGCCTCGGCGTCGCCAGCGGTGCAACTCGCCCTGCACTGGGCAGCTAAAGAGGCGGCGCTCAAGGCGATGGGTATCGGTCTATTCCAGGGGGTCCGTCTCGACGACATTATTCTCCATCGGTCAGGCCAATGTAACGCCAAACTCCTGTTTCAGGGCACTGCCTTGGCCAGGTCCCGGCAACTGGGAGCGGATCAGGCGCTGGTCAGTGTATCAAGTGATGGCGTTCGTGCGACAGCTCTCGTTATCCTGCACGGGAATCGACAGCCTAGCGGTCATCGTCCTAGGTCAGTTTCTCAGTGATCCCAACTCCGGCTAGGTGACCAGCGTCGCACCGTCTAGATCGCGGCTTCTGATCTAACGGGTGCAACATAACCACGCGATTCCTCTTCGAACTATTCCCCCAGCGTCCAGACCGTCGTCCTCGTGCAAGACGATGGACGGCGAGAGAAGCAGACCGTTGGCCTTCAACAATGGCAGCAGCGGGCTGTCGAGGCACTGGGCACAAGGCCGGATGCATTCAAACCGGTCATGGCAAAAGCCGAATGAATTTACGGCGAACCCAAGGAGCGTACGTGTTCAGGGGCCTTGACCCCGCGGCCCTACGGGCCTGACCCCGCGGACTTTGTCGTGGCTCGGTTTCGTCGCACGGCTCCGAAACCGTGGGCGGATGGGCTTCGCCCATTATGTCCGCCCTGCCACTCGGCGCCCGCCCCATCGCTGCGCGACGAGGCCCTGATTCTCAGTCGTGCAGTTGCCGACGCAGGCGAGGGATGATCTCGCGCTGACACTCGGCGAGGCTGCCAGGAAAGGTCGCGCCGGCCGCCTGCAAAT
>JBBQCI010000054.1:0-28076 GCA_038318565.1 Planctomycetota bacterium
CTGGGGCGGTCGGACTGATTGCCTGGACGGTGAAGGCCGCGTAATCGGGTTCTTGCAGGTAGTTACTATTAGCCGGTTTGGTGTAGACGTTCAGCGGCGGCGTCCAGGTGATGGCTCCGCCCACCGGAATGCGATAGCCGATGGTGTGGTCTATCGTGCCTTTCAGCAGGCTGACGATTTTGATATCGTAGGCCTCACCATCAGGATCGTTGAGGCCCAGGGTCGAGGTCAATTGGGCGTAGGTAAAGATGAACGGGGTGTCCTCGGTGACGCTGGCATACGTCCCGTTGGCTGCGACTGGGGGATCTGGCTTGGGGATGATGACGATGTTGGCGGTGCTGAGATCCGATTGACTTGCGCCAGAACAGGCCCGGATGGTGATAAACGCCTTGGTTCCAAAGATGTTCAGGTTTGGGGCATAGCGCAGGAATGAACCAGGGGTCAGATAGGCCCCTGCTGGAACCGTCATCCACGGTCCACTAACAGAAGGTCCTGCCGTGACGATCCCATTTGCACCAATCTCCTCAATCTTGTACCGATCCGCTGGGCCACCCGTAATCGTGCATTTCCCATTCAGCGTCGCATAGGACACTACCAGTGCCGTATCCTCATTAGTCGAGAAGTCGGTGATCGCGGTCAGATCGATCGCGTGCACGAGAGCGGTGACGATCAGAGCCAAGAGAAGACGTAGGATCATGAAGGGCCAATGCTATTGGGAGAGACGGCAGATCGCGTCGCGATGATTTGAATCGGGATTTCTCTGTCAATTGCTGTGGCCGTACGCCGTTCAACGACTAAGGGATTCGTCGCAGTACCCTGCGCGCAGCCACCGCAGGTGCCGGTTCACTCCGCGTCAATAACCAGCCGAAATCCGATCTGACTGCTCGCGGCACTGGGCATCACGGCAGCGCGATTCGCAGCGCGCAGGACGCAGGCCAGGTCGCTCCAGCAGCCACCGCGGACAACGCGTTCTTCGCGCTCGCCACCGCGGGGGTCGGTTGCTCCAGTCGGTGGGTACATGCCATAGCGGTCGTCGCACCATTCCCACACATTGCCGAGCAGATCGTACAGACCGAGGGGGTTCGGCGGACGCAGGCCGACACGGTGGACGCCGTCGCCGCTGCTGGTGCGATACCAGGAGGATCGCTCGATGGCGGCGGGTTCGCCGGCGGAGAAGGCCGGATCAAGCTCACCGGCACGGCAGGCGTACTCCCATTCCGCCTCGCTGGGCAGGCGGACACGGACCCCTGTCCGGCCTGCGAAGCGGGCGAGGAAGTCTTGGATCTGCAGCCAGCTGACCCGGTTGACCGGCAGATCGTCGCCTCGCGGGGTCGACGGATTTCCCTCCATGATCAGCCGCCACAGTGCCTGGGTGACTTCCGTCTCAGCCATCCAACGGCCGCTGCTCAGGATGATGTCGACCTGTACCTCATCCGCTTCATGACGAGCATCCTGAGGACTGCTGCCAATGCGGAACCGGCCTGGGGGGACATGGCGGAAGGCGATCTCCGGACCGCCAGCCACGCGGAGGACAGCCCGCGGTCCGTGTGCGTCGACGCCATCGGCACTCGCCCAGCGTGGACGTCCAGGACCGGCCAGCACGGCGGCGCGTTGAAGCCAGGCGGCAACTGCCGGAGTCTGACCGGTTTCGGCGGCCAGCGCGTCAAGCAAACCGACAGCGTCAGGTGCCAGCAGTACATCAGCCATGCCCAGCCGATCGTTGCATTGCTGTTCTAACGTGCGGACACGGACCAGCTTTGCCTGCCAGGCCGGTTCCTGCGGACTTGGCCCGACCAGGGCATGCAGTTCGGCAAGCGCTGCCTCAGCCTGCTCGGGCACCGCGGCGACTTCGTTCAGTCGGCCTAGCAACGAGCTCAGGTCGCGCACGCGCTGGACCTTGCCCTTCCAGGCGGCCAGCAACGGATCATCGCCGGACACCGTGGCGCTGAACGCGGTCAAGTCGGCGTCGACCGTGCTTGGCAGGGGCTCGGCGCGGTCGAGGGGGGTGAGACGGCGGCGCAGCTCAATGAAATCGACGGTCATCGCTCGCCAACGTTTGACCTCGGCATCACTACTGCCGAGCAGGCGTTCCAGCAACAGGACGTCGTCGGCCAGGCCGGCCGAGACCCGCTGATGCGTGCGTTCGGCTTCGCTGCAGCGGGCGCGCAGGATGGCGATACGGTTGGCCTCGACCTCCAGCCGGGTGTTCGCAGCATGGACCTGCTCGTCGTTGATTGCCTGGCGAGGCTGTAATTCGGTCAGGGCCAAAGCGGCCCGCTGCTGGGTAGCGCGGGGAACCTCCTGAACCTGATCGAGCATTGCCAGATCCCTGCGCCACCCGGCGATGGCAGCTTCTGCAGCAGCCAGCTGGGCTGTCTGCTGCAACACGGTCTTGTCCTGGTCGGCAAGTAGCGGCCGTAGCGCGGCGAGATCAGCACGCGCCTCGGCGAGACGATCTGCAGTCATTTTCCCTGCCCGCTCAAGGTCGGCGCACCGTCCGCGCAGTCCGTCGATGTGGTTACGGCCAGCTTCATAGCGGGCGTCCCAGCGGAGTCGTTGGCCGTTGTCTGGCAGAACGCTGGCGCGATAGGTGGTGAGATCCGAACCCAGACGGTCGAGGGTACCGGCATCGATCGGGGCGGGATCATCGAACCTGGCGAGGTGGTCGCGCAGACGGGCGAGCTCTGCGCGGTGAGCTGCCAGACGTGTGCGCCAGGCCAACTCATCGGCATCTGGTGGCACGATACCGCGCAGCGCGGCGAGGCCTTCAAGAGCTGCGCTGGCCTGGTCCAGCCTCGTCTCACCAGGTGCAGCTTGGTCGAGTGCGGCGCTGCGACGCAGTGCCGCCACCCGCGTGTCCAGCTCGCCGACGCGCCGGCGCCAGCGTGCCAGGTCAGCATCATCCACCGTCACCAGCGCCGCCAGCGCATCCACCGCAGGCGTCAGCCGTTCCCGCTGGTCAAGGCGGGTTTCGCCGGCGTCCAGTTCGCCGAGCAGCTGGCGCAAGCGGACAATCTCGGCTGAGGTCTCGGCTAGACGCGCCTCGGTCCGCAAGGCGCTTGCCGAGCCGGTGCCAACCAGGCTGGCGAGATCGGCCAGATCGGCCTGAGCTGCACTGCGCGTCGCCGCTGCCGGCAGCTGACCGCCATGCAGCCCGGCCAGCCGGGATTCGATCGCGTTGATGGTGCTGACCTTGCCATTCCAGCGCCGCAACTCCGAATCATTGGTATTCACTAGGCGCTGCAACGCGGCCAGATCATCGCGCGCCCCGGCCGGAACCGCTTGCTGGGTGTCCAGACCGAGGCGCAGCCGCGACCGCAGACCATCTTCGCTGCGCTGGGCGCTGGCTCGCGATTCCGTCGTGCTCTCCCGCCAAATAAGGATGCCGCCGGCGATCGCGGCGAGGGTGAGGGCGGCTGCTAATGGTAGAGTCCAGCGGTGCCGCCGACCCAAACGGCGGCGCATCGCCTCTTCAGCGCCAGTGCCGTACCGGGCGTTCATCAGCGCGGTCAGCGAGGCATTGCCGTCGCGAATGCGACCCAGGTCCGTGAGCAGTGCGTCCGGGTCCTGGTAGCGTTTGGCCGGGTCCTTCTGCAGACAACGCAGCACCACCGCCTGCACCGCCTCGGGAATGGCTGGATCATGGGTGCGCGGCAGCACCGGCTCGGCATAGCTGTGCTGATACATGACTGCGTCGGCGTTGTCTCCGACGAACGGTTTTTGACCGGTCAGCATTTCGTAAAACACGCAGCCGAGACTGTAGAGGTCGCTGCGCGTATCAGTCGCTTCGCCGCGGCCCTGCTCTGGTGAGACGTAGCTGGGCGTGCCCACCGCCGTGCCGGTGCGCGTCAGATTGTGCTCGCCGCCGATCTTGGAGACGCCGAAATCGGCCATCTTTAGGATATGGTCGGCGGTCAGCAGCAGGTTTGCCGGCTTAACGTCACGGTGAACCACGCCCTTGGCGTTGGCGGCGGCCAGGGCGCGGGTGGCCTGGGTGGCGAAATCGAGGCTGAGGGTGACGCCGAGGCCGCGCGGATGCTCGCTGAGCAGGGCCCCCAGGTCGCGGCCTTCGACGTATTCCATAACGAAATAGGCGACGCCGTCCCAGCTGCCTGCGGCATGCACCGCGACCACATGCGGACTCTGGATCAAGCTGGCGGCACGGGCCTCGATCTCGAAGCGGGCCCGCTGCAGTGGTTCGTGGCCGATCGCGCCGGACAGGGTTTTCACCGCCACCCGGCGGCCGAGGCTGCGTTGGCGGGCACGGTAGACCATGCCCATGCCGCCTTCGCCCAGGACGGTGCCGATCTCATAGTCGCCAAAAACCTGGCCGGTCAGTGGCCCAGACAGTCCGCGACGGTGCCAGCCGTCATCGCTTGGTGCTGCGGGCATGGCGACCACCCGCGAGGCCGGTGTCGGTTCGCCGCCCGTGGTAGGCTCGCCTCCTTCCCAGCGTTGGGCATCGGTGGCGGTCTGGTCTGCGCCATCCCAGCGGGCGGCGGCAGGTTTGGCGGAATCCGGCATGGATCCTGCCTCTTATGCAGAGTCCTTATCCGCGCAACCGCATCCTTCCATGACGCAGAGGGTTGGTAGCTGAGTGCTCAGAACCCAGGTTTGGGCGGAACGAGAATCTGGATGGCCGGCGCAGCGGCTGGTTCGTCATCGGCGTCCGGCTTGACTACTTCGGTCTTCAACACGCCGACCGGCTCTTTGCCGCGGTCAGGTAGGGCAATCGGGATGTCCTTTGCCGTGATGATGAAGCTGCGTTCGCCCATGGTCTGGCGCAGGTCGAGCCGGATCGAGCCATCGGGGGGAAGGACGACATTGATGGTGCGTACGACCCAGCCTGGCTCCTGGTTATCGCTGGTGCCGCGCTGATCGATCTCGTCGCCTGCGGCGGTCAGGAAGCTCAGGTTCTCGATCGCTTGTTCTAATACCGGAGTCATGCCCAGGGCAAGGTTCTCGGAGCCGAGATTCTCAAGTTCGACTTCGGCCCCCGCGATGCCCTCGATGCGCATGCGCTTGGCGATCCAGTCCTTGGCCGGCTTCAACGAGGTACGGCGCAGACCCTCGGCGGCGATCTTCGCCTTAGCTGAGAAAACCAAACTGCGGATCATACGGACTGAAGCTGCCGGAGGGTTGAGTGACAGACTGATGTTGAGTTCACCCGGTTCGCCACCTCCACCGCCGTTGCCGCCATGTTCGTGCGCCGTGATCGGCTTGCCATCGTCGCCCACTGCTTCGATGATCTCGACGCTGTCGATGTCCACGATGCGCAAGCGCTCGGTCATCTTGGCTGCCAGACTGATCTGCAGACTGTCCTGCCCTCCGCGCACCTTGCCGTTTTCGAACCACAGGTTCGAACTACGCGAGACACTGCTCGGGAGTGCCATCAAGGCCGTCGGTTTGGCGGCCTCGTCAGCGGCCCAGATGGAGGAGGCGATAAGCAATATGGTGGCGCTGCGCATGGTTTCGCAGGCTAACGCGCCATCCTGCAGACGCCATCACCAGACAGGGGGGTCAGGCCGATCTGGCAGCCCACAGCCGTCGGATCTCGCCAACCGGCAAATCCAGGGCTGCTGCCGCTGCCACGATGTCCTCGGCTTCGGGTTTGCTGCGCGTTGAGCCATCGGGCAGGGCCACGGTTTTGCAGCGGATGCGCTGACCGCGCACCACGGTTTCAGCGACGCTGCGCGGCAGGATCTGGCGGACGACCTGGTGCCAGCGCACGCCAATCGAGGTGGTGTGTACCAGGATGAGTTCCGCCAACCGCTGTCGGTCGGATTCCGCAGCCAGGACTCCGAGCAGATGGCCCGGCCGACTCTTTTTCATCAGCAGCGGGGTGATCCAGACGTCTCGGGCGCCAGCCTGCAGCAGGCGCTCGGCCGCCACCGCGAGGTCCTCGCCGGTCATGTCGTCGATGTTGGCCTCGATCTGCCACAGGCTATCGGTGGTATGCACGGTATCGTTCAGGATCAGGCAGCGTACCGCATTGACTAGGCCTGGGATGGTCTTGTGTCCGGCGCCGGTGCCGTTGGCGCTGATCTGGCCAGTCTGCGGCTGGACCGTCCCCAGAAATGCATCGGCTAGGCTGCACACCAAGGCGCAGCCGGTCGGGGTGGTCAGTTCACCGGTGTCCCAACCGAGTAGCTTGGTCGGTGCGGCGGTGCGGCGCAACATCTCGGCGACCGCCGGCACCGGCACTGGCATGCGACCATGGGCGCAAGACACCGTACCGTGACCAGGCACGATCGGCCCAGCGACGACCCGGTCGATGCCCAGCTGTTCGAGGGCAAGGCAGCAGCCGACCACGTCGGCGATGGCGTCGATCGCTCCGACCTCATGGAATTCGACCAGATCCGGGTCGATCCCATGCACCGCACCCTCAGCTTCGGCGAGCATGCGGAAGCAGCACTGGGCGCGCTTAATGACCCGCTCGGGCAGCGGGGTTCGGCTCAGCCGATCGCGAATGGCAGCATAGGGCCGATGCTGGTGAGTCGGCTCCGGCGCCTGAGACTTCAGGGTGGATGGGCCCTGGATCCAGCGTGGTTCCTGCTCGGCATCGACATCGACCCGTACCGCCGCCATCGGTCCGGCCATGACGGATTCGGCATGAATGCGGATTGCTCCGCAGCCGAGGGCGAGCAGGTCCTGCTCGATCCGGCCGCGATCGGCTCCGCAGGCGATCAGGGCGGCAAGCAGCATGTCGCCGGCGATTCCGCTGGGCATGTCGATGTAGAGCGTCGGCATGTCCCCAGCATGCGATCCGAGGTCGCCGTCCAATCATCAATGCGGGACTCTCCGACTTGAGACGTGGCGCCAACCCCGACACTCCCGTCCATGCCGGTCAAGACCACTGTCCTCCGCCTGGAACGCCAGATCCGCGACGAGCACCTGCGCGCCCTCGAGGCGACCCGCCTGGCCTGGGAGCGCTTGGCCGGTGAAGTGGTCTCAGCCAGCCGTCGTCGCGGATTCGCCGGCGATGATCCCTACCTGGCGCTGCAGCTGCTGTGTGACAACGACCCTGAGACCCGTCGACTGGCTTTGGGGGTTGGCGAGCTGTGGCTGACCTTCTTCGGTTGCCTCGATCCGAATGGCGGTGGGTCGGTCCAGGAATTCCGAGCCCAGGCGGATGGGCTCAACAAGCGACTCGCCAAGGCCCTGCCAGGTGAAGGTCCCGATTCGGCGCTTGCCGCCGACGTCCTGGAAACGCTCGACGACTTCTGGCGAGCCCATCAAGCCCAGGTCAGCGAACGTCTGGCCCGACTGGGGGCCAGCAGCGGCATCAAGGTTGCCGATGAACTTGCTGCCGCCCTGGCCCAGGAGCGTGAACGCCGCCAGCGGGCCGAACGCGACAGCCGTGCCACGGTCGATTCCTTTGCTACGTTTCTGGCCGCGGTCGGTGCCGCCGTCGAAGGCAAAACGACCAAGCCCTTGCCGGGCCGGGCCGAGGCGCTGATCGAATCGGTCCGTCGAGTTGGTGAGGCGCGGGCTGAACTGGCCCAACAGGTTGCCGAAATGCGTGCCCAGGTCACCCAGCTATCCGGCGAGCGTCGTGAACTGATGGAGGAACTGAAGGCGCGTGACACCGCCATGTCCAAGCCTGAGTTCGGCATTCGTGACGAGTTCGAACTGAGTGCCGCTGCTGCCAGCGCTGCGGCCAAGGCCTGCGACCGCCACCTGGAACAACTGGCCCGGCATCTCGGCGAGCTGCGGGCGATCGTCCAGCTGGGTGAGGATCCCCGGCGGTATCGCCCGCGGCTGTTCGGCGGCGACTACGATTTCCGCAGCCTGCCCGGACAGAGCGAAGCCCTTCGTGACGCGGCCCATGACCTGTTGATGATTTCCGATCGGGCTCGCTGGGCGCAAGGTGTCAGCCGTCTGGGTAAGGCGGCACCGCGTCTGGGCAGCGTGTTCCAGGAACTGGTGCGGTTGATCGCGGCGTGGCGTTCCAAGCTGGGCGATCCGCCACCGGTCTCCGCGACCATGGCGATCAAGGCTGCTGATTCTGTGTGCGCCTTGCCGGCGGTCGCAGCGGCTGACGTTGAATCGCTACTCAAGCGGCGTGGAGCCGGCGACAAGGCCGCCGGTGAGTTGGCTGCCGTGCTCGAGCCCTGCGCCGCCTTGCTGCACCGTACGCTTGTGGAATCACGTGGTTCGGCAGCGCCGAGAACCGAAGGTGGTAAACGCGAGTCCCCCAAGGGCGCAGCCAGCCGGTTGGCTGGAGAGTTGTCCGACCTTGCAGGCCAACTGGAGGCAGCCTTCTCGGAAGCGGTTGCGGCCGACTTCCGCCTGCCGGCAGCTGAAGCCAAGCTGCTCGCTGAAGAGCAGCTGCTGCGCTTGGCGGCGCAGCAGCTTGACGGAGCGTGTGCCGAGATCGCCCAGCTGCCTGGAGCTCCGGCCGCCCAGTTGGCTCCGGCGCCGTCACGTGGCGACCTCGATGCCATCCTGCTGGCGGTGCGGACCCGTGCCGACTGGCTGGAGCGAGTGGCGTCGAGTCGATTCCGGATCCAGTGATGATCGCCGACTGGGAACGGTTGCTGCTGGATGCCCATGGCACTGCGGCGGTGCCGCTGATCGAAGCGCTTCCAGATTTGGCGGCTCGGCTGCCCGAATCCTCAGCGCGATTGGCGGATGTGTCGGACTTCATCTGTGGTGATCCCGCTGGTGCAGCCAGTTTGCGCACTCTCAGCGACCACCCGGACATTGCCCTGTTGCTGATGCGCTTGGCAGGGATCAGCCGCTACGCCTTCGAGGTCGCTAGGCGGATCCCGGGCGTCTTCTGGCAGGTTGTCGAAGAAGGTCAGCATGCCCAGGTGTGGGGCAGACGGACCATGAGCCACGAACTGGACGCCGCTATCGCTGCCGCCCACGATGAGGCGACCCGCACCGCCGTGCTTGCCCGCTTCAAGCACCGTCATTGGCTGCGCATCCTGCTTGGCGAAGCCTGCGGGCTGATGCGCTTCGAGTCGATCGTCACCGAGTTGTCGGATGCGACCGATGCCCTGGCCGCGGCGGCGGTGCGTCTGGCCAGGACAAAGGCCGCGAGCCGCGGACCCGTCCCCGCCTTCACTGTCCTGGGCATGGGCAAGCTTGGTGCCCGCGAGCTGAATTACAGCAGCGACATCGACCTGATATTCCTCTATGAACCAGATGCGGACAGCGACCTGTCGCACAGCCAGGCACGGCGGGTCGGCGAGTCGGTCATCCGCCTGCTGGAAGGCGGCGATGGTGACCAACTGTTTCGCGTCGACATGCGATTGCGTCCCGAAGGGGAACGCGGTGAATTGGCACTTTCTCTACGTGAGACGATCGATTACTACTGGAGCGTCGGCCGGCCGTGGGAGCGCCAGGCGATGCTCAAGGCACGGGTGATCGCCGGCGACCCGCAGCTTGGCGAACGGCTGGTGCAGGAATTGCGTCCGTGGGTTTTCCCACAGGAACCGCGATGGGAGGACCTGGAAGAATCGCGCATGATGCGACGTCGCATCGAGGAGCGCGCCCATGAAGACGACGTCAAGACCGGCGCCGGTGGCATCCGCGACATCGAGTTCCTCGCCCAGCATTTCCAGCTGCTTCATGGTGGACGACTTCCCGAACTGCGTATCGGAGCGACCCTGCCTGCTCTCCGTCTGCTGGCAGACCGCGGCATCCTGCCGCGCGATGACGCGGTCGAGCTGGAACGCCATCTGATCGTCCTACGTACGATTGAACACCGCCTGCAGTGCTGGGAGGACCGCCAGGAACATGCCGTGCCGAGCGATCGGATCTCACGCACCGCTTTGGCCCATCGCTGCGGTTTCAGCGGAAGCGATGCCCTGACTCTGTTTGACGAACGTCTGTCCGTGGTGCGTGCACGGGTCCGTGAACTGGCTGCCCGGCATTACCTGCAGCGTACGCCAGACCAGGACGCTGCCCTGGCGCTGCTGGTCCAAGGAGAGAGCGCCTCGGCGCTGGCCGAGCGCATGCTCAGCGGGTTTGGTTTCACCAACATGTCCGAAGCTGTCCAGCACCTGCGCGCCCTGGCCACCGAACCATTTTTCATCCTGGCCCGCGCCCGCACCGAACGGGCCTTACTAGCGATTCTCCCCGAAGTATTGCGTCTGGTCGCGGCCACACCTGACCCTGATCGCACGCTTAACAACTTGACGCGTATCGCCGGCGCTGTCGGCGGACGCGCGGTGTTCTACGAATTGCTTGCGATGCGCCCACGCGTCCTCCAGCTGTTCGTCTCATTCGCCGGCATGTCCGACCTGATCACCGATCTGATCGAGCAGTATCCAGGTCTGCCTGACGAGGTCGCCGACGCCCTGGCCCGTCCGCCGCCGCGCGGCATCGTCCTGCATGCCGAGGCCCGGGCTTTGATCCGTGGACTCGATGAACCCGGCCAGGTGCTGGGGTTCCTGCGTGCGCGCGAACTGGCGGTGGCGGCGGCGCGCGACCTGCAAGGTGAGGGCGCTCATGTTCCCGCCCGGCTCTCGCTGCTCGCCGAGGTGCTGGTCAGCACCCTCCTGCACCGTTTGATCTCCGACCGCGCCAAGACCTGGGGCATTCCCGAAGAGGCTGGACGGCCGAGCCGATTCTGCGTGATTGCCCTGGGTAAACTGGGCGGTCGCGAGATGAGCTGGGGTAGCGACTGCGACGTCCTCCTGGTCAGCGACCCCGGCGGGACCTGTCCGCGCAACGGTCGCGACGGAGAGACGTTCTGGGATCTCATCGCCAAGGATCTGTGTCGCACTATGCAGGAGGCCGGGCTCGGTGAAGTCGATCTGCGTCTGAGGCCGTGGGGTGATCAAGGTCCGCTGGTAGCCACCCTGCCGGCGTTGGAACACTACTGGCATCAGCCGCGAGAGGTCTGGGAGCGCATGGCCAACTTACGCGCGTCGTATCTGGCCGGTGATCCCCGCTTGGCGGAAGACGCGTTGTCGATCCTGCGGGGACAGGCGATTTCCGCCCCGATGCCCGCGGATGGCATGCAGCAAGTCGCCGCTATGCGCGTGCGTCTGGAGGAGAGCGTCGCTGGTGAAGACAACCTCAAGCGTGGTCCCGGCGGCTACGTCGACGCCGAATTCCTTGCCCAGGCACTGATGCTGGGCCGCCCAGCTGAGGATCTACCGCAGCCGCCAACCACGGCCGTGTGCCTGCGCCGTCTGGCCGACTGCGGCGTGATCCCGATGGAAGCGGCCACGGTCCTGATCGAGGGACTAGGAGTGTTGCGTGGTATCGAGAATCGCCTCCGCCTGGCCGACGGCCGATCGGTTAGTGCTCTGCCGATCGTCCCGATGGAACGGTTGCGCATGGCCCGGCGATGCGGATTCGCAGATATCCAGTCACTTGATAGGTCTGTGCAGGCCGTGCGGACGACGTTACGAGAGTGGTTCCTGCGACTCATCAAGCCCTCGACGCAGCGATCGGATGCGGCATCATCAACCCCGTGACAGATAACGGCGACTCTTCCAAAGGCACTGCCACATTCCTCGCCACTGTGGCAGAGGATACCCATCCCATCGTGCCGAGTGGGACGATCGCGTTCAGCGCTGGGGTTCAGGTTGCCGATCGTTTCCTGGTCACTGGTCACCTCGGGCGTGGCTCATCGGGCGAGGTCCTGTCGGTGCAGGATCTGTCCCTCGATCGCGAAGTGGCGATGAAGGTGCTGCGCGGAGCTGGCGGACCGACCATCGCGCGCTTCATGCGCGAAGCGCGCATCACGGCCAAGCTTGATCATCCCAATGTGCCGCCGGTCCACGCCTTGGAATTCCTCCCTGACGGCGGATTGCTGTTCACCATGCGCAAGCTGGATGGCATGACCCTCGGCGAGGCTCTGCGCCGCACCGTGGCCGGCGATCCTCCGGCCCAGGTCGCCACCGTGAATGTCGTGGTCAACCTCGCCCAGCGGGTCTGTGACGCTCTCTCCAGGGCCCACTTCCTGGGTATCATCCATCGCGATGTAAAGCCGGACAACATCATGCTGGGCAGCCATGGGGAGGTCGCCCTGGTCGACTGGGGCGAATGCCGCCTGTTGGATGAACCCGATCACGGCCCGGCCGGCAGCACGGTGGGTACGCCCGCCTACATGAGTCCCGAGCAGGCGCGCGGCGAACCAGCTGATCAACAGAGCGACGTGTATGGCGTCGGTGCAACCATCTGGCATCTGCTCAGCCGCCAGCCTCCGACGTGGCACGATGAACCAGCCACGTTCTGGGAGAAGAAACGCCAGGGCGTCATTGATCCGCTGCCGCCCCTCGCCGCCACCCGGATGCCACGGCAGCTGCAAGCCATCCTGTTGCGTGCGCTGGCTCCTCGCGCGGTTAACCGCTACGAATCGGCGGTCGCCATGGCTGCCGATCTTGAGCGCTTCCAAGCCGGCCAGTCGATAGCGGCCTACCGAGAGAGTGCAGTGGAAACTGCATTGCGCTGGGTGCGCCAGCATCGTGGACTGTTGCTGGCCGTGACAGTTGTGTTGCTGGTCGCCGGGATCGGAGCAGGCCTGTTGTGGCGTGAACAACAGCGTCGCATCGGCGTCTGGGGTGAACCGGTGCTGGTCGAATCCTTTGTCGATGACAGTTGGCGCAGTCGCTGGGTGCAAGCCGAGTCTGGCAGCATAACGTCACACCCTGGCTCTGTGCAGTCGGAGGCTCCACACGCCAGCTTCATGATCTTGAAACAGACCTTGTCCGGTTCGGTAGCCATTGAATACGACGGTTGGTACGAGCCCGGGGCGCGTCCTGGCGACTTATCGGTGATTTGGACCGAGGCGCCGGGCGTGATCGACAATCCCGAATTGATCGACAAGCCGGCCACGGCCAGGCGTTTTTGGATCCAGGCAGGCGCCTACGATAATTATTTCTGTTCGTTGGTGAAATACCCGGACGAGGTCCGGCTCGACAAGTCGTCGATCCGCATCGATCCCGGTTCACGCCATCGGTTCCGGGTGGAATTGGACGGACGAGAGATCTCGATGTGGCTGGATGGTCGGCGGGTTCTTCATTACGAGGAACTCCTTCCGATTGCCACCGGTCACCTCGGATTCTATTTTTACTATCCTGGCAAAGCGATCAGCAACGTACGAGTGTATCAGAAGCAGCTTCCCGAGGAAACCTCGGTGCTGGCATTGGGCGATGTGTTTCTTGATCATGGAGAACCCGACATTGCCTATCAGCAGTATCGTAAGACCGCAGAGTCGCATCATGGCACATCCCTGGCTGCCGAGGCGACGTATCGCCAGGGATACATCCATTGGCTGGCAGGCCGCTCGGATGAGGCCATGGCGGACTGGTCATCCCTGACAACTGGTGTCCAGGCCTATCGGGTCGAGGCCCACCGCATGCAACTGCGTTTCGATCGCGGTGATATAGCCGAGGCCTGCAAAGGCTTGGTCGAACTTCGCCATCGTCAGCCAGCGATAACTAGCCAATTGCAGAGTCAATTGGCGAACTGGGCCAAAAAGGCTCAGGTCGAGGGGTGGATCAACCAACGTGTTGATGATGTGGAATCCATCCTCGCCGCAAAATCCTCAGCGTTTCGTGACGCTGGAGGCAGCGATCTGGAGTGCGGTCAAATGATGTTGGGGATGGGCAGGACCGAGGCGGCGCTGCGGCTATACCCTGGAGAGCCATATGTCGCTGGGTACGCACTGATCAGGCTTGGCCGCCCACAGGAGGCCTATGATCAATTCCAGAACAACTCATCCATACGCGGATACGCCCTCCTTGCGATGGGCCGATTGGACGAATTCCACAACGACCCATGGTTGGCGAACCTTAGGGGTTTTTGGCCTCCGGTGTTGTCTGAATCCTACAAAGCTCCTGCCGTAGAGCCTGTTATCCTGATCCGCACTGGACACGCCGACCAGGTGCTTGCCGGTACTTTCGACGAAGATGTGAAGGCTGCGGCACGGTGGACACTTGATCTGCCTGTACCCCAGTTGGATCCAGCCCCAGGTGATTTCCCTCCGCAATCCTGGTCGATACACATCCTGCGGCTGGCAACCGGGAAACAGGCACTTGCCACCGTTGGAGAGAATCCTGGGGATCTCGCCCTGGGTTGGGCTTTGGTCGAGTCGGCCCGACAGCAGGACAGCCTCATCCTGGACCGCCTGCGCCAACGTACCGTGCAAACCTGGCCTGACTGGCATGCTTGGCTGCCGTGGATGGTCCTCGAACCCCTGGCTGTCTCAGGTCCGGTGCAGATGCGTGAACGGCTGGAGACGGTCTGGAACGGGGACAAGCAGAATGACTGCCAGCGCCCCTGGCATCTGGCTGGATATGCCTTGGGTCATCTGGATAACGACGGCATGGAGACGCTGCCATGTTCGCGTGAGATCCCGCTGTGGATTGCGCTGGGCGACTGCCTGCGGGCCGAATTGAGTGGTCAGGCCGGAGCCATCTCGGCTGCCTGGAAGGCATTTAATACACTGCCCAGATATCAGCGCCTGAGTCCAGAATTCCTGCCCATTCCAGGACTCGAACGCCTCGCCGCCTGGCGCCTGGGGCAGCCATGAGCCAGACCCAGGCATGTGTTCGTCATCTGGTCGGTGATGGCAGCGGACGCGAAGCCATCGTGCTGCCAACCATGCCGTTGACCGTTGGCCGTGACACGGCGTGTGGTCTCCATCTTGAAGGAGCCACGGTCAGCCGGGTGCATGCCCGATTCAGGATCGGCCAGGAAGGACTTGAGGTCGAAGGGCTGAGCCAAGGCAATCCGCTGTGGATCAACGGAACCCGGAGCACGGGGCAGCGTCTGCGTCTGTGGGATCTGGTCGTCATCGGCCCCCACGTTCTGCGCATCGAACGTCTGGGCGACAATGCCACCGTATCCGGTCAGGGCCGAATCGGCGGCGATGCATCGCTGCTGTCGAGCCTGCTGGCAGTGCAGGGACTGCTGGCGGGCGATGCCGAGGACATGGTCCAACGGGCTCTGGAAGCCCTGTTGCCGGCCCTGCCTGCGTCACGCCTTGCCTTGTTCGAAATAGATTCTGCCGGACTACCGTCCCAAGGTGCGACGGCTGTACGTGGCCAAGTCGATCCGCTCATGAGCGCCGGCTTCGCCCGCCAGGTTCTTGCTGCTGGCGTACCGCTGATGCTTGATGAGGAGATCGACAGGGAGAGTTCGGACTGGAATAGCACCCTGCGTGAGCAGTCGGTGCGCAGCATTTTGGGTGTGCCGGTACGCTCGCAGGACCGCATCAAGGCGGTTCTCTTGTGCGACAATCGTGAACAGCCTGGGCAGTTGGAAGGCACCCATTTGCGTGTCCTGGTCTCGCTTGGTCAGACCATGGAGCAGGTGCTGCAGCGCGATCAACTCCGCCGCATGTCGGCCGATCGCCTGCGTGCCGAAGCCGAGATCGCCGCGGCCCGTCAGGTCCAGGACTTCCTGACCGCGATTCCTGATGGTCCGGCGTGGCGGGATCGTTGGGCCGTAGTCTATCGTCCGGCATTGGATCTGGCTGGTGACGTCCATGCGGTGTACGAGTCCAACGGCGTGATCACCTGGCTTTTGGCCGACGTTAGCGGCAAAGGGCTGCCTGCGGCGCTAGTCGCAGCAATGATCAAAGCCACCGCGACGCGCCGTCTGCGCGAAGGCGCCAGCCCGTGCGAGCTGTTGCGCGGTTTGCAGACCGACCTGTGTGGAGCGATGCCGCCAACCATGTTCTTCACAGCCTGTGCCGTTCGCCTAGCCTCGGACGGCAGCTTCACGGCCTGCGGCGTGGGGCACCCTCCGGTACTGATCGTGCGCGCTGCCGGCACCGTGGAGATGATCCCGGCCACGCCGGGCATGCTTGGATTGCCTTTTGGGGCGACCATGGCCGACCGTGCTCAGGAGACCAGTGGGGTGATCAAACCCTTCGACCGCATTGCTTTGATCACCGACGGCGCGACCGAGGCAATGGATGACGACGATGCGATGCTCGGTGATACCGGTGTCGCTAGTGCACTTTCGGCGGCCGCCGGACAGGATGCGGCTGCCATGGTTACGGCCTTGGAAGCTGCCGTGATCGCGCATCGCGGGGGCCGTGCCCCGAGCGACGACCTGACTCTGGTCGTCGGCGGGTTGTAGCTATTCGACGGTGACGCTCTTGGCCAGATTGCGCGGCTGATCGACATCGCAGTCGCGCCGCTTGGCCACATGATAGGCGTAGCGTTGCAGCGGCAGGATCGACAGGATCGGCTGCAGCAGTTCGTCTCCCGCGCGGCCGACCGGCAGCAGATGGTCGGCTAGATCACGCAGATCGCGATCCGAGGCGTCTCCGACCGCGATGATGCGGCCGGCGCGGGCCTTCACCTCCTGGACGTTGGACAACATCTTCTCGTACATCGCGTCGCGCGGGCACAGGCAGATCACCGGCAGATGCTTGGTCACCAGAGCGATCGGGCCGTGCTTGAATTCACCGGCGGCATAACCGAAGGCGTGGACGTAGCTGATCTCCTTGAGCTTCAGCGCCCCTTCCAGCGCCGTCGGATGTTCGCCTCCGCGGCCGAGAAACACGCTGGCGCTGGCGGCGCTGTAGAGGTCGGCGCACTCTTCGACTGAAGATTCGCAGAGCTTCAAGGTTCGTTCGGCCATCTCGGGCAGGGCGCGGGCGGCCGAGACACAGGCTGTTTCGGCATCGCGCGGCAGCAGCCCCTTCGCCTTGGCGACCTGGACGGCGAAGAGGTACAACGCCATCACCTGGGCGGTATAGGCCTTAGTCGAGGCAACCCCGATCTCAGGTCCGGCGAGCAGCGGCATCACCCCGTTGGCCTCGCGAGCGATGGTCGAAGTGACCACGTTGACCAATCCCACCACTGGCAGGAACTTGCTTTTGGCTAGGCGCAGACCGGCCAGGGTGTCGGCGGTTTCGCCGGATTGCGAGATGGCGACCACCAGGGTATCACCGCTGGCCACCGGATTGCGGTAACGGTACTCGCTGGAGATGTCGACTTCGACATGGACGCGAGCGAGGTTCTCAAGGAAGCGCTTGCCGAGCAGCGCCGCATGCCAGCTGGTGCCGCAGGCCAGGAAGACGACGTGCTTGAGCGACGCGAGGTCGAGACCGAGATCCGGGGAAACCAGTTCGCCACCGCGCAGGCGCGATTCGACCAGTCGGGTCAGCACGGCGGGCTGTTCAGCGATCTCCTTGGCCATGAACGAGTCGTAGGAGCCGCGGCTGACCGCCTCGGCAGTGACCTCGATCGGCCGGAATTTCGGCTCGACGCGTGCTCCATCAAATGCGCACAGGCGGACGCCGTGCGGCCCGAGATCGGCGATCTGGCTGTCTTCCAGGGTCAGGTACTCGGTCGCATGCGGGAGAAGCGCGGGGATGTCACTAGCGACCAACAGTTCGCGTTCCGTCCAGGGGGTGCCGCCCTCGGTCGATCGGCGGTCGTCGCCGCGCGTGGCCTTCGGCTCGCGACCGCGGCCAATCAGCAGCGGACTGCCCTGGCGGGCGACCAGGATGCGGTCTGCGCGGTCGGCGAAGATCACCGCGATGGCGAACGATCCTTCCAGGCGAGCCAGGACGCTGCGCAGGGCGGGCAGCGGATCGCCGCCGGTATAGGCCTTGGCGAGCAGATGGGGAATGACCTCGGTGTCGGTCTGCGAAGCGAACACCACCCCGTCACCTTCCAGTTCGCGACGCAGGGCGATGTGATTCTCGATGATGCCGTTGTGGACCACCGCGATGCGCCCGTCACCCGACAGGTGCGGGTGGCTGTTGTGCTCGACCGGCGGGCCGTGGGTCGCCCACCGGGTGTGGGCGATACCACAGTGTCCGCTCAACGGATGGGCCAGCAGCTTGGCGTCGAGCTCCTTGAGCTTTCCGGCAGCCCGGCGGAGATGCAGCTTGCCGCTTTCGCTGATCGCTAGGCCGGCGGAGTCGTAGCCGCGGTATTTCAACCGCTCTAGGGCGACGATGAGCACCTGCGATGCTGATTTGGGTCCGATGTAGCCTGCGATGCCGCACATAACGTGGAACTTTGGGAGTGGAGCTTCAGCTCAGTGGAGGAGGGATGGTGATGCGCTGGGCGGGTGAAGCGAAGCGCACATCTAGGGGTATTCTGGCCAGATGGCCAGTGCCTGGCGACAGGCCTCGACCGTGGGAACCAGGGCGAGCCTGAACCATCCGGTACCGCCATCGCCGAAGAATTCGCCGGGTGAGATGACGATGCCGCGTTCCAGGCAACGCAAGGCGTAGGCGTCAGCCTGACCATCGCCTGGGACCTTGGCCCACAGGTAGAGCCCAGCCTGGGACGGCAGGATCTCAATGCCCTTGGCTTGCAGACCGGCGGCCAACGCGTGGTACTTGGCGGCAAAAACTGTACGCCGAGTCGCGGCATGCGTGTCATCGGACCAAGCCATGGCGGCAGCCTGTTCGATGAACACAGGCGATCCCACGCCGAAGTGCACGCGCCAGCGGCGATATTCAGCGATCAATTTGGCATCACCGGCGATGAAGCCCGAACGGTAGCCGGTCATGCCGCTGCGTTTGCTGCACGAATGGAAGGCCAGCACCCCGGTGGCAGCGACCTGCAGGATCGATGGTGGAGGGGTGCAACCATCGAACCACAGGTCCTGATAGCATTCATCGCTGGCCAGCAGGATGCCGTTGGCCCGGGCGCAATCGGCCTGGGCCCGGAGATAGCCGGTGTCGACGCAGGCCCCGGTCGGATTGTGCGGATAGTTCAGCCAGGCGATAGCGGTGCGCGCCAGCAGATTGGCCGGCAACCGGTCGAGCTCGAGGCGGAAGCCGCCTTCGCGGGTCAAGATCTCAGCATGGGCTCGGCCACCAGCGAAGAGCGCGCTACTTTCGTAGACCGGATAGCCCGGGGTTCCGAAGACCACGGTATCCCGGCCCGAGGCGGGGTCGAGGAAGGCCGGACCGAGGTGGAAGATCGCCTCTTTGGATCCGGCTGAAGGCAGGATCTGGGTGGCTGGATCCAGGGTGACGGCGAAGCGTCGCTGCAGATAGTTGGCTGCAGCCTGGCGGAGTGCGGGACTGCCGGCCACACTGGGGTATTGGCTAACTGCCGGGACGGCCAGGCGCAGAGCCTCGGGGATGAACGCTGGAGTCGGCTCGACCGGATCACCGGTGCCGAAGTCGTGGACAGGTACGCCAGCAGCGGACAGCTCGGCCTTGCGGCGTTGCAACTCGGCCATCGGGTAGGGCCTGAGGAGACGGAGCGCGGGGTTCACAGTGACTCGAGGATGACGGTGGCGACGGCCGTGCCGTCGGCGTGCGACAGGCTGACGTGGAAGCGACTCGCGCCAAGTGCCTGGGCACGGGTCAGGGCTGCTCCGGCAAGCTGGAGCGTCGGCGCGCCAGTAGGCAGCAGCAGGATGGCGATCTGGGATGGCACCACCCCATCCGCGAAGCCAGTACCGAGCGCTTTGGCAGCTGCCTCTTTAGCGGCCCAACGCGCCGCAACGCGCTCGGCGCTTGTTGTATGAGCGAGTTCGCGTGGATCAAACCAGCGCGACAGGAAACGGTCACGGTGGCGTGCCAGCAACCCAGCGATGCGAGCGATCCCAACGACATCCGTGCCCAGACCGACGATCACGGCGCGTCCGTGATCCTGGTCCAGTTGCTGGCAAGCCACCACGGCTGGGTCGGATGATCCCCCATCAGCACAACCACAGGAGTGCCGGGGGCGTGGGATGGCAACGGAGCCCACGCCGACATCGCGATGGATGGACCTCCGGACGGGTCTGGTATGGTCCAGTGTTCGGCCAGCGACCAGCCGCCAGGGACAGCCAGTCTGGTGCCGCCTGGCGAAACCATCGAGCGAGAGGCATCCATGGCGATCGGTCCGCTGGCGTCGGCCAGGCGCAGTGGAGTGTCGCCGACTAAGCCTCGCAGCGCCAGGATTAGCAGGGGGCCATGCTTGGCGGCGGCGATGGAAGGGCCTTGCGTGCCTTGCCAGGCGAGCTTGGGCAAGACCTCGTTCATTGCCGTGCGGACCGGCTTGGCAGGATCCAGTTTGACGCAGGCCAATGCTGGAGGTGCGACTGACGGTGCAGGGGTGAGGATACGGATGTTGCTGCCGTCGACGATCACGGCAGAGGTACCCAGCGGAGTCGCGTCGCCGCCAGGTTCTGTCGGCCAGCCAGTCACGGCTGTTGGCATGCCACGATCGTCCAGCAACAGGCCCCAGGTTCTGGTTCCTTCCCGTAGAACCGCCAGCAGGCCATTCCCGCCGGCTGGACGTAGGGCCTCGATCTCCAGGCCAGGTGGGAGATCAAGCGACCAGCGCGTCACGCAACCGTCCAGGTCTATGGCGAGGATGGTCCGCCGATCGGCACCGGCGACGGCAAGGAAGGCTTGGTCGGCACTAATCGACTGGGCTTCGCACGGGGCATCGTACAGGACGCGGCGGATCGATCCGTTCTGGATATCAATGACCACCGGTCGGTTGCGGGTGTCCAGCGCCAGCAGCGCATCGCTGCGCAGGGTCAACGTTCGGGCCGGATCGACCGTCCGGCAGCGCAGGCGTCCGGTCGCGAGATCCCAGATGGCGATGCGTTCGTCGGCGCTGCGCACTGCCAGGAGCGAACCGGACAGCGCTGGTGGCTCACCGTCGGCGGCGGGGACCCGGGCCAGTTCGGCCCCGTTGGCGGGATCAAGCACCACGCCATCGCCGACCGCCGTCGGCATCCACAAGCAGCGCCCCAGCATGCTCGCCTGGGCGAGCAGTTCTGAACGGTTGCTATGCCTCCACATCACTGTCCCGGCATGGTCGATGCCCACGAGGTCGGGACCGTCGGCGGCAACCGTGATGCTGCCAGCCAGCACCGGCAGCGATCGCGCCAGTCGCTCTTCATCCTGTGACAGGACCTGTGACCACAGATCGGCGCCGGTGCGGGCGTCGATCGCGAAGACGCGGAGGTCGCTGCGTCCGGGCGCTAAGGCCATGGTGGTGCGCGCCAGAATGATCGAACCGTCGCTGGCGATCGGCTCGATTGGTTCGCCGCCGAGGTTGCCGGTGATGGTGCGTACGATGGCATTTTTGCCACGAACCTGGAAGGTGAATGCCGTCCCACCGCCGAGCTGGGCGACCATTGGACGCAGTTGGGCATCGAAATCGCGGATGGCAGTCCCGTTGAGCGACAACAGCACATCGCCATCGATGAGTCCGGCGGCGTCGCCGGCGCTGCCGGGCAGGACGGCGATGGCGACGCCATCCTCGGCTTTTTCCCGCCAGGCGGTCACCCCAAGCAGAGCGCGTTGCGGCTTGCGCTGCCACAGTCTGCTGCCGTCGGTCAGGCTCCAGGCCCGTAGCAGTCCGTCGGCGAAGGCGCAGACCGTGCCGCCTGCAATGACGGCGCGGCCACGGATCCTCGCAGGAGTGGACCAGGTGGAACTAGCCTGGCTAGGTGCCATGGCTGCAGGCGTGGTTAGGATGCGGTACGGGGGGCCACCACAGCGGGCCAACCCTGACCCGGCCAGGACACGCGAGCTGATCGTGATGCCATCGCCCAGATTCAGCAGGCGGTCTGGAGCTGTCAGTACGGCGGCGTAATGACCTGAAGCGGTTGCCTTGTCGCCTGCTGCCTCGGCGAGCCGACCACGCCACAGGTGCACTTCGTCGCCGATGCCGGGCAGATGTCGGTCCAGTCCTGCCATTTGCTGCAACGCGGTGGTGGCAGTTGGTCCGCCGGTCTCAATCCGGGCACGGAGCAGACGGGCGGTCCGTTCAGCGATCCCTGGCCCGGCACCCAGTTCGAGGGCGCGGGTCCATGATGCGAGCGCGGCATCGATCTCATTGCGACCGGCCAGGACGGCACCAAGTGCGGCATGCGGCCGCGGATCGTCGCCGGACTTCGCCGCTGTTTCGCGCAGTCGGGTCAGGAAGGCCGCGGCGTCGCCGAAGCCACGTACGGCGGCCGACTCGGCCAGGATGAGCACCCCATCAGCGGCGCTGACCGCAGCTGGGCTCTCCAAGGCACGACCGGAGGTCATGGTACCGTCGCTGCGCTTGAGCAACGCCAGCTGGTCGGTCCCGGCAACCAACATGTTTTCGCTGCCAATCAGGCCTTGCGCTTCGGGTAGGCGCAGGGGGGCGGTCCAGCGCAGGCTGAGTTTGGTCACGTCGACCAAGGCGATCTGGCGTCCAGCAATCAGCGCCTCGCCGTTCTCGACCGCAAGCACGTCGCCATCGGCCCCGTCGCCGCGATACGCTTTCAGCGTCGATTCATCCGCTCCGAGAACTAGGACGAGACCGGCATGATCAGCCGGTGTGGCGACCGCGGTGCGTCCGTCGCCGGCAGACAGACCCCGACGACCGCGCTTGGTTCCTTCCATCTCCATGTCGTTGCGGGTCGGATAGCTCCATAGCCGGCGGACCGTGCCATCGCTGCCGACCAGCGCCAGGGCACCGGCGTTCGAGCAGACCATCAGTCCACGCGCATGGCGGGCGGCCGAGGGTGGGGCCAGATTGTCCGAACCCCAGCGCGGAGTCGCAAGGTGGCCGATCACGATGTCCCACAAGGGGTGGCCATCCCTGGTGGATACCGCGAGAAGACGTAGTTCCAGGCGATCCTCGCCAGCCGTGCGGTAGGGGACCGCAACGATGGAATCGAGGGCCACCGGTGCGCCGATCGCATCGACGCCATCGGTTTCACCGCTGTGGCGCCAGCGTTCGGTGCCGGCCGCGTCGGCGCACACCAGGAGGATCCGGCCTTCCGATACACCCACGGCTACGGCACCACCCGGCACTGCCTCGGGTCTGGAGACGTATGGGGGCAACGGCCGATCGCCAAGGGCGATGCGCGCGCCCTGTTGCACACCGACCAAGTGGTCCACGACGGTCAGGCTTTGCCCGTCGGCATAGGCGATCGCCCCTGCCCCGCACAGGCCTGCTCCGGGCCGTTGGGCGGCGGCTACCTGGCGGTTGCGTCTGCGGTTACCGTTAGCGGGCTGAGCGACTGCCTTCGCCTGGACCTCGGTGGCGATGCGCCACATCGCATCCAGGCCATCGAGGGTGGCCGGCAACTGGCTTGGGCTGCCACTGAGCAGGCTGCGGGCAGCGGTCAGCCGGGCAACCCGGCCGGCCTCCACCGAGCCGGCTGCCATGGCGGCTTCGCCGTGCAGTCGCAGTAGCCCGCGGTCCCACGCCAGATCGGCTGCCCGCTGCCACGCCTTGACGGCAGCGTTCGTGCCGGGCACCCCACGAGCGAAGCTGACCAACTCGCCAGGTCCGGCTGACGCGGCGATCAGTTCTGCCAGCCGACGCTCAGCACCTGGACCGATCTCGGCGGCAAAGCGTTCGCTGAGTCCAGCCGCCTGCAGGCGGACCGCGATGGCGACGGCTAGTGGGGCGGCTTCGGTTGGAGACAGGCTGACCAGTTCGCTTCCGTGCGCAGCGATCATCGCCTGGGCGCGGACCAGCACATCACCAGGTTCGCCATGGCTGCGGGCGATCTCATCGAGCAGTTCGGTGGCGTCCTTGCGCACATCCCAGGCGGTTGCGGTCAATGGCTCGCCGGTGGCCAGGATGGCCGCCGCGAGAGTCGGGACGAGGACGAGGAGAGGCCGCACGCGCGCTACGCTATGCGTTGCGGCGGCTGCGGAAGAAGCGCACCAGCAGCTCGGCACACGCGGGTGCCAGGATTCCGCCGAGGACCTCCACCCGATGATTGAAGCCTGGTGGCGCGCGCAGGTCGACGATGCTGCCACAGGCCCCGGCCTTCGGCTCGCTGGCGCCGTAGACGACCCGCGGAATGCGGGCGTTGAGGCAGGCCCCCATGCACATCGGACAAGGTTCCAAGGTGACGTAGAGGGTGCAACCTTCGAGCCGCCAATCCCCAAGCGCACTGGCTGCGGCAGTGATTGCCACCATTTCAGCGTGGGCGGTTGGGTCTTTCAGGCGTTGACGAGCATTGCGACCGCGTCCGATGATTCTGCCGTCATGTACCACAAGGCAGCCGACGGGGACCTCTCCATCTGCTGCGGCGGCTTCAGCTTCAGCTAGCGCCAAGCGCATGAACGCTTCATCTGGCCGCGATGAGCCTGGCTCGATGCGCGCTTGATCCATTAAGGACATAGCTTGCTGCCGCGACGGGACAGCAGATTCAGCGGGCGCGCTTGACCAGGGTCAGCAGGTTGCCACGGGTGGGTAGGACCTGGAGTTTGGCTTCGTCGACCAAGCCGGCGATCTCACGCAGGCCCATGTCGTCGGGCCTGATGCTGAGGGCGCTGCCGTAGCTGACGATGCCGACCTGGAGCTTGTCCTGGTCGGCAACGAGGATGATATTGCAGGTTTCGTTGGCGTCGACGGCCTTGGCGTTGAGCAGAGTGCCAGCGCGGGTCAGAGCACGACCGATCGCTTCGGCAACGCTGGATGGCAGCTTGGCGGCGGCGCACAAGCTGGTCGCCATGGGGGCGACGGCGGCTGCGAAGTCAGAGTGGGCCGGGATCTTCATCTCGGCCATCTTCACCTTGCTCATCTCGTAGAATTCGATGGTCCCGGAGGCGTCGACCGAGAAGTAGTCGCCGGTGCGTGGATCCTTGAACCGTCCAGGTTGGCTGATGTTCAGGCCCATGCCGGTGACCGGGTGCTTGAATTGCAACGGGAATTTGACGGACGGAGCGACAGCCGCCTTCGCTTCCTTCTTCCGGCCAAAACTGGCCACCGCGCTTTCGATGGTGTCGTGCGTCTCGAAGAGGGCGAGTAGGCCGAGCATCTCGAACAGGGCGATAACCTTGGTCGGGACGCCGACCAGCTTGATGTCCCCACCCTTTTCACGGAAGGTGTCGACGCACTTCACAATCGTGCCGAGGCCGGTGCTGTTGATGTACTTCACGTTGGTCAGGACCAGCATGACGCTGGTCGTCCCTGACGAGAGGATGTCCGATAGCCGTTTCTCGAACGTCTGGTTGGTGCTGGCGTCGATCGAGCCGGTCAGAAAGACGGCCTTGCCCTCCTCATTGTTGGGCAGGTTGACGCTCTTGATGTCGAAGTTGAGGACCGCCATGGTTTCCTTCTGCTCGGGCTCGGGCTCGTGCGCGTGTCCACTCAGCATGTCAGGGCTGTGTCGACTGGGCAACCATCGGCCTGCGCCACTGGCGCTGAGTGTGATACGGACAGTGTTTGCGTGCTTCGGAGGGCAAAGCATGAGCGGCGGGCGCGTCCATCATCAGCGTTCAGAGGTCAGGAACACGCATGGGACTTTTCGGCAACAAGAAAGACGCCGGCAAGCCGGCAGCGGCCAGCGCCCGCAAACCGATCACCGAGGCTCCGCAGTCGACACGCAAGAGCGTGCGTCGGGTCGTGGCGGTCGGTAAGGCGCCTGCGTCGCAGCCGGCCGCGGCACCCAAGTCGTCCACTCAGCGGGTCCAGGCCCCGGCTCGTCCAGCCGCTTCGTTGCCTGAGCCATCGCTGGAAGACATCCAGCTGCCAGTGCCGTCGTTCGATAATGATCAGCTCGATCTCGGTTCTGGTCCCCATCATGCGGTTGACCCCACGCCTACCCGTCCAGCGACGACCAAACCGATTCTCGCTAGCTCGGCTCCGGACTTCAGCGGATCGCTTGGTGGCGGACGCACTGGCCCGTCGCGTACTGGCGACCAGGTCCTGCTTGAATTTCTCACTGGCAAGGCTGGCCTGCTGACCGCCGAACAAGCCAATGCGGCGCGCACGAAGGCAGAGGCGGAACTGCTGTCGATTGATGCTGCGGCCGTGAGTATGGGGCTCATCACTGAGGATCAGCTTGTCAATTCGTTGTCTCAAGAGACCTGGGTCCCGCATCTCAAGGTCGACAAGTACGAGATCCGCAAAAAGGCGCTCGATACGATAACCCGCGATGATGCTGAGTATTTCGGAGTATTCCCGGTCGACAAGCTGGGCAATCTGCTGACCTTGGCCATGGTCAACCCGCTTGATGCCGAGGCGATCCGCCAGCTTGAGACCAAGACGGGACTCGACATTAAGAAGGTCGTCGCGACGCGGGGCGAAATCCACAACGCGATCGACAAGTACTATGGCGGCAAGGTGGTCGCCAGCGAAGGTTCGCGCTCGTTCTCGCAAGACGTCAGCGACCAGCCGGTCAAGTCGGCAACGCAGATGTTGCAACGTCCGGTCGATGCGCCCATTCAAATGCCGAGCAGTTCGGCATTTGAAATCACCCCGTCGAAGCCCGCTGCGCTGCAGCATATCGCTCCCGATATCTCTGCTGATATCCAGGATATCGACGACCTGCTCGGTGGTGAGGAGACGATCGCCCCCGCCATCATCGAGCCGGTCTCGATCAAGCCCGAGGAAAGCAACGACGCCCTCGAACTCAACGACGCCCCGATCACCCAGTCCATCCAGCACGAGAGTGATGTGGAATTCGGGCTGCACGAGGCGCCCAAGGCCGACACCGGTGCGCTGGCCCGTAGTGTCCACGACATCCCCAGCTTCGATCTGGAAAAGACCGACGAAATCGCTCTCCCGGTCGCGCCGTCGCTGGCCGCTAAGAGTCCGGCAGCACCTGTCGCCCCAGCAGCGCATCGGTCGCCACGCGTAGGTCCGTTGCCTTCCGCCACGGCCCGGATCGCGGTCGGAAATGCCGGTTCCAAGCCAGTCAACCTGGTGCCGGTGCTCGAAGAGGAGTTCCGCTACGCCATCAGTCACGGCAAACGCAAGGTGTTCGAACGTTGGGTCGCCCTGCAGAGCCGCAATCGCATTGTCAACGCCGTGGCGGTCGAGCGTGAACTCGATCCTGTGCTGGCCGGCTTGTACGCTGGAGTCCGTCGCGTAGGTTGATGCGGGCATCCCGGTTGACGGCGTGGGCGCGGGACGATTGTCCCGTGCCATGGCTGACCAGCTTGCCCACTTGATCTCGAACAACCGCCGCTGGGTCGAGTCGATGACCTCGACCGATCCAGGGTTCTTCAGTAAACTGGCCCAGCAGCAGCGTCCGTCCTATATGTGGATCGGATGCTGCGACAGCCGGGTGCCGGCAAACGAGATCATCGGTCTGCTGCCAGGCGAGGTGTTCGTCCATCGCAATGTCGGCAACGTCGTGCTCTCGAACGATCTGAACTGCATGTCGGCAGTGCAATACGCCGTCGAGGTGCTCGGTATCCGCCACCTGATCGTCTGCGGACACTATGGATGTGGTGCCGTAAGCGCCTCGCTGGAGGACATCGCTCACGGCCTGATCGACTTCTGGATCTGGCCGATCAAGCAGATCCAACGCAAGTATCCCTGGTTGACCGAGGTACCGGCAGCGCGTCGACACGATGCCATGTGCGAACTGAACGTCTTGGAGCAATCCGTCAATCTTGCTGAGTGCAAGGTCCTGCGCCGGGCCTGGAGCGAAGGCCAGGAGGTCGACATCCACGGCTGGATCTACGACGTCAAGGACGGATGCTTACGCGATGTGGTGGTCCAGCTGGACCGGACCGGCGATACGCGCGCCCTGATCGCCTCCAGTGAGAACGAGATCCGCGCTCGCGCCATGGCCTAAGGCGACGGCGGAGGCCTTGCGCCACGGCGCGACCGCCGACCATCCGGCGCATGCCCGACGACGCCAATCCCTGGACACCTGGTGGCGGTCTGCGCTTCCAACTGCTCGCCCAGAGCGGTCAGGCACGCCGCGGGCGTTTCTGGACCAAGCATGGTCCGGTCGATACCCCGGCCTTCATGCCGGTAGGCACCCAGGCTGCGGTCAAGTGCGCCTTTCCGGGCGATGTCGCAGACACCGGAGCCCAAGTCGTGCTGGCCAACACCTACCACATGGCCAACCCCGAACGGGTGCAGCTGGTCGAACGGCACGGCGGCCTCCACGCCCTTATGCGTTGGGATCGGACCATCCTCACGGATTCCGGCGGTTTCCAGGTGTTCTCGTTACCTGAGCGGACCATCTCGGAGGAGGGGGTGAAGTTCCGCTTCTCGCCGTCGGGCGCCGCTGCTCGGATGGATCGTCCAGGCCCTGGTGGCCGGGCCAATTCCCCGCCAAATGCCCCGCCAAATGCACCCCAACCGCCCGAACCAGACGATGCAGAACCGACCCTGCTGACCCCCGAGTCGTCGATGGAGACGCAGAAGAAGCTCGGAGCGGACATCGTCATGGCCTTCGACGAATGCGTTGCTCATGACGCGAGTGCTGCCTACGTC
>JBBQCI010000055.1:0-27638 GCA_038318565.1 Planctomycetota bacterium
CAGCTGGGCACGCAGGTCGGACATCCGACCCTTGCCGACGGTGACGATATGGAAGATTTCGCCTTCAGCGTACTGCAGCACAGAAAGGCCGTTAAGCGACGGGATGCCGCTGAACTGCTTGGCGATGTATCCATTGGCAGCATTGCCATCGCGTCCATGGCAGGGCGCACAGTAACTGAGGTAGTCGCGCTGGCCGCGCTTGAGCACCTGGGCGGTCAGCGGCAGCGGGTTGTGGTGCAGCTTGGCGCCGGTCCAGTCGGTCGCGGCAAGCGGATAGGGCGTAAATCCACGCGGAATCGTACCTTCCGGCGGCGCCCGCATCTCTGGGTAATGCACCGTGCGCTTGATCGGCTGCCCCTGGGCATCGCGGGCATCAACTTCGATAGTGCCAGCGTCCTGGCTTTCGTAGGCCGGGGTGTGGAACATGTCCGGGAGGACCTCCAGGCCACGATCCTTCTTTTCGGAGGTGCAGCTCGCCATGACGGCAAGCGAGGCGACGACCACGAGGAGCTTAGACATGGGCGGCCTCCGTGGCCTTGGCCTCGATGCGGTCGGCATTGTGATCGCTCAGCCAGCGACTGAGCGATTCGACGCTGTAGCGCTCGCCATCGACCGGTAGCAACAAGCAAAATTGATCATCGGTCAGGCGCGGGTCGGCAACCGTAAGATCACCGGGGACCAGCTTGCAGGCATGGAAGCAGGCCAAGAGGTTGACCAAGGCACCTGCCAGGAGCGCCGTCTCCAGGATCGGGACCAGCCACAACTGCGGCGAGAAGTACGGCTTGCCGCTGACGTTGATCGGCCATTCGATGACCGAACTCTGCACGAAGAAGTGCAGGCAGGCAGCAGCGCCGACCAGTACCGCAACCATGACGACGCGTCCGATGTAGCTGCGCTTGTGGCCCATCACATTTTCAAATCCGTGCACCGGCCACGGCGTAAAGGCGGTCAGGCCGGGAAAACGGGCATCGCGGGCAGAGCCGGCAGCGGCGATGAAAGCGGCCTCGTCGGTCCAGAAACCGGCAACGTAGGTCTTGGGCAGCGGATCAGCCATGGGAGGCACCCTCCTTCTTTCCACCCAGCAGGGTCGCCTTGACCTCGGCGATCGAGACGACCGGCGCGATGCGGGTAAAGATCAGGAGCTGGGTGAAGAACATGCCGAAGGAGCCAGCGAGGATCATGTAGTCGAAGGTGGTGAAGGCGTACTGGGTCCACTCGCTGGGCATCTGGCCGTGTCGCAGGGACAGCGCCATGATGTTGTAACGCTCGAACCACATGCCGACGTTGACCACAATGCCGAGCAGGAAGAGGAAGCGGACATCGCGGCGGAACCGCTTGAACCACAGCAGTTGCACCGGGATAAGGTTGCAGAACACCATCAGCCAGAAGCTCCAGGCGCTCTCGCCGGTCATGCGCCAGATGAACTGTTCGCGCTCCATCGGAGACTCGCTCCACCAAGCTGTAAAATACTCCATCCCGTAGACGTAGAGGATGACCATGCCGCAGGCGAGGAAGATCTTGGACAACCGTTCAAAATGATCCTCGGTGATGTAGCGCTTCAGGCTCATCATCTCGCGCATCGGAACCAGGATGACGAACGCCATGGCCAAGCCGCCGAAAATCGCGCCGGTCACGAAGTACGGGGGGAACACGGTGGCGTGCCAGCCGGGAACATGTGCAACCGCCAGCAAGGTGGCGATGGTCGAGTGCATGCCGATGACCAGCGGGGTGGCCAGCCAGGCGAATTGGCTGTACGACCGCTCGTAGTGGTTCCAGTCAGACGAGGTGCCTTTCCAGCCCATCGCCAGCATGCCGTAGAGCAGCTTCTGCCATTTCCGCGTCGCGCGGTCGCGGACCGTCGCAAAATCCGGCATCAGACCCAAGTAGAAAAACACCACCGAGCAGGTCGCGTAGCCGGTGATGGCGAAAACGTCCCACATGATCGGCGATTTGAACTGCGGCCACATGCCCAGGTCGTTGGGCATCGGAATCAGCCAGTAGTCGACCCACGGACGACCGGTGTGAATCAGCGGGAAGAGCCCGGCGATGTTGATCGCGAAGATCGTCATCGACTCGGTGGCGCGGTTAATGCCGGTGCGCCACTTCTGTCGGAACAGCAACAGGACCGACGAAACGATGGTGCCGGCGACTGCTACCGCGATCCAGTAGATGTACGTGCCGATGTCGTTGCCCCAGTTGACGACGTTATTCACGCCGAACACACCGTAGCCGACAATGATGTAGATCGCCACCGCGGTGAACAATGCACCAGAGATGCCGGCGGCAGTGAGAAATCCACCCAGCCAGTGGATGCTGGGCAGACGGAAGATCGGAGCCGTCAGATCATCGGTGATCTGTTTGGCGGTCAGCGGGGGAAGCTGGCTATCGCTCATGCGAACATCCTAGGGGCCCCGCCACGGATCCGGAGGTTAACTGACGGATCCGAACCGAGACAAAGGCCGAGGGTAGGCCCGCAGGACCGTGGGGGCGAAGCCCCTGAGCAGGAAGCGGCTCGATGGACATCAGGGCTTCTCCGCCTTCTCAGATCCGTGCTCGTGCAATGCGACCAGCTCCTCGGCGGTGGCCGGCCGATTGCGCAGTTTGCGCAGATAGGCGACCTTTGGCCGAGTGTTCGATTCGGCATCGAGCGCCAAGTAGGCGCGCGGATCGTTGGATTGCTTGAGGACCTGCGATTCCTGATCGTTGAGATCGCCCCAGGTGATCGCAGCGGTCGGGCAGCTCTGGGCGCAGGCGCTGGTCAGATGGCCATCGGCCACTCGCTTGCCTTGGCGCTTCTCATCGGTCCGCCAACTGCGCTGACGCTGGATGCAGAAGTTGCACTTCTCCATCACGCCGCGGTGGCGCACCGTGACTTCCGGATTCAGCATCATCTGCAGCGGCTGGTGGGCCAGTTCGACGGCAGCGACGTGATTGCCCTCGGTCATGACGTGCTTGACCAGTCGGATGTCGGGCTGGCCGCTGCCCTGAGGGCCGGCGCGGAAGGCCGAGTACTGGTACCAATTGAAGCGGCGGACTTTGTACGGGCAGTTGTTCGAGCAGTACCGCGTGCCGATGCAGCGGTTGTAGATCTGGACGTTGATGCCTTCGTCGTTCTTGACCGTGGCATTGGCCGGACACACCGCTTCGCAGGGTGCGTTGTCGCACTGCTGGCAAAGCATCGGCTGGTGCAGTACAGCGACATCCAGGCGCGCATCGGCCTCGCCAGCCGGGGCACTGAAGTAGCGGTCGATGCGTATCCAGTGCATCTCGCGATTCTTGCGCACCTCGTCGCGGCCAACCACTGGGACGTTATTCTCGGCGTTGCAGGCGACCATGCAGGCATTGCAACCGGTGCACAAGTCGAGGTCGATGGCCATGCCCCAGCGGTGGCCGGGATAGGTCTGATGACTGCGCCAGATCGACAGGCGGCCACCCGGCTTGCCGTCGGTGCCGTTCTCCCAGGCATGCGCTTTGTGATTGCGCTTGGCCGCACCGGGATCAGCGCGGTGTAGTTCGAGGATGTCGTCGATCGCGACCTGCTCGCCGGCGAGGCGGTGGTGGTGCTGGGTCTGGGCGAGTTCGTAGCGCTTGCCAGTCTTGGCGACGGTGACCGCCGAGCCCCAGCGACGACCCTTGGCCAGCAGGTAGGCGTTCGCACGGAAGCCGTCATCGGCTGTGATACCAGCAACAATGCCAGCGGAGGTGCGGCCCCAGCCGAGAAAGACTTCGACGCAACCTGGATGCTGACCGTCCTGAACCAGAGCGGGCAGTTGGACGGTTGTGCCATCGACAGTGAGCGCAACGACGTCGTTACTGGCAATGTCGGAAGATGCCGCGTCGGCCGGCGAGAACGCCGCCCAACCATCCCAGCACACTTTGCTGACTGGATCTGGAATTTCCTGCAACCAGGCGTTGTTCAGCTGACTGCCGTCGCCGATCGTGCGTGATGCGGTGCAGATCAGGGACAGCGGTGCGGGAGCCTGGGCAACCGGCGCTGACACCTCACGGAACATGCGATCGACTGGCATGACCTGCCGAGCTACAGTGACGTAGCCGCGCGACAAGGCAGCTCGCCAGAACGCGTCGCCCGTGGCAGCAGTGCCGGCAGCCTTGGCCACCGCGTCACTCCACACACGCTGCACATAGAGGCGCCATGGGAGGACGCCACGCTCGGCGGCACCCCACAGCTGCTTGCGGCTGACCACGCTGACCGTCGCGTTGGCCGCAACCGGCACGCGGGCGGTGACCAAGCTGGCGGGTGCGGCGTCGCCGAGGGCGGCGACCGCGAATGCGGACAGACTGTCCTCGGCGGCACGGCTGTCCCACAGCGGATGGATGACCGGCTGTTGCAACTCGACCACCCCGGCGGCACTTGAGGCATCGCCCCACGATTCGAGGTCATGCAGACCAGGAGCATGCCAGGCAGCCAGGGCGGTGGTCTCATCGCGGGTCGGATTCAGCGATACCAGCAGCTTCGTTTTGGCCAGGGCCTCGGCAGCACCAGGCAGATCGAAGGCGGGGTTGGCTCCGCCGGCGACAATGACCACATCCCACGGCTTGCTCAGAGCCTCGATCAAACCATCGCGCGTCGCAACGGGTGCCTCACCGACCACCGCAACGCCTTCAGCGCCGAGCAGGCGGTTCAGCCAAGTCGTGGCGACCTGCAGATCCAGGCTTTCCGGGCCGCTGTGCACGGCTCCACCGACGTAGGCAACACCGACGCCGTTGGCGGCACGGGCAGCCAGCAGGCGCTGCGCCATCCAAGTGATCGCATGCGTCTCGCCCTCGGCGGTGCGGACCTTGCGCAACTGCTTGGCAATCGGCTCGATGGCGGCCGGCAATGCCTGGGAGATGGCCGGCGGAATGGTGCCACCGGTCGCGGCTGCAACTTCGTTTGCGACCGCCCAGGCGATCCAGGCCATGCTGTCCATGCTCGCGCGGATGCGGACATCAGCGCAGGTGCCCAGCTGACTGAGCGTTGGTTCGACGCAGATGACTTGGCCGGGCTCGCCGTTACTGCCGCGGCGGAATGCACCATACGCGACCTGGGTGGCGGTATCGCCGTCCGCCAGGAGGTCGGAGCCGAAGGCAACCAGGACGCTGGCCTTGGCCAGGTTCCAACGCGGCACGCTTCGTTCACCCAGGACGATCTGGCGAGCGGCGCGGGCGCTGTCGGCAGCCCACGGGTGGTAGGCGACATGGCTCAGTCGTTCGCCGAAAGCGCTCTGCAGATCAGCCAGATGGGCCAACCGAGCAGGTCCATCGACCGGACCGGTGATCAGCAAAACGCGACCTGACTTCAGAGCGGCGCCGACGCTGCTGTCGAGATCCGCCCAGGTGGTGGTGACGAACGCTGCGCCATCGCGACGCTTCGGACCGTCATGAAATACCTTGGGCTGGGCGGGATCGATGCCCCCGCGATCCGGATCATAGAGATCGAGCAGCGCCGCTTGGGTGCGCGCATCGCTGCGGCCGCGAACCAGCGGATGATCGGGATTGCCATCCAGCTTGATCGGCCGGCCGTCGTAGGCCTTGGCCATGACCGGTCGGGCGGTGCCGTTTACGCGCACCACCGTCGAATACCACAGGCCAACGCCGAGGGTCGAACCGTCGGGCTGCTGGGCGTACGGGACCAGGGTGTCGGGATGAGGATCGCTGCAGCCGCTGACCACCGCCAGCACGGCGGCGGCGCCGGTCAGCTGCATAAAGCTGCGCCGGTTCACACCGGGGAAGGCGAAGTGCAGGTCGTTACGCTGGCTGTCGACCTGCTCGGGGCAGTCGGGCGAGTCGATCCCGCCGCGGGCACGCAGATCAGCGATGGCGGCAGCCACGTCCGGAGCGAACTCGTCGCGCGCCGGAGCGCCGTTGAGGTCGGCTGGGTCTGACCAGATTTTCTTCATTGGTGGCACGTGCTGCAGTTGGTTGCGGCGTTCATCAGACGGTGCGAATCGGGCAGGTCGGCAGCACGCCACACCGGCAGGTCCTTGACCTTGGAGGCGAACTGCGGGTTGGCGGCGAGGAAGGTGGCCAGCCGGCCGGGCGCTTGGGTATCCGCAGGTGCGGTCGTCGCATGCTCGTGCGTGGCAGCGCCTTTGACCTGACGTTCACGAAAGACCACCGTCGGATCGGCGACTTCGCGATCACGAACGACGTCGTAGTTGCCAACCCCGACACTGAATGTGGTTGGATCACCCGGCTTGGCATCCGGTCCGCCGACGTAATTGGTCTTGCGATGGCAGTCGAGGCACCAGCTCATGGTCAGATCGCTGTGCTGCCGCATCACCACCATCTCCTCGACCGGTCCATGGCAGGTCTGGCATGAGACGTTGGCGGCGACGTGGGCACTATGATCGAAATAGACGTGGTCAGGCAGCTTGTGCACCCGGTTCCAGTGCACCACGCCGCCTTCGCGGACCGAGCCGTCCACTGCAGTATAGCTGCCAGTGGCTGCGATATCCGCCAGCTTGCGGATATCAGGCTTCTCGCTGGCGACGACATTATGGCAGCTCATGCACACTGACATCGGCGGGACGCCGGCATGTTTGCCACGCTCAGCGTTAAAATGGCAGAAACGGCAATCGATCTTCAGATCGCCGGCATGCTGCTTGTGGCTGAACGCAATCGGCTGGACCGGGGCATAACCTTGGTCATGGAAGGCGTTTTTGAACCAATAGAACCCACCTGCGGCAAGCAGGAGGACCACCAGGATCAACGGCCAGAAACGCAGCACAAGACTTGCCGGCCGTGCCTGCGAAGCAGACACGGGGGCAGCCGGAGGTGAAGACGGCTCTGACAACGGACGCTCCATGCGGCCTGCGCCGCGCCGGGGACGCGGGAAGCTAGGCGACGGCTGCCCTGAGCGCAAGGCGACCCCTTGTAGAAGGTTGTACACAAGTGCTACTATATACTTACGAGGTCAACGTACCTCCTCTATGCATCGTATGATAGGACTAGGCATGCGCTCTGCTTATATCCTCCTCTACTTGGTCATTTTGACCAGCCTGTCGGCCGCTGAATCCCCCATGCCACCGCGTCCGGTCATGGATCAGGCGGGCAATTTGCGGCCCCGCCAACAGGCACCTGCTGCGCCAGACAACACACCGGCCACCTCACCTGCTGCTTCATCCAAGTCCGCGAAGGGCTCGAGCAACGAGACCAAACGTCCAATTTCCGCTGCCAATCCGGGCGATCAGACCAGAGAAGCACGCACCGGGCCGGCTCCGGAAGCCATCGAACACGACACCGTTATCCTCCACAACGAGCAGCGCTTTCTGGGTACCGTGCTGGCTAGCCAGGACGATCCCGACTGGGTCGCGATCAATACGGGCAGCGGCATCATGCGCCTGAAGCGCGAATCAGTCGCGCGCGTCGAGTTCGGCCTGACTGCCCGCATGGGTCGGGTCAAGCCTGACGACCTGGACGGCCTCATCGATCTCGCCCGCTGGTGCCGGGCCAACGCCCGCAATCCCCAGGCACTGGCTCTGCTGACCAAGGCAGTGGCCCTGCCAGGCTGCGACCTCGCAACCCGTGGATTGTATGCCCAGCTGGTCGACGAGCAGGATGGCGCTGACAAGGCGCTGCCCCTCTATCTTGCCTATCGCAATGCTGGAGGCACCGACGCCGAGATCCTCGCCCGCCTGAACGAGTTAGAAACGGCCCACAGCGCCTGGGAAGAGCAAATGCGCGCCCTCGGCCTGGATCCTGGCGCCAGTGCCGCTGCCGGATCACCGATGGCTTCGGCCACTGCCAGTTCGGTCGAGGAAGGCTATGAAAAGTACAAGTGGGATCCGGACTCGCTCGACTGGTCCTCGCCGGCGAAGCCGACCCTAGTGACTCTGGTCACTCCAGAAGGTCCGCGCCGGGTCATGCAAGTGGATGTCGAACCGCATCCGAGCAAACCCAACGTCGACAAGGCTGCGATCGTCCTGCGCCGCCCACTGACTCTGCGCGAGGGTTCCAAGCTGACTCTGCTGGCGGCAAACCGCGGCAAGAAGGATCTGCGATTGGGTATCGCCGTGAAGACCGGCAACGAATGGACCTACTTCGAAAGCAAGCCGCAGGTGGTGCCATCCTCTCAGAGCGGACAGGAATTCACCCAACTGTTCTTCGATCTCGGCGCCGCTGACTTCAAAGCCCAATCAACCAATTGGTCCTACGGCGCGAAAATAAGCAATCTTGGGCAGGTTCGCGAATTGCAGCTCCTCATCCATAATGGAACCGCCGCCGGCAGCCTGTGGATCGCAGGGATCGCCTTCGAAGGCGCCAGCGAATAGGCTGACAACACGCAGGTAATCTTCCGCTTGCCTTCGACCGGGGGAGGATGCTAGCATGACGGATCTACCGGAGTCCCACACATGCCTAAACTTTCCATCCTGTTCGCTGCACTTGCCTTGTGCACTGGGATCTCGGCAGCTGACGATCTACGCATCGGTCAGGCCTGTGCCCTCGAAGGCCCAGCCAAAGAGCTGGGCATCGGGATACATCTCGGACTGCGCGCCGCCTTCGAGGAGGCCAACGCCACCGGTGGCATGCATGGCCGCAAGTTGGTACTGATCGCCCGCGACGATGGCTACGACCCTGACAAGTGCGTTGACGCCACAGCCAAGTTGGTCGAAGAGGATAAGGTCTTTTGCCTCGCCGGCTTTGTCGGTACCCCGACCTCCAAAGCGGCCCTGCCAATTGCCACTGAGGCTGGCGTGCCGGTCGTCGGCCTATTCACGGGCTCGATGTTTCTGCGTACACCACCGCAGAAACTGGTGTTCAACGTCCGTGCCAGCTACGAGGACGAGACCGAACTGCTGGTCGAACGCCTGACCACCGACCTTGGCGCCAAGAGGATTGCCGTCTTCCATCAGAATGACAGCTTCGGCCAGGCCGGCCTGGCCGGCACCACCAAAGCGCTGAAGAAACGCAATCTGGCCGTCGCCAGCGCAGGAACCTTTGAGCGCAATACGGTCGCGGTGCAGACCGGCCTGGCGATCGTGAAGGCGGCCAACCCTGACGCCATCATCATGGTCGGCCCGTACAAACCGATCGCCGCATTCGTTCGCGAAGCACGCGCCGCAGGCGTGACCTGCCCAGTCGCCACGGTCAGCTTCGTCGGCACTGAAAGCCTGATCGCCGAACTGGGCGTCGCCGCCGACGGCGTGATCATCAGCCAGGTCGTGCCTTCCCCGTCCGACCAGGCCCTTCCGGTGGTCAAATCCTATCAGGCCGCGCTCACCAAGGTTCAGGCGGATGCCAAGCCCAGCTATGTAACCTTAGAAGGCTATGTCACCGGTCGCGTTCTGCTGGTTGGCCTGGACAAGGCCGGTGCCGATCCGACACGCGAAAAACTGGTCAGCAGCCTTGAAAGTCTTAAGGATCAGGATTTGGGCGGCCTGCAGGTCAGCTTCGGACCGGATCGCCGCCAGGGCCTGTCGAAGGTGTGGCTTACCCGGATCGCCGCCGGAGCGGCCGCACCGGTCGACGCTCTGAAGTGATCGTCCCATGAGCATCGCCGGCACCCTCCGCACCCTGATCCGCCGCATGTCGGCGGCCATACTCATCATCGTGATGGCTGCCGTGGCCGCCGGTGGCCTGGTCCTCTGGCTGGTGAACGGGGTCACCAAGACCGAAGCTCCCAGCCAGCAGGCCGCCGCCCGCCTGGAAGTATCCCTGCAACAAGTGGCCGCTGGCATCTCGGCGATGTCGGTTGCCGCCTCTAGCGTGGACTTGGAAGCGGCGGACAGCGCAACCAACGCAGCGATTGCCAAGGCGCACGCCAGCGAAACAGATCTCAGTATCGCGCAGGGACGCAAGACCACTGACACCTCGGCACTCGATACGACCCGCCAGCACCTGCTCAAAGCGGTGCTCGAGCGCATCGTCGCCGGTGCCGCTGCAGCCACGGCGATGCACGGCCTCAATGCCGTCATGGAGCAGGTGACCAGCAAGGTCAACAGCCTCGGCACGGGCTCCAACCTGCGACGGGCCGAAGCCCAACAGGCCCTGGAAGAGGCCCGCACCAGTGCGACCACGGCGAACACGGAACTGCGTCGCCTATCGTCAATTCGTGAAGAACTACGGGAAGTGCGCGCCCTGATCGACCGTCCCGCCGGCATCGACAGCAAGCATCGGTTGCGTCCACTTGAAGAGCGCATGGCTACCACGCTGACCCGCGCCCGCAGCCTGCTTAGTGACAGCAACGAACATGACCGGATTCTGCTCGCCGATCTCGCCGCGGTAGAGTTCGGCTATGCTGGTGCCGATACCGGATTGTTGGCCCTTCGACGTGCCCAGCTCGCAGATCCTGCCAACGACGCAGCGCGCAGCGCGATGTCCACCCGCAGCAGCGAACTGGCGGCACCAATCGATCGCTGGCTGGAGCGCATCATCGAAGCTGCGGATCCGCTTGAGGTAACCACCAGAAAAGCAGCAGAAGCGATGGAAGCGAAGGTTGCCGCCATCAGCGATTGTACGAGCCTTGAGTTGGCCGCGCGCGACTGCGTGCTGTTCGCCCGTGCCTTGGCTACTGAAGCAAACCTGTTTCCGGGCCGCGCCGCCACGCCTGAAGACGCCAAGGTTTTCCGCACCGTAGTGACATCACGGCTGCGCGACCTGCGCCTGAAATTGGGTTCCACGGTGGGGATGTGCGACCGGCTGGCAGCAATCGAGGAGGCAGCATTGGCGCGTGCCGCCTACACCGCGGTGGACGCAGTCGAACCGCTCATCCTCGGTCCCGCCGGCATCGCGGTAGCGGTTGAACGCCGACTGGATGCCACCTCCCGAGCCACAGCGACGGCGACCACAGCCATCCCGGCCGTCAATTCCATTTGCACCCTGGCCAGCGCCGCCGCAGCCAAGGCCCATGAGAACCAGGGTTCCGCCATGGGTCACATCAGTCTGGCCTTGCGTATCGGCGTGCCCACACTGCTAGTGCTCGGCCTGTTTTCCCTGTTCGCCGCCCACCGCATGGGCAACCGCGTCGCCAGCGGCATCCTCGTCACCGAGGCCCATGAACGGGAGCGCACCGAACGACTCAGCTGCCTGCTCGGAGATGTCGCCACCTCGTCCCACACGGTCAGCACCGCCTCTGCTGGACTGGTCCACGCCAGTGCCAGCCTCGCCGCTTCGGCCAGTACCAGCCGGGACGTCTCTGCTCAGGTTGGTGAAGGAGCCATACGGGCCAACGATGCGGTCAGCTCGGTCGCCGCCGCCGCAGAAGAGATGCAGGCGACGATGGGCGAGATATCTCGCCAAACCAGTCGAGCGGCCGAGGTCGCACGGGCCGCGGTCGGCCACACCACCAGCACTGACGCGGCGGTGAAGCGCCTGGCCGACGCGAGTCGTGAGATTGGCGAAATCGTGCAGGTCATCGCCGGCATCGCCGAGCAGACCAATCTGCTGGCCCTTAATGCCACTATCGAGGCAGCCCGCGCCGGCGACGCCGGTCGTGGCTTCGCCGTGGTCGCCAGCGAGGTGAAGGCCCTGGCCCGCCAGTCCGGCACAGCCTCGCAGGACATCGCCGGCAAGATCAAAGCCATCCAACAAGAAGTCGCCGCCGCCGGCGGAGCGCTTGGACAGATCCGTAGTGTGGTCAGCGAAATCGACGGCATCCAGACCTCGATAGCCGCCGCGGTCGAGGAGCAGACCGCAACCAGCCGCGAGATGAGTTCCTCGCTGGCGTCAGCGGCCGCAACCTGCCGCGAGATCGCCGAACGCATCCGCGCGGTGGTCGTTGCGGTCGGAACTACCTCGGAACAGGCCGCAACCGTACAGCAATTGGCAGACCAGTTGGCCGCCACCGCGCGCGAACTCGACTCCCAGGTGGTCAAGGGCTGATTCGGACCACTGGCTGTAGCCTGCCGCTGCAATGGATTGCACGCCCCCTATACCGACCATCATGTTGTGCCCATGAGCGGTCCACTCCTCGACCTGACCCCCTCCGACCCACGGCTGTCCGGGATCCTCGGGGACTCGCACCGCCGCTTCCAGACCCTGGTCGACGAGGCCCAGGCCAAAGCGGCAGTGTTTTATGAGAAAACCTTGGGCCGCCGAGCGACCATTGAGCAGGTCATCGACGAGATCTTCACCGCGGTCGAGCGGGACGGCGATGCCGCCGTCATCCGTTATGTCCACGCCTTCGACGGCGCCGCCTTGCCGCCCGAACGACTGCGCGTCGATGCCAGCGATATCGCTGCCGCCACCGCGCGGACGGCCTCGCCGATCCGCGCCGCCATCGATCAGGCAGTACGCCAGGTCAGCGATTACCAGCAACAGCTGAAACCGCGCGGCTTCGGCGAACGGCTCGACCAGCCGCTTGGTGTGCGCTGGACGCCGGTAGACAGCGCCGGCGCATATGTGCCAGGCGGAGCCGGCGGCATCCTGCCGTTGTTCTCGTCGGTCATCATGAATCTGGTTCCAGCCAAGGTTGCCGGCGTTCCGCGTACCGTCCTGGTTACCCCGCCGCGCCAAGATGGCTCGATCGCGGATGAGGTGTTGGCCGCCGCTGCGGCAGTCGGGGTGGATGAGGTCTACCGCATCGGCGGCATACCGGCGATCGCCGCTCTGGCAGTCGGCACTCCCAGCTGCCCGCAAGTCGACACCATTGTCGGTCCTGGGAACATCTTCGTCACTTTGGCCAAACGCCGAGCCTATGGCCGGGTCAACCTCGACATGCTAGCCGGCCCCAGCGAAGTCCTGGTGATTGCCGACCGCACTGCCGACCCACGTTTCATCGCCGCGGACCTGCTCAGTCAGGCCGAGCACGATGTGCTGGCGATGTGCATCCTGCTGGTCATCGGCGATGGGATTGCCGACGCCGTCCAGGCCGAGATCGCCAGCCAGCTGGCCGCGCTGCCCGACGAACGGCGCCGCGTCGCCAGCGAAAGCGTCCAACGTTTCGGCCGGTTGGTCCGTTGTCCCGACCTCGCCAGCGCTGCCCGCATCTGCAACCAGGTCGCTCCCGAGCATCTCGAATTGCTGGTGGCTGACCCGCAGGCGGCCCTGCCGCTGATCCGCAACGCCGGAGCGGTATTCGTCGGTCCGTGGTCGCCCGAGCCAATCGGCGATTACCTCGCCGGTCCTAGCCACACCCTGCCCACCGGCGGTGGCGCGCGGCGGTGGAGCGGCATCGGCACAGACACGTTCATGAAGCGCAGCTCGATCATCAATCTCGACCAGGCTGGATTCCGCGCCATGGCCGAGGCCGGTATGATCATGGCCCGGGCCGAGGGCCTGGAGGCCCACGCGCGTTCGATCGAGATCCGCTTACGCCCGTAGCGGCTTGAAGCCATGCGTCTTACGAATGGCGTCCGCGGCCGCTCGCACGACCTGGTCGGCCACTAGGGCCTTGGCAAGTTGACTGGTGCTAAGTGAGCAGGCCAAGGCAGCCGCTTTCAGATCACCCCCTGCCGCATCCAAAGCATCGAGTAGGACCGCAACCACCGCCGGCCAGGAAGCGGCCGCAGGTCCACAGGCCAGCCGACCGGCCCGTACCTGGGGTAGCAACCAGGCGGGATCGGCTCCGCCGCGGACCTGGCAGGCGATCTGCAGGCGGAGACGACGGAGGGCGCCGGCGCGATTTGCCACCCCTTCGCGATGCTCGCAGCACATCGCCTCAAGCCCGGAACCCCGGTGACGCAGTCGGACCCCACTCGCCGTCTTGTTGGCGTGCTGACCCCCTGGCCCACCCCGCGCGACCGGTTGGACGTCGCAACGCTGGAGCAGGTCCTCAGCCACGACGTCCCGAGCCATTGCAGGAGCGACCCGGATAGCATAGAGTACGGGCGAATGATCGTTGCCCACCTTCCCGACGGCATCTGCCGTATTCGAATCACCACCGAGCCGATGTTCTCGCGCAGCGAGTTCGTCCCGATGGTCCTCGAGTCCCTGCTCGATGGGGAAACCAAGCTGATCATGGATCTTGGCCTGGTCAGCATGCTGCACAGCCCGTCGCTTGCCAACCTGGTGACCATCCACATCGCCCTGGCCAAGCGCAGCAACGAATTGATCCTGACGGGTCTTCATGAGCGCAACCTGCGCATCCTGTCGATCACCAAGTTGGACCGCCTCTTCACGGTCGCTCCGAGCATCTGACCGGATCTGCGGGGCATGAGCCCAGCGTATTGGTCGGCGGGCCAGCGGAATGCCGGTTCCCTGATGCACAGAGGGTCCGGATCGGTTAGCATGCAGCATGAACCAGCGCGAGTTCACCCGAGTCCGTTCATCCGTACCGATTGACTGCAGGTTCGCCGGCGGCCAAGTGTTCGCAGGCACGACCAGCGATGTCAGCCTAAACGGCTGTTTCGTCTCCTGCCCCGACCCCCCACCTGACGACACGACCTGCAGCGCCATCCTGCACATCGACGGACGTGGCGGATCGATCCTGGTCACCGCGCGCGGCGTTGTCATCCGCAGTCGGAACGAAGGATTCGCCCTACATTTCAATGAATTGGAGGAGTTGGAAAGCTACGAACACCTGCGCAACCTGATCCGCTACAACGCCACCGATCCCGACCAAGCCGACTATGAATTCGAGAGCCATCTGGGACTGAAGCGGATCGATCCCTCTGCGCCGCCCCCCGGTTGACCTGGCTACCTAGCCCATTATGTTGTCCCGCCTTGTCACGGACCCCGTAGCTCAGCTGGTTAGAGCGCAAGATTGTGGCTTTTGAGGTCGCGGGTTCGAACCCCGTCGGGGTCCCCAAGATGAAACCCTCGGTGAAAGCCGAGGGTTTTTCATTTTTACCCTATGCGGCTTTCAGGCCGCGCTGGTTCGGGTAACGGGACGACTGGTCCACGGCGCTTCTTCCAAGGTCTGACCGTAGTCGGGCATGCCGAGGTCGAAGGCAAAGAAGGCTGTCTCGGCATCGCCCCAGATCGCCTGAGCGGTCAGGCGGATGGCCTGCCACAGCCCCGTCACCGGCAGACTGATGACTCGGCTATGATTGCCAGTGATGGTGGCCAATGCATGCCAACTGCCGTCCGTCTGCTGACCACTGATCAACAGGTCGCGAACCATGCCCGAAGGCATGCCCCGGGCCTGGCGCTTGAGCGGGACCGAACACGGCAGGACGCGGGGCTTGTGGAGTTCGGTGTCGCACACGACGCGTATCCGACCGACGTCAGTGGGAGCCTGGAATCGGTATTCGACCCAATCACCCGGCCCAGCCTTCCACCAGTGGTCCTCAGCACCCAGGCGACGGTCCACACCATCACGCAGGGGCTCGGGGTCTCCGCGGCTGGCAAGCAATTGTGCCGTCTGTGCCAAGGCCGGTACCGGCCGACGTAGACCCGGCAGATACTGATCGTCATCAAGCAGTATTGCTTGCAGGCGGAGGAGGTGGTGACGTCCGACGTCGCGCGGGCTGATCGACTCCTTCCAAGCGATCGCCGCTCCGGTCCCGACAGCCTGGCCCATAGTCGCGCAGGTCGCCATGACCCTGGTTGCACTCAGCGCCATGTGCGTGGTGCTGATGTTACGCCCGGCACACAACAGATTGCTGATATCGGCGCTGTACAGGCATCGCCACGGGATGCCGAACGGCGATGGCGCCGGATGGAAGGTTGTTGGATCGCCGGGGTGGCGGAAGGCGGCCGGCGGATGATCGTCCATGGTCCAGCCACCGTGACAAACGATGTCGTCAAAATGTCCACACGACTCGACGTCCATCTGCGTCATAGTGTGGTCCCCGACGTAACGAATGTTCTCGCGCTTGCCGGGCAATGCTCCGATCCACTCCAATTCCCAACGATGACCACGGCCATCGGGATGATTCTTGATGAACGCCCAGGCGCCCAGAGCCATGCGATAGAGCTCATCGCGCGTACGGTCAGCACCACCGATGGTGTCGTCTTCGCCGCCGATCTCCAGCCACCAGAAGTTGTCGCCGGCCCCGCGCTTGGCCAACCGGTGGTGATCCAGCGGAAAGTCATGCACCCAAGGCGGTCGCTCGAATGGAACGTGATCAACGGGATCGATTTCGCGCAACTGGAGCAGGATCGAATTGCCCATGGTCTTGCGATCGGCGACATCCAGGGCGAGACTTTCGCCGAATTCCGACTTGGCTTCACGCCCCCACCGCGTGCGGGCTCCAGATAGGCGCAGCACCGAATCGCCCGAACAGTCGGCGAATAGTCCGGCCTCGACCACGATCCAGCATTGACGGGTCAGGTGCCAGGCGCGAACAGCGGCGATCCGATCAGAGACTGCCATGACGACATCGGTAACCGCACAGGTCAATACGGCGGTGATGTTTGGATGCAGACAGAGCGCCTCATAAAGCACGGTGTCCCACACCGGATACGACAGGAAACGATTGCGACGCAGGTTCAGTAATTGGATCTCCTCGATGAGGCCCGTCTCCTTCGCGTCGCGTCCGTGAGCACCGCAGATCCACATGCGCACCTCGGAACTGGCGTTGCCACCCAGTACTGCCCGATCGTGGATCAGGACCACTCGCATGCCATGCCTTGCGGCGGCCAGGGCTGCGCAGATGCCAGCCATGCCTCCACCGACCACACAAAGATCGGTGCGAAGGGTTTCCGCGATGGCGGGACCGGCCTGTAAGGTTGCGTTTGGCATATGTAGCTATATTAGCAACACTCGTGATAAGACAAGATCTAACCACACTGAAAGATAGGCATGCCCGCACAACCGAACCAATCTCTCGCCGATGGAGTCACCTTGCTAGGAGCGCTGTGCGCGAGTGGGCAAGCGATTGGAACCAGAGAAATGGCCCGCCTGATGGGCTGGGAACCAACCCGGGCGAACCGCCTACTGGGCACCTTGAAAAACTTGGGATTGGCCGAACAGGACGGGGACCGTCGCTATCGGCCTGGGCCAGCGATCCATCTACTGGCAACCCAGTGTCTGCAGGGGTCGGGACTCCTTGGTGCAGCCTTGCCCGTGGTCCGGAACCTACTGAAGCCGGATTTCGGCTTCGCCCTAGGGGTTTTGTGGCAAGGACGGGTCTGCTACCTGTTGCATGCCGCACCCGGGCAACCGATTGAGGAAGGCTTGCGGCGCAGCGCCCTGTATCCAGCCGAGGATTCCTCCATTGGCATGGTCCTGGAGTCGACCATCGATGGGCCTGCTCGGACGTCAGCTGCCGAACGCGCCCGCATCCGCAAGCGCACCTATGCCATCCAGCGGAACAACGACGGACAAACTGGCTCAGTGGCGGTGGCCATCCATGGTGCACGCGCAGGAGATCCGCCGTGCGCTGCCATTGCCGTGATGGCCAACTACACCCAGCACCCTCCCGAATCCCTGGCCGCCCTGCTGCATCCTGCTTGCATCGAGATCGCCCAACGCCTCCATGGCGCAGGACATGACCGACCCATTGATCGCTGAGTTGCGCGCCAGGCTCCCTGCTGGGTGCGTTCTTGATGCCCTCGCCGATCGCTTGGCCTGGGCCAACGACGCCAGCATCTACCGGTTGGTCCCCAGAGTCGTGGTGTTGCCTCGCGATGTTGTTGGCATCTCGGCCATATTGGCTGCCGCACGCCATCACCGCGTGCCAGTCTGTCTGCGCGCTGGTGGCACGTCACTGTCCGGCCAGGCCGTAACCGATGGGATCCTGGTGGTGATCTCGCGTCATTTGCGGGCGATCGAAGTGCTCGACGGGGGAGCTTCCGTGCGCTGTCAGCCGGGGGCCGTCGGGGCCTGGGTCAATGTCGCACTCGCTCCGTGGGGACGACGTATCGGCCCGGATCCGGCCAGCATCCAAGCAGCTGAGATCGGCGGCATCGTAGCCAACAATGCTAGCGGCATGTGCTGCGGCGTGCATGAGAACAGCTACCGGACGGTGACGGCGCTCGACCTAATCCTGACCGACGGCACACGCATCGATACCGGCGCTTCTGATTCCCAGTTGCCTGCGTCTTTGGCGAGCGAACTGATCGCGATCCGCGACGTCATCCGCACGGATGCCGCAATGACCGCCCGTATCCAACGCGCCTTTGCGACGAAGAACACCGTTGGTTACAGTCTCAATGCCTTCCTTGATGCAGATGACGCGGTGGGGATCCTACAACGGCTTGTAGTCGGGAGCGAAGGCACTTTGGCCTGCATTGCCTCTGCAACCTTCCGGACCGTGCCGCTGCCGCGCTGCCGGGCGACCGGCTGGCTGGTATTCCGCGATGTCGAGGCGGCGTGCTCTGCTGTCTCTGGATTGGCTGAGGCGGGCTGCGCGGCGGTCGAGTTGCTCGACGCCGTCTCCTTGCGGCGGGTCGCGGACAAACTGCCCAATGCGATCCCGGAAGGGGAACCGGCCGCCCTGTTGGTCGAATGGCAGGAAGCTGACGAGAGCGCCCTGGCTGCGCGGTTGGCAGCGGTTCAACCGCTATTGACCAACCTGGATCTTGCCGCTCCGGCTTCGCTGACCCGGGAAGCGCCGATCCAGGCGAAACTGTGGGCCATCCGCAAAGGATTGTTCCCCAGCGTCGGGGCGATACGGGCGCTGGGCACTTCCGTAGTTATCGAGGACGTCACCTTCCCGGTCGAGTACCTCGCCGCTGGCGTACGCAATCTGCGCCGGCTGTTTGAGGTACATGGCTATACCGACGCCGTCATCTTTGGTCACGCTAAGGACGGCAACTTGCACTTCACCCTGACCCCGGACCTCTCACGACCAGACGAAGTGCTGCGGTACGATGGATTCATGCGGGCCATGGTCACATTGGTGCTGGGGGCAGGTGGACATCTCAAAGCCGAGCATGGCACCGGCCGCAACATGGCACCCTTCGTCACCGCACAGTGGGGCGAGGATGCGGTGCGACTGATGCGCCGAATCAAAGCCGCGTGTGACCCGCTCGGCATCCTCAACCCCGGTGTCCTGCTGTCCGATGATCCGGCTGGGCATCTGGCCCACCTCAAATCGATGCCCGCCGCCGACCCCCTGATCGACCGATGCATCGAATGCGGTTTCTGCGAACCAACCTGCCCCAGTCGGGATGCCACCCTCACGCCGCGGCAACGTATCGTGCAATGGCGCAACCGGGCCGCCGGTGGCTTGGTGGCAGATGCGGTGGCTAAGCGAACCGCTACCGACGTGCTGGACACCTGCGCTGGCGACGGCCTGTGCGCCAGCGCATGCCCGGTCGGCATCGATACCGGCGCCTTGGTGCGGGCCGAGCGGGCCGCACGGCATGGGCCGATCGCCCGGTGGACGGCCCAACGCGTGCTACGCAACTTCGCCCTGGTCAGTTCGACCGTTCGGCTCGTCCTGGGCGCCGTCGGGGGACGTACGCTGCCGGGACGAAACATCCCCCTGCCGACTGCTGCGCCACGTCCGCCCATGCACTGGCCCCAGGCAGAGCCAGGGGCCCCGCAGCTCGCCCTGCTCGCCACCTGTCTGGCCCGCACCTGCGGACCGGATCCGCTGCTGGCCGACCTCGCCAGTCTGTGCGCCGCAGCTGGGATCGGCATCGTCCTGCCTGCAGACATCACCGGACTGTGCTGCGGACAGCCTTTCGCCTCCAAGGGCTTCCCCCAGCAGGCACGCAGCGCCGCCGTCGCAACCATCGAAGCACTGTTGGCTACCGGCTGCAGCGACGTGCTGGTCGACACCGGTACCTGCGCCGCTTTTCTGGTGAAGACAGCCCTGCCTGCCGAACTGCAGGCGCGATGGAATCGCATCCGCCTGCACGACCCTGCCGGATTCGCCACCAGCTTATTGCTGCCGCGCCTGCAATCCCGGGGACGGCTGGATGCCACACGCCCAGCCTGGGTGATGCATCCGACCTGCAGTGAGGCCGACATCGGCTGGGGTCAGCACCTCAGCGATGCCTGTGGTCAGGTCGCCCACGCCAGTCTGCCGGCCGCCTGGGGTTGCTGTGGCAGTGCTGGAGACAAGGCCTGGTCCGACCCGCAATTGACGGCGGCGGCTTCTGCCCGCGAAGGCGGAGAGGTGCGGGCTGGTTCAGCCGTCATGGGCGTAGCGACCAGCCTGACCTGCGGCGCCGCCATGAGCGTCGCATCAGGCCTGCCGTACAAGCATCTGTTCAGCGCTTTGGCGGAACGGCTCGTTACCGTGCCAGACTCGGCAGCTACTCGACCTTGACGGCCTTGGCCGTATCCAGGATGAGAATCAACCCCTTCTCCAGCTTGCAGACCGATTGGATCAGATCTTTCAAGGCACCGGGGATGGTGTCTGGTGGAGGTTCACAGGTTGCCGGATCGATTTCGACCACATCACCGATCTCATCGACCAGCAGCGCAGCCGTCGAGGCTTCTGCCCCTTCACCGACCGTGATCACGATGTTGATCGGTGGTCTGCCATCATCACGCGGCGGAAAACCCAGGCGGGTACGCATGTCCAAGGCGGTGATGATCTGTCCCCGCAGATTGATCAGACCCTTCACGACGGGTGGGGCGAGCGGAACCTTTGTCATCGGCTGCTGACGCAAGATCTCGTGGACAACCAGCACATCGATGCCGCACAGGTGCTGGGCGAGCCGGAAGGTGCAGAACTGCCGGGTCTGGGTGGCGACGTCGATCATGTTTAGGCCTTGTAGAAATCGGGGACGACGGTGCGGACGATCGACTCGACATCGAGGATCTCGGTCACCTTTCCATTGAGCACCAGGCATCCTTTGATGCCTGCCCGACCGGCAGCCCGCTGCAGTTTCAGTGATTCTTCGACGGTGTCGAGGATCTTGCCAACCACCAGACCGACGTGGCGTCCATTGTGGCTATGCACCACCACCGGGAGGACGTCAGGCTGCACGCCGGCGTCCGGATTCCTTGGATTCCGCCGTCGTTCCGGCAGCACCTGGAAGACGCGGACCAGGGGCAGGATCTCACCGCGATACTGGATGACCTCGACGTCCCCCGCACTCTCCACTTTGCTGGCATCCATCTCCTCGAGACGGACCACCTGGGATAGAAGAATGCCCATGCGTCCATCGTCTGGGCTCTGGAAGAGCAGCATCGGCTCCTTGGGCTCACCGGTGGCAACAGCGGCGTGTGCCTTCTTGCCGTCGCGGTTCTTGCCCATCGCATGAGCCCGGGTGCCGAGTCCAAAGACATCAAGGATGAGGGCGACTGTGCCATCGCCCATGATGGTGGCGCCTGCGAACACCGACAGGTTCTTCAGCTGCTTGTCGAGCGGTTTGACCACGATCTCGCCAGTGTCGAGAACGGTGTCGACGACCACGCCAAACTGGGTCTCATCGGCCTGCAGCACGACGATGTTGATTGCAGCGCTCTCGTTGATCGGCAGGCCGAGTTCTTTGGAGAGGTAGACGAGCGGCAGGAGCTGGCCGCGCAACCGATAGACCGACGCACCGTAGACGTCTTCGATCAATGTCGCAGCCTTGGCCCGTTCGATGCGGACGAGTTCGAGCAGATTGATCTGCGGGATGGCGAAGCGCTCTCCGCCACTGGTCACGACCAGGGCCGGGATGATCGCCAGGGTCAACGGGATCTTGATCGTGATGCTCGAACCAATGCCAACCACGCTGGCGATGTCGACCGAACCGCCTATCTTTTCGATGTTGGTACGTACGACGTCCATGCCGACGCCACGTCCACTGATGTTGGTGACCTGTTCGGCGGTACTGAAGCCAGGGGCGAGGATCAGGGCGAGGATCTCGCGTTCTGCCATCTTCGCCGACTGTTCGACGGTTATCAGCCCCTTCTCGATCGCCTTCGCCTTGATCCGAGCAGGGTCAATGCCGCCGCCATCGTCACGGATCTCGATCGTGACCTTGCCGCCTTCGTGATAGGCGCGCAACAGGATGCAGCCTTCGGCCGGCTTGCCGGCGGCGATGCGCTTGTCAGGTTTCTCGATCCCGTGATCGACCGAGTTGCGCACCATGTGGGTGAGCGGATCCTTGATCGCCTCAATAATCGACTTGTCGAGTTCGGTATCCTTGCCTTCCATGTCGAGGCGGACTTGTTTGCCAATCTGCTTGGCTAGGTCGCGGACCACGCGCGGCAGCTTGCCCCACACTGCCTCGATCGGCTGCATGCGCGTCTTCATCACCTCTTCCTGTAACTGGGAGGTGATGTTGTCGAGTCGCTTGCTGGTCGTGACCAGGGCGCTGGAGGCGGTAGCCCCGGCATGCTGGAGGATCTGGTTGCGAGTCAGCACCAGTTCGCCAACCAGGTTCATCAACCGGTCGAGTACACTCACATCCACGCGCAGACTTTGATCCGCCAGGGAACCGCCGGCAGTTGCGGCTCCATCCGCTGGCTTGGCAGCGAATTCTGCGGAAGACGAACTCGGACGTGGCGCCAATTCACTAGATTGGGCTGACGGCATCACCGGATGCTCAGCGGTCGGGGCACTGACGACCGCAGCCTGCACCGCAACGGGCGCTGGGGCCGAAGCTGGCGCAGACTCGACTGGCTTGGCAGCAGCGCCGGTCGCCAAGTGTTCAAGTTCGGCGATCAGGCTAAGATAGTTCTCCGATCCTTCCGCGCCGGTCTTCTCTACTTCGCCCAGGATGGCACGGATGGCGTCCACCGAGCGCAGCAGTCCGCTGCTGATGTCCTGATTCAGGACTAGGGCGCCATCACGAAGCTTGACCAGCAGGTTTTCGCCAGCGTGGGCGACGCCCTGCAGCTTTTCGAAGCCAAAAAAACCGCTGGTACCTTTGACTGTATGAACGGTGCGGAAGATAGACGAAATGATCTCGCGACTCCCCGGAGTCTGTTCCAGCTGGAGAAACTCTTTGTCGAGCCGGTCGAGGTTTTCGTAACTTTCGACCAGGAACTCTTTCACCAATCCGTCAAGATCGCCCATGAAGCCTCCGTGGTGCTAGATTAGGTCACACGGAAGCCTCTGGCAAGCCTGGTTCGTCCGCCTCTATTCAGCCCAGATCCACAGTTTGCCTTCCAGAGAGGCCGCCACGAGCGAACCATTCCAGACAACCGGCGGGAGAACTTCGCTTCCGGCATCGATACGGAAGGGCTTTGGGCCGAACACGCTCAGCACTGCGCCATTGGCGATGACGGCGTGCCCCCCCCACGCGAGGGCGGACATGCGATCGTTTGCCTCAGGCTTCGCATCCAACTTGCCGACCTCAACCCAGCCGCCGTCTCCGCGCAACATGATCTTGCCAAACGTGCCAACGATGACGCCTGGACCGCCACCGACGCACGGCTCGGGCAGATCCTCTCCTGTCATTTTAAGGCCATCCCAGGCAAAGGAGCGTGCGGCAGTGAGGCCCGCCAACCCGGTCGCTGTCGGCCAGGCTGCCAGGACTGGTCCATCCAGCTTGGCAACGTTTTCAATTCCGCCATCCTCTGCCCGCGTCGATTCCAGGCGTCCGTCGCGACGGACGGTCAGGATGTGTTCGCCAATCAGAACCGCCTCGGCCGCGTACAGGCTGCTGCCGGCTGTTTGCCAGGTCAGGACGGCGGTACCCCGCTGAGCGCCAAGCAGCCGACCATCCGACGTCGCCACGATGAGCAGATCTCGACCGATAACGAGCGGGCTGCGGTAGGACAGCAGCGGAAAGTCGCTGCCAGCAGGAAGGGCTATGCGTTCGTTGGAGGGCAGCCGAATGGCGAGTCGTTCACGGGTCGCCAGCATCAATTCATCACCGACCTGCGCGACCGCAGCCAGCACCGGCTCGACCAGTGGCGAGGTGCTGTCGATCGCCACCGTCCGAGAGGCGTCTGCCGTCGGCTTGGCATAGGTGATCACACGTCCACGATCGCCCAGCCATAGTTCACCATTGATGACAGCAGGACGGACAGTCAGTGGCCGACCGCTATCCTGTGCCAAGGTCGCGCTGCGGTCGAGCCGCACTTTGATGCGCCATCCACCATCAGCCGCGGCGCCGGACACGCTGGCATCCTTGTACCCCGTCTTGCGCACGATCAGCCGCATATCGATGCGCACGTCGGCCGTAACCTCGTGGATCAATGGTGTGACGCCAAGTACCTTGCCTTCGGCATTGACGACCTCGGCACCCTCTGGCTGGCTCATCACCACCAACGGCAGATAGGCCAGTCCGATCTCACGGCCGATCGCTTCGCAGGCAGCGACGTCGCCCTTCAGCAGGGCAATCTTCAGTTCGTCTTTCAGTTGGGCGCGACGCACAGCCTTCCCACGGGCAGCATCGAGGTCGATGTCGGCCTCCTTGCGGACAGCCGTCAACTGCCATTTCGGCTGCTTCACGATCACTTCCAGGGCCGACACGGCAGCGTTCCAATCGCCATCACGTCCCAATCGCCGCGCCTCCTCCAAGGATACACGGGCAGACGCTTCAATGGCCTGCAGCGACAGGGAACGGGCATTCAGCGCCTCGACCAGGCGGACATCTTTGGCGGCTATCTGGGCGCCTAGCGCCTTGGACTCGGCTGCGCGCTCGGCAACAGTCCGGGTATCCGAGCCGGAGGACGCGGCCATGGCCCCAACCAGGCGTTCGATCGAATCGCGATCCGAAACCTGGGCGTACTGTTGCAGCATCGTTGCGATCTTGGTTCGGGCGGGATCGAGGGTTTCCGCACCTGCTCCGGCAGACAAGGCTTCCAGTCCGGGATCAACCACGGCTTCGACAGCAGCTGCGGTACGCTTGGCGGCGGAAGCCGTCTTGTCAGCTGCCGCCTCGATCGCCGTTCCTGCCCCCAAGTCACCCAGACGCATGCCTTTCATCTCAGCCTGGACTTCCCGCCAAGCCCCGCTGCTCGCGCTGGCCTCGAGGACAACAAGCCGGTCGGCAACGACCTTGATCTGGGCCTGCAGTTCGGCATCAAGGGCGGCCAACTGCCCCTCCAAGGCTGCATCTGGTCTGGCTTGGCGCAATTTGGCCACCGCCGACAGGCGCACTGATAACGGAAGCGGCTGGCTGCGCGCGGCGACCTGCGTGTCTGCACGCCACGCGGTCAACGCACGATTTCCTTCGAGAGCCCGCTGGCCTTTGACTTCATCGATCGCAGCTAGAGCACCAGCAACATCGCCATTGGCCAAACGGGCTCGCACCTCGTCACCGAGTGCGGAGGCGGAAGCACGCACATCGGCTTCCGCATCGCGCAGCTTGGCAGCCAGAACGGTTTCGTCGGGTAGGACAGCGACGCGAGGACGCGCAGCGACGAACTCTTCACCCTCGATCAATTCGCCGATAGCCGTGCGTTCGGCGGTGATGGCGGCTTCGACCTGGGCGCCCAGGCCATCAACCGTGCGGATGGCAGACAGGTCATTGCCTGCCTCCTGGCGAAGCTTGGCGACCAGATTGCGAACATCCGTCCAACTGCGTCCGGTGATGAGCTGGCTGACCTCGTTCTGGTCCTTGCGTAGGCGTTCCTGTTTGCGGTTGTACTGCACCACCAGCAGGGCCACACCAAGACAGATGGCGAGCAAGGCGAGCAGTCCGACCAGCACAATCGGACGGTTGCCTGACTCCCGCCGGGGCGAGCGATAGTATGGCTCAATGTCAACGGGCGTCGGGACTGAAGCGGTGGCCACTGCCGGGGAATTGACCGTCGCAACCGTAACGCCCGACTTCGGCCCATTGCGCACGACCGTGGTACTTGGCGATTTCACCGCCGGGTTCATACCGCTGGAACCGCCGCTGTTACGCTGTTCAAGTCGGTGGATGACGCGCTTGGCGATCAGTGAACGCATGACCCGACCGAGATTCAGGCTGCTGTCGCGGCACAGCTCGGCGATCTGCTGGACGGTGGAGCGACCGTCGATGAAATTGAGTACCATCTTCTCGTACTCAGACAGCGCCCCGCTGACGTGCTCACCCTCGCTCATGGCGAAGACGGCATCCCAGCCGCCCACCTCGCGTTCGACGGCCAACTGCTCGCCAACCCGCTGGTCGCAGGTACGGATCAGGGCCTCGACTCCGATACGCATCTTCAATGCACTGCGGCCGATGGGGAGCTGATCGGGCGTGACGCCTTCCTGGAAATCGATGCTGACGACCGGACCACGGAAGGCCCTGGTCAGCGAGTCCTCGACCACAGCCTGGGATAGCTGGTCCGCCTCGGCGTCACTGACCAGCTGGCGTTCGACCAGGTACTCGCGGGCCTTGGCCCCACCGGCTATCGCCGCCGACAGCTCGGCCATGCCCGATTCATCCAGCTTATGGTAGGCCACACAGGCCTCGGCGAACGCCTGCTCGATGTCGATGCCGAGGTCGATCGCCACCGGATCCCCTTCGGCAAGGCATATGCCCAGACTGAAGCCTTCACCTTTGGCCTGCAGAACACCAGTCATCCGCTGGCGGTGCAGGGCGTGGAAGCGTTCAACGAGGTGCGAGTCGAGCTGCATCGGGTACTCCGGAACCGGGAGGGGATTCCCCGGCCCTGGGAATCTAGAAGCGGAGGCTTGACCTGCCAGAGGGAACGGCGCGGGGCGAGGTCTGCCGTCCAGTGGCTGATCCCGGACCTGCGGCCGAACTACCCCCCCCCAATAATGGCCTAACCGTGGTGGTATCCGGTGCCCGCCAGGATGGTTGCGGCCCGATACAGCTGTTCGACCAGCACTAAGTGGGCGATCTGATGCGGGAGCACCATCGGGCCGAGCGATACTCGGGCGTCGGACAGCGCCAGGGTTGGCGCATGGTGGCCGTAGGCATCGCCGATCAGGAAAGCCATCGGACCGTGTGCCACCGACCATTTCTCCAGTCGTTTGGCAAAATCAGGAGAAGTGTATTGCTCGCCACGCTCATCTAAAGCAACCCGCCAACGGGCTCCTGTCGGCCACAACGGGACATCCCCCTTCGGTTGGCGTTCTACGATCTCCAGCCGTCCGAAACGCCCGAAACGCTTGAGGTACTCGTCACGCAGCGCGACGACGTGGGCATCGCGCAATCGGCCGGTCTGGATGACCGTGATCTTCACGATGTCTCATCAGGCAATGGGCTGCGGCACGTTCCGGCATGCGCGATCCCGCTCACGTTCAGTCGTCCCGGGCCTTGAGGTAGCGTGCCCGGAAGTCGACGGCCCAGCCCTCGAAGCGGTTCTGCTCGATCGCTTCACGCATCGCCTGCATTAAGCGCTGGTAGAAATGCAGGTTGTGCAGAGTCATCAGCATCTCCCCGAGGGTCTCGCCAGCGAACAGCAGGTGCCGAATATAAGACCGGCTGAAACCGCCGGCACAGGCTGGACACGTGCACGAGGTATCAATGGCATAGCGATCCTTGCGGAACTTCTTGTCCTTCAGTCGCATCTTGCCGTCCCAGGTGAACGCGGTGCCTTCCCGGGCATAACGCGTGGGGATGACGCAATCATGGATATCCATGCCCGCCTCGACCGAAGCGACTAGGTCCTCGGGCAGCCCGACGCCCATCAGATACCGCGGGCGGTCGGCAGGCAGCAGCGGGGCAGTATGGCGAACTACCCGCACCATGGCGGCATGGCCTTCACCAACCGAAACACCGCCGATGGCGATGCCTGGCAGATCCAGCGCGGACACTTGTTTGGCGGCCCGGGCCCGCAGGTCGAGGTCCATGCCGCCCTGGACGATGCCGAACAGGTGTTGATGGTCCTGCAGTGGCACGGTGGTGCAGCGCCGCAACCAGCGCTCGGTCCGGCCAAGACTTTCAGCGACGTAGGCAGCACTCGCGTCATGAGCAACGCATTCGTCGAAGGCCATGACGATGTCCGCTCCGAGCTTCTTCTGCGTCTCCATCGACGACTCGGGGGTCAGCAGGGTCGGTTCTGCATCGTCTGGTTCGGGCGGTTGGGG
>JBBQCI010000056.1:0-26940 GCA_038318565.1 Planctomycetota bacterium
GCTCGGCCGGCGGTTGGTCGTCGGCGTAGAGTCCGGCGGTGGTGTCGATGATCCACTTGGCTCCACGCCGTAGGGCTTCGCGGGCTCGACCGGCGAGGGCGCCGAAGCTGCCGAGGCCAAAGTGGCCGCTGGATCAGCACCGCCGCGACTGGGTCCGCGATCTCATCCGCCAGGCCGCCGGCTCCTTTGCCGTCGATGTCCTGGCGTATGCCGTGATGTCAAACCACCTGTACATCGTTGTTCTGACTGATCCAAACCGGGTCGTCTCCTGGTCGCCCGCCGAGGTCGCGACGCGTTGGGCGAGCGCGCACCCGCGCACCGGGCCGGACGGCAGCGCGCAGGCGTGAAGAATCGCTGAGCTCGCTGAGAAGGCCGCCGACCCGGCGTGGATCGCCACTGCCCGCACGCGTCTGCGCTCACTCTCCTGGTTCATGAAGTGCATCACAGAACGCCTCGCCCGCCGCTCCAACTGCTCCAACTGCGCCAACCGCGCCAACCGCGACGACGGTTGCACCGGCCACTTCTGGGAGGGACGCTTTCGATCGGTGCGCCGCCCACTGGCGCGCTGTGCGCCCAGGCCGGCACGCGGGTGGGCGGGTGCCCGGCCATCTGCGCGATTACGACAAGGCCATGCCGCCGATTGCGGTGGAGGCGGCCCATGGATGAAGCGACACGGGATCGGAGGCTTCCGGGCTGGCATTGCTGTACCTGTACGCTATCCTGTACGCATCAGGGGAACTCCATGACCGCCATCGCCGCGACTGTTGCTCGTCGCACCATATTCAAACTCATCGAACAGGTGACGGCGAACCGCGAGGCCGTGGAGATCACCTCCAAGCGGGGCAACGCCGTGCTGATGAGCCTGGAGGAGTACAACTCGCTCCAGGAGACGGCTTATCTGCTGCGCTCGCCGGCCAACGCCAAGCGGCTGCTGCAGTCGCTGGCCCAGGCCAAGAAGGGCAAGGCCAAGGTGCGGAAGCTGGCGTCGTGCGACTGACCTTCACGACCCACGCCTGGGACGAGTACCAGTGGTGGCTGGCCGAGGACCGGGCGGTCCTCAAGCGCATCAACAAGGTGATCGAAGACGCTCTGCGTCATCCTTACGAGGGCCTGGGCAAGCCAGAGCCGCTCAAGCACATGCTGCAAGGTGCGTGGTCCCGCCGGATCACCGAGGAACATCGCATGGTCTACCTCGTCCAGGGCGAGGATCTGGTGATAGTCCAGTTGCGTTACCACTACTGACAGCGGCCAGACCCGGACGCACGCGGCCCTTGGCCGGACGCCATCCGCGCCGATGCTGTCAGCCCTGCTGCGCCCTGCTGCTGCGCCGCCTATTCCTGATGCTCGCCTGCGTACTGCCGCCCGCTCTGGGCTTGGCGGTTTGGGTGTTCGCCGCCGGGCGGTTTGAGATCAACGTGGCAATGAGCCAGCCGCCTGTGGTCGTGGTGCTGGCCGCCGAGCTTCCGGTCGCGCTGCCAACGGTCAGCCCGTCGCCGGTAGCCGAACCCACGCCGCTGCTGGCTCCCCAGCCTGCCCCGATCACCGATAGCTCCGACGACGATTACGCCGACCAGGGTTGGTTGATCGCTCGTGGCAGTCATGGTACGGCGGTGGCGTCAGTCCGTGTCGCCGTAGGAACAGCCCTTTCGGGCCGTCCCCGGCACAGATCCCTACTGGCGGGTTTCCCGCATACGGCTCTTCCATCAGGTTCTGATGAGTTGGCTGCGATGCGGACACGGATACGGATACGAATGCAACACGCGTGCTGGGGCGATTCATGCCTTGGCGAGCACGCGCATGCGTGCCCACGTCAGTGACTTTGCCATCTGGCTACGGCGACGCAGTGCCCGATGCCACGCTTCCACCACCAAGTCCCGGAACCTGCTTATGGCCGTGCTGGAAGACGTGCTCAGCGCGGGGCTCAACCTATTCTCCTGGTTGCTCGCGGTGCGCGACCGCACGAGTGGTGCCGACCTCTTGCCGGCGGTCGAGGCGCAGGTGCGGGCGGGAACGACCAGTGCCTTCGGTGGTCCGACCGTCGTCGCCGGCTGGCTGGAGCGCTTCGGTGCCGTACCGCTCGCCGGTTGGACCCATCACGCAGAGTATCTGGAGCCCGATCCGCGTATCCCTGTCGACGATCCCTACCACGGCGATTCGGCCGAGCGGGCCGCGCGCCTCGCCGAACTGGGCGAACTGGCAAACGGTAGCCGCGATTGGCCCACGCATCGTCCGGCCAGCGCCTGGGAACGCCCGCTTGACCTCATCTTCGCCTGTGCCGACGGCACGTCGGTCCGCGTCGACAAGGTCAACCACCTGAACGCCGGGCATCTGCCGGAGCTGCCAGATGGGGTCGTGGTCGAGACGCCGCTGTGCATCGAGGGTGGCGTTGGGCGGGCGGTCCAACTGCCGAGCCTGCCGCCACGGGTCGCGGACATCTGCCGCCGCGTCTCCCGGATCAACGAACTGGTCGCTGCCGGCGCCGCCACCGGCAATCGCGGTCTGCTGCGCGAGGCGCTGCGCTGCGATCCGGCGATCCCCGATGCCGACGCGGCGGAGCCGGTCCTCGACCTACTTCTCGAGCGCAACGCCCCGTTCCTGCCGGCGTCCGTCAGCGCTCGCGGCTGAGCTGGCAGCGGTTGATCGGCAAGCCACCTCTTGCAGCATCGCAGCGGAGATGGTGGAACATGACCGACCTCGCCAAGCGCTTCGCCAACAACCCGATCCTGCGGCCCGCCGACGTGCAGCCGTCGGCTCCCGGCATGCGCGTGGAGTGCCTGCTGAATCCCGGTGCCTTCCGCTTCCGTGGGCGCACCGGCCTGCTCTTGCGCGTCGCCGAGCGTCCGCCGCAGACTGCCAGCGCAGTGAGCACGCCGGTGCTGGATCCGTCTGCCCCCGGCGGGGTGCGCATCGTCAGCGTCTCGCGGCAGGATCCCGAGCTGAAGGCGAGCGACCCGCGGGTGTTCAACTGGAAGGGGGTCGACTACCTGACCACGCTGTCGCATCTGCGCCTGGCGTGGAGCGATGACGGCGAGCGCTTCACCGCCGATCCGTCGCCGACCCTGGTCGGCGACGGCGCGCTGGAGGCGTTCGGGGTCGAGGACTGCCGCGTCTCCACCGTGGCCGACCGCTTCTTGCTGACTTACACTGCGGTGTCCGCCAACGGCGTCGGCGTCGGCTGCATCGAGACCAGCGACTGGCGCAGCTTCCACCGGTTGGGCATGATCATCCCGCCGCACAACAAGGACTGCGCCATTTTCGAAGAGCGCGTCGCCGGCAACTGGGTCTGCTTCCACCGCCCCAGCGGCGTCGGCCTCGGCGGCAACTTCATCTGGCTGGCGTCCTCGCCGGACCTGCGCCACTGGGGCGATCACCGCTGCCTCGCCCGCACCCGTCCCGGCATGTGGGACGGCGAACGCATCGGCGCCGGCGCCGCCCCAATCCGCACCCCTGAGGGCTGGCTGGCGATCTACCACGGCAGCGACGGCAAGCGCTACTGCCTGGGCGCCCTGCTGCTCGCGCTCGACGACCCGTCGCGGGTCATCGCCCGCAGCCGCACGCCGATCCTGGAGCCGAGCGCGCCGTGCGAGCAGACCGGCTTCTTCGGCCACGTCGTGTTCACCAACGGCCACGTTGTCGACGGCGACACCGTGACGGTGTACTACGGCGCCGCCGACGAGGTGATCTGCGGAGCGCGCCTGTCGCTCGCGGCCATCCTCGCCAGCCTGCGCTGATCCCGCTTTAGGCGATCGATCGATTGCATATCGCTGCCGGGCGGCCAAAGAGGCCGCCATGACCGCACTGCCCATCCAACGCCTGCGCACCCACCTGCCCCGCGCCCGCGCGGCGCTGCGCCGGGGCGCGATCACGCTCGGCTTCATCGGCGGCTCGATCACCGATCCGCGGCCGGGGTGCAACTGGCCCGAACCGGTCGCGGCGTGGTTCAACGCCACCTATCCCGAGGTGCGGGTGACGGTCGAGAACGCCGCGATCGGTGCGACCAGCAGCGACAGCGCGTGTTTCCGCGCCCCGGCCAACCTGCTGGAGCGCGGCTGCGACCTGGTCTTCGTCGAGTACGCAGTCAACGACGGTGGCGAGCCGACGGGCACCCGACGGGCGCTTGTCCCCAGAGATGGTCCTGGAAGTGGTGCGCAAAACCACGCAGGACAAGCCTGAAAACACCACGCACTGGAGTACGCCGAGTCTTTCGCGAGCACTAAAGATCAGTGCATCATCGGTCGGCCGTATCTGGCGCGCCCATCGGCGGAAGCCGCGTCTGGCCAGCCGCAGGTCGATGCCGAAGCCGCCTGCTACGCTACGCTCGCTGGCTGACATCCTCGCCTGAAATCGTTCTGGGGCGGCTGCTGGTACTCATGGAACCGGACGCACCGCTGGCACAGTCGGCTGCACGCAATCCGTGAGTGGGTGGCGCCACATCAAGAGTTCTCAGCTGGCTGACCTGCACACCAGGTCGCGCACATCGACGCGTAAGCCATCGACCGTGCTAATCGCCGGGTGGCTGGCATCGACGCCTACGCAGGTCAGACCGCGTACATCGAGGCAATCGAAGGAGCGCAGGTCGATGAACGGGTGATGGAACCAGCTGCCCGCCGGGATCGCCAAGGTAACACGCTCCAGCGACAACATGAATTGCCGACGGATGTCGCCACAGGCCCAGATCGGCTTCTTCAGTCCAGTGGCCGTGAGATCACGGAAGGTGACTTGACGCACCGGCCGGCCTGATTGCCACAGCGTCCGATGGTCGAACTCGTACAGTTGGGCCACATCCTCGACCGTGCAGCCCTCGATCAGCCAGCCGTCGCTCTGTGGTTGCAGACCCTGGCAGTTGGTCCGTTCGGAAGGTGAGAAGTGGAGGAATGCTGCCAGCATCTCGCTTTTGCCAGTGACTTTGTGGGCGGCCTCACCCGGCCCCTTGAACCGGCATCGGCGAACGACCAGATCAATGCAGGAAAAGCGGAAGGCGTTGCACGAGGTATTGAAGTAGCAGTCCTCGAAGGTGAACCCCCGATTGTCGGCCCCGGCGATGCAGTCGTCCCCGGTGCGGAAGTCGCAGCCACGGAAGGTGAAGCGTTCGCAGTGCATCGCGTCAAGGCCATCGTGACCGCCACGGATGGAGAGGCGATCGAAGGTCGCGTCACGGCACGATACGCAATTGAAGGCCCAGTTTGCAGAGCGGCGCACGGTGAGACCGCTCACCGTGATGTTCGAACAATTGACAAAGGCGAGGCAGTGCGCGCCGCGGAAGCCCTCCTCACCCTTGGGATTGGCGCAGTCGGCCCCATCAATGACTCCAGGGCCCTCGATGGTTACATCGGTCAGATCGTGCCCGGTGATGAAGCCGCCACCCCAGTATCGCGCGTCGTAGTCGGTGAAGTCGCTGGACCCGAGCAGCACCGCTCCCTCATCGAGCTTGACGGTGACGTGCGAGCGCATGCGCAGGGTCCCGCTGACGAACGTGCCGCGCGGGATAAGCACCACGCCGCCCTGTTCGCCGACGGCATCTATGGCACGCTGCAAGGCGACTGTCTGTACGCCAGGGGCATCGGCCACAGCACCGAATTCGATGACTGAACGGATTGGGGTCTGCATGCGCACTTCATAAGCAGTAAAACTGACCAGCCAAGTAGGCTAGTCGTGAGTCTTGGTGACAACGCGGCCGACCTCAGGATCAGACGACTAGTTGATCCGCGCAGGCAGGACCACAACGACGCGGCCGGCCAGCTGCAACCGCCGCAGCAGCGCCAAAGCGGCGTCATTGTGCAGCCAGCGATGGTACCAGGTCTCGTTACGGAAGACGACCTTGCCGGCAAAGAACGTAGCCCGAGGGAAGTCACGCGCGACTTCCAGACATAGCCCTTCGGCTTCGTCCACCACGTCGGTACCCATGGCCATCCGTGAGGTCGCAGGCAACCCCTGGGAACGTGCCAGGGCTACGTAACGGGAGAGATCGCTCTCGACCTTGCGACGGAGTTCGTCAACCGCGTCCTCGCCCTTGAACGAGCCAGAATCAATCACTCCGACCGAGATGAACACCACGCCAGAGAAATGCTGTGGAAAGGCCCGCATCGCATTCAACACGGTATGGATGCCGATGCCGTTGTAGCCGCTGACCAGGATGGCGGCCACCGGCTTGCGTGCATCGACCGGCCCCGGGTCCACCGTCGTCGCAACCGGGATCTCCTCCAGCTGGCGGTACAACTTCAGCAGCCCCATGGTCACCCCACGGTAATGGCGGTTGATGAGAATGCCGCCGACTGCGATGGCCGCGATGGCTCCGGCTGCGACCAGGGCGCCGTCATGCAGATGGGTGACGCTGGCATGCACCAGGACGACACTGCAGACCAGAGTGGCGGTCGCGAACAGAGCCAGACGCCGACGACGCTTCGGGCTGCCCCGCTTGACCCGCACCCAGTAGCGCAGCATGCCGAGCATCGATAGGGAGAAGGTCAGGAAGACCGAGATGGCATAGATGATGACGAGTTGCTGGATGCCGCCGCCGGTGACCAGGATTGCCAGGGCGGCGCCATAGGCCATCACCAGCACGGCGTTGCCGGTGGTCAGGCGTTCTGAGAGAGCTGCGTATTTGCGCGGCATCCAGCCATCGACCGCCATGTTGGCGACCACCCGTGGGCCACCGACGAAGCCGGCCTGGGCAGCGGCGATCAGCAGGGCCGCCGCGGACAGCATCGCGGACCACACCAGCACCGTGCTGCCCGGCCATCCAGCAAACACGGCCAGCGCCAAGGAGGCATTCATCGTCCGTTCGGTGGACGGCTGGATGCCCCACAGCAGGTAGCAGACAATCAGGCCCGAAGCGACGATGGAGAGCGACACCGCGATGTACAGCAGGGTACGTTTGGCGTTGGCCACCTTCGGTTCACGCAGCAAGGGCAAACCATTGCTGACCGCCTCGATGCCGGTGTAGGTACCACCACCGATGACGAAGGCGCCGACAAATAGGGTCAGCATGCTAAACGCGCCTGTAAGCTTCCAGTTGGAGACGAAGGCGTCTCCAATCTCGCGGGCTACAGCGGGGGCATGCGGCACCTGCTGGATCACCCCGGCGATGATCAACAAGGCGTGCACGATCAGAAATACGACAAAGAATGGGGCCAGGGCATAGACTGGCTCACGTACGCCGCGCAGGTTCAGCACGGTCAGCAGCCCTAGGCCGGCTAGGGCGCAGGGAGTGCGCAGATTGGCGTATTCTGGAGGTAGCAGGCTAAAGAAGGCCGCCGAAGCCGCCGCCAGCGAGATGGCAATGGTAAAAACGTAATCAAGAATCAACGCCGACCCGGCAACCAGGCCGGTATGCCGGCCAAGCATCCGGGTGGATACGCCATATCCGCCGCCGAACGGGAAGCTTTCGACCAACGCGCTGTAGGCAGCCGCAAGTAGACACACGGTCAAGGCGGTCGCTGCCGCTAGCGGTAGGGCGAGGTACTCGTGACCCTTGAGGACCTTGAAGGCCTCTTCGGGACCGTAGGCGCAGCTCGATAGGGCATCCGAACCCAGACCGATCCAAGCGAGCAGGGGCACCAAGGCCAGTTTGTGGAACATCGTCCGGTCCGCAAAATCGCGCGGGGCGCCGATGAGGGCGCGACGGATACGGGAGATATAGCCCTGAGGGGCGGTCATAAGGGTAGAATACGATAGGGTGGATCTGGGGGATGGAATCCCGAAGGACTCGGCCCAGGTCTGTTCGTTACCCCCATTCCTCTTGCCACCACCGCCCTCCACGCCAGGGTGCCGCCCGTGCTGCTGGCAGACCGCATTACTCTGGCCCGCCTCTTCATCGCCCCGATCGCGGTGGCGGCCTATCTTCTGCTGCCTGTTGACGGCCAAGTTTGCTTCTGGGCTGCAGGATGGATCTGCGGAGCGGCAGAGATGACCGACTGGCTCGATGGCAAGGTCGCCCGGGCACGCAATGAAGTCAGCGATTTCGGCAAGCTGGCAGATCCATTCTGCGACGTCTTCTACCGCATGATGGTCTACCTCGCCTTGCTACTGCCGGCCGGTGGGGTGGGCTTTGCCGTCAGCGTCGATGCCGTTGGCGGACTGCAGCAGTCCGTTTACTTGGTCAGCGTCGCCGCTGATGGGAGTCCCGTGCTGGGTGCCGGCCTGATGCCGTGGATGCCGGTCATGCTGATGGTGATGCGCGAGATCGTCCAGGGTGCACTCCGCGCGATGTGCGCCTCTCGGGGGCTGGTTTTGGCCGCCCGCTGGAGTGGCAAGGTCAAGGCGTGGGTGCAGGGAGCGGTCCTCATCATCGCCATCGCCCTGCCGGCCGTCTGCTTCGGACGCGAGACCTGGATGCTGCACGCCGCGGCATGGGGTTGCTGGCTCGCCGCTATCCTCAGCCTGGCCTCCCTCGCGGAATACCTCCTGGTCAACCGTTCGGTGCTTGCAGCGCTAGTCCGCCGCACCCCCTAAGCGTCCTTGATGTCTTGCCCGTCAGGACGTACACCGTGGTTGTGACCCCCCGCATCCTAGCCGTCCTGTGCGCCGTGACCCTGGTGGTCGCTGGCGAATCAGCCAACCCACTCGACCAGGCTGAGGTCATTCTCCGCATCCGCGATGGGGCCTGGGTGGACCGCGAGGCGACCCGCTTCGCTGCTGCCTATGGTTCTGATCTGGCCAGTGTCCGGGCTGAACTCGCCCGCGTCCTGTTCCGCTCGCGCGGCTTCGAAGGCATCGACCTCAGCCGTCCGGCTCTGGTCGCCTGGCGTTCGGGCAATGCCCCGCTGCTGGTCGCCATACCCGTTTCGAACCGTAATGAATTCCTCGCTTCCTTTGGCGCGATTGACAGCACCGAGGCCCCGCTGGTGCGCACCGGCGAGCGCGATGGCACGGTGATCTACAAGCAGAATCAGCCTGCGGGGGAATGGGAATACCGGCTGCTGGTGGCCGGCAACGTCGCCTACCTGGCCCGCACCACCGATGAATGCCGGCGCCTTGCCACCGCATTGGCCGTCCCGGTGACCGACCCCTCCGCCGCGCCGGTCGAGCTGATGCTGCGTGGTCAGGGCATCCGCTCGCCCCGTCTGCCCGGCGCCGATTGGCTTGACGATCTCCCGGCATCGCCGATCGACGGTGCTGAACTGACTCTCGTGCCGGGATTGTTGAGCCGTGGCTGGGACGGGATTGCCGACCAGGTCAGCTACATTAGCATCACCGCCCGAACCAACACGGCTGGCAGCCTGATCCTGAATGCCCGCCTCAATGCCCGCCCCGATTCCGTGCTGGCTGGATGGATCACCGCCCAACGGCCAGACACCGGGCGCATCGCCGGTCAGCTGAAAAGGCCTGACACGGCCGTTCTGATCTGCGGACAGCTGACCTTCCAGGGGCAGCTCGAGCGCTGGGGCTTTGACCAGGCGGAATTGCTGCGCACCGCCGGAGGACGGAACTGGACGGAGAGCGCCGATGGTGCCTTCCGGGGTCTGTGCACCCTGGCCGAACGTACCGGCGCGTTCGCCCTGGCTGTCGAGCGCACCTCCAAAGGCCTGCTCCAGCATTGGGTCGTCGAGCATCCCCGAGCCCTGGAAGTCGCCCAGTCGGCCGCCCAGGTCGCCTCCGCCCTGCGTGGCAGCGAAATGACCAGTCTCAACGTAAGCGGGCGTCCGGCCATGGGCATGACCACGCCAACCGTTGCCACGGTCTGCGCCTCCAGCGACCGGCATGCGGTCAGGACTGACGATCATGCCGACAAGCACCCGGCGACGGCAGCTGGCGACCTGCTGCAACGGCTGGAGCAGCCCGGCATACTGACCGAGCAGCCATCGCTTGCGACGGTATGGGTCGATCTCGCCCTGGCGTGGAATGCCCCACCGACTGCCGAAGGCGAGCGGGCCGAGCCGGTCGTCCTTACGGGCGCGCTCCGTCCGACTGGCGCCAGCGGGCTGGACCTGTCGACCTCGGTACCGCTTGGCGCACTCGGCAAACTGCTGGGACGACTGCACAAGCCCGCCACCAAGAATGACTGACGGCCTACTCATCGCGGCCTTTGGCGGCCCCCAACCAGGCTGCTGCGGACGTCGGTCCGAATGCCCGAAAGGGCCAGGCTGCGAAGCCACATGCTTCGTCTCCGGTATCCTCAACGACGATCCGGCACAGACGTCACGGATCGCTGAAGTGGTCGCCCATTATCGTCATTTCGGTGGATTCAGCCCATACAACCGACTCGCCGCTGCCCAGGCCGATGCGCTACGTGGCGAACTCGCCCGACGTGGCCGGCAGATGCAGGTCGAACTCGGCTTCCGCCACTGGAATCCATGGATCCGCGAAGCGTGTGATCGTCTGCAGGGTTGCGACCGGGTGGTCGGGCTGGTGCTTGCACCACATGCGGCAGCGCGATCGACCGACCTGTATCGCTCGGCCGCACCACGAGAGGACATTCGCTGGAGCGGCTCGTTCCACGACCATCCCGGTCTGGCCACTGCGACAGCCGACCGGCTGCGCCAGGCGACCTTGGGATGGAGCCAACAGCGCCTCGACCGGGCCGCGCTGTTGTTCACCGCGCACGCCATCCCGCAACCCGCGGAACGGGCGAGCGGTTACCGCGACCTGGTCGCACTCAGCGCCCGCTTGGCCGCCGAAGCCTTCGGCAAGCCGGACCATCAACTCGCCTTCCAGAGCGCGCCGGCAACCAGCCGCATTCCGTGGTCGTCCCCACAGGTCAGCCAGGCTCTGGCTGACTTGCGGCATCTCGGCCACGAAGACATCGTGATCCAGCCCATTGGATTCCTCGTCGACCACATGGAGGTTCTCTACGATCTCGATGTCGAAGCCCAGTTGCAGGCAGACCGCCTGGGACTGCGCCTGACGCGGGCAGCCACGGTCGGTGACCACCCTGCGTTCATCGCAGCTTTGGCCGATACGGTGGAGACGGCACTCGCTTAACGGCGGGGATACCGGGGCCAGTCGGTCGAGCGTACCGCCATCCGGCATTTCCATCCTTGTCCCGCCGCCCTGGCGCGGATCATCCCGCCCCGCCATGAACGAGCCCCGCACCTACGAGCATTCCGTCATCGAGCCCAAGTGGCAGCAGACCTGGGAGTCGGCCAAAGCCTACCTCGTCCGCGACGACCTCCCGCGCGAGAAGTGCTATTACGTCCTTGAGATGTTTCCGTATCCCTCGGGCAAGCTGCACATGGGCCATGTGCGTAACTATTCGATCGGTGACGCCGTGGCGCGTTACAAGCGGATGCGCGGACTGCATGTCCTGCACCCGATGGGCTGGGACTCGTTTGGACTGCCGGCCGAGCAGGCGGCGATCGAACGTGGAGCCCACCCCGGCACCTGGACCTATGAGAACATCGCCTACATGCGCGGTCAGCTCAAGCGCATGGGCTTTAGCTACGACTGGACCCGCGAGTTCGCCTGCAGCGACCCCGGCTACGCCGCGCGCGAGCAGGACATCTTCCTCGACCTGGTCGAGAAAGGGCTGGTCTATCGCAAGTCCAGCCTGGTGAACTGGTCGACCGGCCTGAATTGTGTACTGGCGAACGAACAGGTCGTCGACGGCAAGTGCTGGCGCACCAACATGCCGGTGATCCAGAAGGAACTGCCGCAATGGTACCTGCGCATCACCCATTACGCCGATGAACTGCTCGGCAATCTGTCGGCGCTTGAGGGCAGCTGGCCTGACGCTGTGCTCAGCCAGCAGAAGCACTGGATCGGCAAGAGTCAGGGTGCCGAAATCGACTTCGCGGTCGAGGGCCACAACGACCTCAAGTTGACGGCGTTCACCACCCGCCCGGACACCATCTTCGGCGTCACTTTCATGTCGATCGCGCCCGAGCACCGGCTGCTCGACCGCATCGTCCCAGACAGCCATCGCGCTGCCGTCGAGGCATTCAAGGCCGAGGTCCGCAACGTCTCAGCGCAGGAGCGCACCGGCGACACCGCAGAGAAGAAGGGCGTCTTCACCGGCGCCTTCGCGATCAACCCAGTCAATGGCCACAAAGTGCCGTTGTACGCGGCAAATTTCGTCGTCGCTGATTACGGCACTGGTACCGTCATGGCGGTACCGGCACATGACGACCGCGACCACGCCTTTGCCCTGAAGTACGGCATCGAGATCATCGAAGTCATCCAGCCAGTTGACCCCGCCAAAGCCAAACCGGTCTCCGAAGCGGCATTCACCGAGGCTGGCGTGCTGGCCGGCAATTGCGCGCAGTTCAGCGGCATGCCCTCCGACGAGGCCAAGATCGCGATCACCACCTGGCTGACGACCAGCGCGAAAGGCCGCGCTGTCACCACCTTCCGCCTGCGCGACTGGTGCCTGTCGCGCCAACGCTACTGGGGCAACCCGATCCCGTACGCCTACACCGACAAGCTCGGCGCCGTGCCGCTACGCAAGTCGGACCTGCCGGTGACGCTGCCGACCGACGTGGTCTTCGACGGCAAGGGCAACCCGCTGGAAAAGCACGCGACCTGGTCGGTGACCGCCAACGATGGCTCCCCGCTGAGCATCCGTGGACCGCAGGGCCCTGAAGTGGCCCGCCGCGAGACCGACACCTGCGACACCTTCATGGAGTCGAGCTGGTACTTCGCGCGCTATACCTGCCACGACAACACCAAGCCAGACCTCGGGTGCGCCGCTCCGCTAGATAAGGCGCGGGTCGACCACTGGCTGCCCGTCGACCTGTACATCGGCGGCATCGAACATGCCGTGATGCATCTGCTGTATGCACGCTTCTTCCAGAAGGCGCTGTGCGACATCGGCTACACCACCAAGCGCGAGCCGTTCAAGCGCCTGCTCTGCCAGGGCATGGTGTGCATGGAAACGCTGTACCGCGAGAATCCCGGCGAGAAGAAAACCTACTTCTACCCGGATGAGATCGATGTTGAGCGCGACGCCAAGGGTCGCGTCTTCAAGGCTACTGCCAAGACCGACGGCGCCCCAGTGCAGATCGGCCGAGTGCAGAAAATGTCAAAGTCGCTGCGTAATACCGTCGATCCACAGTCCCTGGTCGAGCAGTATGGTGCCGACAGTGCCCGCCTGTTCGTCCTCTCCAACGTCCCACCGGAACTCGATGTCATCTGGAGCGAGGACGGCATCCGTGGCAGCCACCGCTACCTCAAGCGCCTGTGGGTGCTGTGCACCGAGCACGCGGCACGCCTCGCCACGGTGGCCCCCTACGCTGGCAAGGCAGCCGACCTCGCTGGCGCCGACCAGTCAGTGGTCCGCAAGGTCCACGCCGTGATCAAACGCTGCACTGACGCGCTGGAGAAGGACTTCGCCTTCAACACTGCCGTCGCCCAATGCATGGAACTGACCAACGAGCTGAAGCCCGACGCGCTGAAGCCAGAAGTCCTCAAACTCGGCCTGACCACCCTGGTCCGCCTGCTCGCCCCGATGTGCCCGCACATCTGCGAAGAACTGTGGCGCGAGCTGGGAGCCCCGGGCGACGTCACCTCAGCGGGCTGGCCCGCCTACGACGAAAGCGAAATCGCGGGTGACAGCGTCGAATACCCGGTGCAGGTCAACGGCAAGATCCGTGGCCGCGTCGTGCTTGACCGCAGTCTGACCGGCAAGGCGCTGGAGGACACCGCCATGGCCCACGAGACGGTGAAAGCGGCTATCGAAGGCAAAACGATCCGCAAACTGATCATCGTCCCAGGCAAGATCATCAACATCGTGGTTGCTTGACCCGTCGTCGGCGCGGCCGGGCTTGCGCTCGGCCGCGCCGATGGATCATGCCGCCCTCAGATCGGACCGTAGCTCAGCTTGGCTAGAGCGCTGCGTTTGGGACGCAGAAGTCGCAGGTTCAAATCCTGTCGGTCCGACCAGATGAAACGAGAGGCCCTTCGACCAGCGAGTCGAAGGGCCTTCTCTTTTCCAGGACAAGCTTTACGTCGGTTACATGCCGGTTTGAAGTTATGGGATGGCATGTCGGGGTCATTGCAGTACCTAGATCGCGCTCGGCCCTTAATTCTGCGGAGGCACAAGCCCTACGTCCAGCGGAGTGGTGACGCGCGGGGACGCAGGGACAGAACGTGTCCCTCATTCTGCCCAAGACAGAGTCCTTTATTGCCCCAGGACGACATTGCCATAAAATCGCCTATGGCCAGCCCATCCATTCACGTCACATATCGTCAGGGCCTGGAGTCGCTGGAGAAATTACTGGCGAAGGTACAGCGTTCAGGCGATTTCTTCGTCCATGGCGCCATGGAATTGCCCATGCCGAAGGTGGAAGTGGATGGCGTTGGAATGCTTTCTTTCCCAGTCCCGCAAACGCAGATTCTGAAACTCATCCAGCATGCCGAACTCGCACCGTATGGCCGGGGCGAGCAAACGATTCTCGACACATCGGTGCGCAAGGTGTGGCAGTTACCGCCGAACAAGGTGCGACTTGGCGGCAAGTCGTGGGTGACGTCGTTGCAAAACATCGTCGACCAGGTCGCTGCAGGATTGGGCTGCAAAGCCGCGTCAGTGTCTGCGGAATTTTACAAGATGCTGGTGTATGACCAGAACGCGTTCTTCGCCATGCATCGCGACACCGAGAAGGCCGACGGCATGTTCGGTACGTTGGTTGTCGTGCTGCCCTCAGTACATCGTGGCGGCGAACTGGTCATCCGCCACGATGGACGAGAGGTGATGGTGGACGTGAGTGCGACCGAAATGTCCGAGTTGGCATTCATCGCATTCTATGCGGACTGTCAGCATGAGGTGCGACCTATCGTCGAAGGAAACCGGGTTTGCCTGGTCTATAATCTGATGCAGGTCCGCAGAGCAACAGCTGGCAGCTCATCCCTCAGCGCGCCGCTCTATGGCAAGGAAGTGGCGGCTGCGGCAAAGTGCATCACCGAAGCGCTGGGTGTGCCTCATACGCCAGCAAAAATTGTCTGGCTGCTTGAGCATCACTACAGCCCGGAAGGCCTATCGTTTTCCGGGCTGAAGAATGCCGACGCGGCACGGGCTAAAGTGCTTTCGCAGGCCGCAACGCAAGCGCGTTGCGTCATGCATCTCGGGATTGTCCACATTGAAGAATCTGGGCCAGCGGAAGCGGCCTATGACGGCTATAGCTCCGGAGGTAGTTCACGTGGGTGGAGCTACGAGGATGACGAGGTCGACGATGAAGCTGCCAGTGAGGATTTCGAGGTGGTCGAGGTTTCTGATTCCTCGTGTTATGTGGACCAATGGGTGGACGCTCAGGATTGCCACGTGGAGTTCGGTCGGATTCCGCTGGGCGAGGGTGAATTGTTGCCGCAAGGCGCGCTGGACGGCGAGACACCTGATGAGCAACGGCTCACCGAAGCGACAGGCAACGAAGGAGCGAGCTTCGAACGCTCGTACCATCGCGCGGCTTTGGTTTTTTGGCCACAAGAGCGCTTTGCGGATGTGCTGTTGCAGGCAGGCGTGGGCGCGGTGATGCCCCACTTGAAAGAGCAGATCGAAGCATGCTGCGTTTCCTCGGCACACCCTGCAGCGCGTGTACTTACCATTGCGCTTGCCGCTCGCGTCCTCGATGCGTGGGAGAATACACCTGAACAACTATCTTATGGCCGATCGACCATAGAGGCAAGCCGGGCTAAAATGCTCGACGCACTCGGTCTTCTTGGCGACGCGGAATTATTGAAGCGTTTCGTAGGTGGCATTGTGACGCGTCAGTACGACGGGACCGAGAACGCGGCATTGGCCGCGCATGCACGGTTGCTGAAGCCAGAGCTGGCGGGAAAACTGTTCTCCGACTTGTCCAGCGCGAAGATGAAATGGATGCATGGCGCATGCGTAAATCTCTTGCGACGTTTGCTGCGCGACCACAGAGGCAAGCTGTCAAAGGATTGGGTCACCGCTCTTCGGCGCATGGCTGCCGCAATAGTCGAAGGCTTGGCCAACGTGGAGGGCGATGGCGAACAATGGCTCAATCACGCTGACTGGCGACCAGCGGCGCAGGCAAAGCCGGTCAACGCCAGCCTTGTGGCCGACTTGCTCGATTCGCTCCGCGTCCTTGAACTCGACGTGTTGCGCGAAAAGGCAGCAACGAACATCGCCGCGCGCTCCACCGTGTTTGGTCCGGGCAACGTTGTCGTGCCTGCGCTCAGGCTTCTACACCAGCATCCTGCGCAGCACCTTGCGAACGATAATGAGTTCCAGCGACTCTGGGCTCACGCAAGCGAATTCCTTCTTGATCGCAGTGAGTATCCGCCGGAGACGCCCAAAAATTGGCGGCAAGTGGTGGATCTTGCTTGCAAGTGTGAAGACTGCCGTGCGTTGGAGCTGTTCGCTCGCGATGCCGAAGCTCCGGTCGGCCGTTTCCGTGTGCGCCAGGATCGCCGCCAGCACCTCCACCAGACCATTGACCGGCATGGCCTCGATATGACCCATGTGACCGAGCGGAAAGGATCTCCGCAAACACTCATCTGCACCAAGACTCGCCGGACATATCAGCGTCAATGCGAGCAATACCGAGCCGACATCCGCTCATTCGGCGAGTTGACGGAGTTGCTTCCCCAGTCACACAATGCGTGCGCAACCCTGGCATCGAGGATGGCCGAAGCGCGAAGGCGCGCCGAGAATTGGTCGGCGTGAAAAAACCGTTGATGGCGACCGACTCATGTATGGAATCCGTGCTGCATTTATCAGCAGTACCCCGAATCGGTTTGGCCCTTCCCATTCATCTGGTCACCTAGGCAGGGATGCCGAATACCATGATGCGGTTATTGCCGAATTGAATTTTGTGGGGGACATTGCGGGGCATTGCGGGGACACGTCGTGTCCATGCGGGGACATGATTGGCTCCGCGTCCGGGTCGCGGAGACATCCATCCGAGACCCATCACGCCACCTCGGGTAGAAACCGCTGCGCCATCAGGAGATGTGGTGCAAGGTCGCCCGCAAGAGCTTGCGTGAAATAGTCGACCCATAAGTTCTCACCATCTTGACGTTCTAACTCTGGGCAGTTACCGGCAGTTACCCAGACCAAACGAAACGAGAGAGGCCTTCGACAGCTATGTCGAAGGGCTCTTTCGTTTCCCGGTTAGGCTTTATGTCGCTCACATGGCGATTCACAGCTGGACCGACCCTCAGAGACTGCAGGTGCGCTGATCACGTCGCAGGCGTTCCCCTTGCCCGTGGCAATTCCGGCGGCCTGCGGATGGTCGCGCCGATGAACACGACGCGCATTTTCCTGATCCGCCATGGTGAGACTGAATGGAACATCGCAGGCCGACTCCAGGGCTGGCAGGATAGCGCGCTGTCGGCCCAGGGCCTGGCCCAGGCCATGCGGCTCGCCGAGTCTCTGGTCGGCCTGGACGCCGCGGCGCTGATCTGCAGCGATGCAGGGCGGGCTCTGGCCACGGCCGGAACCATCGGTCTGCGCCTGGGGTTGACGCCGCAGGCCGACCCCCGCCTGCGGGAGATCTCCTTCGGACACTGGGAGGGCCACATCAGTGCCGGCCTGCCGCCCGAAGTGCTGGTGGCCAAGGAGGGGATCATGGCCATGGACCCCACCTGCACCCTGGCGCTGCCCGGCGGCGAGTCGCCGGCCACCGTTTCGGCGCGGGCCTGGTCCTGCCTGGATGAGCTGGCCAACCGCCATGCGGGGGCGACGGTGCTAGTGGTCAGCCACGGCGGCGTCCTCGCCAGTGTGCTGCGCACCGTCCTCGGCATCCCCCCGGGCATGCCGAGACGCTACCGCATCGGCAACACCGCCATTGTGCAACTCATCCACTGCCCCGGCGCCGCCTGGCTGGTGGACTTCGACGACCTCGACCCTTTGACCCCAGCGAGCCGGCCGGCCTGACGACGCGGGGACTGCTGCGCTCTTCCTCGTCGTAACAAATGAGGAGCACACGAACATGACGCCGAAGAACACGATCGGCCTCTGGTTCAACGTTCAATAAGGCCGCAGATGACGCCGCGCGCTTCTACGCCGCGACTTTCCCGGATAGTCGAGTGATCGCGGTCCACCAAGCGCCCAGCGATTACCCGAGCGGCAAGAAGGGCGATGCACTGACGGTAGATTTCGCCGTGCTGGGCCTGCCTTGCCTGGGCCTCAACGGCGGCGCGGAGTTCCAACACAGCGAAGCGTTTTCCTTCTGAACCTGCCCTGGCTTATTAGAGTCCCAGGCGAATTGATTTTTAGACCGATTATTCCTATGGTGCAGGATGACATGTGGGACCTTCAACACGCGTAGGATGCTGGCAGATGGCTCAGATTATGAGCGCAAGACGCCCCCCGCATAAGGACGACAACGATCTGCTTGCGTGGGCTGATTGACATTCACGGTTCGCTCGCATGAAAGTAGCCATCATTGGAACCGGCATGGTTGGCGCCCATGCCGCCTATGCCCTGGTCCTGACGCGCAGCGCCAGCGAGGTTGTGCTGGTAGATGTCAACGCCGCGGTCGCCCAGGCCCACGCCGAGGACATCCTGCACGCCACGCCGTTCTCGGCACCGACCCGCATCTACGCCGGCGATTATCCGGCCATCGCTGGTGCGGATGTCGTACTGCTCTGCTGCGGTGTCGGTCAGAAATCCGGCGAAAACCGTATGCAGTTGCTGACCCGCAATGCCACCATCTTCACCGGTGTAATTCGGCAGGTGCTTGTCCACGCACCTCAGGCCGTCTTGGTCGTGGCCAGTAATCCGGTCGATGTGATGACCGAATTGGTCCGTCGCATGGCTGCGCTGCCCGACGGCCGGGTGCTGGGCAGCGGGACCATGCTCGACTCGGCCCGATTCCGCACCCTGATTGGCGAGCACGTCGGCGTCAGCCCCCTCTCGGTTCATGGCTATGTCCTCGGGGAGCATGGCGACTCTGAGGTACTGGCCTGGAGTTCGGTCGCCATCGGCGGCATCCCGCTGGAGGAATATGCGCGCCAGAGTGGACGACCGATCACTGACGCGATCCGCGCCGACATTGACGCCGGGGTACGTAAGGCGGCCTACCGCATCATCGCCGGCAAGGGCCATACCGCCCAGGGCATCGGCGCTGCCCTGGCCCGCATCGTCCGCGTCATTCGGGATGATGAAGACGCTGTGCTTGCGCTGTCGGGACCCTCCATCATCGACGGACTACCCGTCACTCTGGCGATGCCACGCGTGCTTGGCCGTGCGGGCATCGGACAGGCGCTGGTGCCGCCGCTGGCTCCAGACGAGACGTCGGCCTTGTTGCGCAGCGCGACGGTGCTGCGCGAAGCAGTCGCCAGCGTAACGCTGTAGCGCCCTTAAAGGACGTTCTCAGCCCCGATCAATACGCGCATGCGATCCAGAGCCTGGGCTTCGATCTGGCGGATTCGTTCACGGGTCAGTTCGAAGATCTCGCCGATCTCCTCAAGCGTCATGACGGGAAAGTCGTCCAGGCCGAACCGGTAGCGCAGGATCTCGCCTTCGCGGTTTGAGAGGCTGTGTAGGCTGTCGCGCAGGCGCTGGGCATCATCACGGTCGAGCAGCGGTTTCTCGGGTGATCCACCTGCGAACGCCTGGCCATCCTCGTCGAGCGAAGTGAGATCGAGTCCGGCATGCGACTGAGCAGCGGTCGCGACGATGCGCTCAATCAGCGCAAGGTTCTCACGCGGTAGCCGCAGAGCCCGGACGAGTTCCGCCACGTCCTCATGATTGCCGCCGCCACGCCCATGCCGCCGGAAACGTGAGACCAGTTCTGCCATGTAAGTCGGGATGCGGATGCTTCTCCCTTTCTCAGCCAAGGCCCGGCGGATACCCTGGCGGATCCAATGCACAGCGTAGGTGGAGAAGCGGAACTCCATGGATGGGTCGAACCGTTCCACGGCACGCATCAGACCAATGTTGCCTTCCTCGATCACATCCAGCAGCGGCAATCCCAGATTGTCATACTGGCGAGCGACCGATATGACCAGTCGGAGATTACACTGGATCATCTCCTGCTTGGCTTGCCGGTCACCAAGCCTGACCCGACGACCCAGTTCGGCCTCGCTGTCGCGAGCAAGCAGCGGGAAGCGCGAGACTTCCTCCAGATATATGTCGAGGATGCGGTCGGTGCTCACGAATCGTGACGTTAGCGCGCCTCAGATTCACATCAACTATGGACACCATACCATGTCATGTCATGTCATGTCCAATAATTTTGTCGTAATCTATTATGCTATAATAGCTTATATTAATTCCCGTGGCTTTGATCCTGGCCCATAACCGACTGGCGCTACAATTCTGGCATCCCATGTGCTTTGCCTGTCCAGCAGAGGCCCATCATGTCCAAATTCTGGCAGCAGCTGTTGAACATCTGGAGTCGCCTAGAAGTGGCGCAGAAGGCGACCATCGTCCTGGCGACGCTTGGAGCGATCGCGCTAGTCGCGTTCCTCGCCTGGGGTGCGACCCAGCCGAGCTACCAGCTGCTGGCGCGCGACCTGACCCGGGCCAAGAGCGCCGAGATCGCCGCCTTCCTCGAACAGCAGGGCGTGCCCTACAAGATCGTCGATCGCGACAGCGCCGTACTCGTGCCCAGTCAACACATCTACAAGTTGCGCAATGAGCTAGCCCAACAGGACATGCTCGGAGAGCCGGGGAAAGGCTTCGAATTGCTGGACAAGAGCGGGTTCATGGAGTCGACCTTCCGCGAACACCGCACCTATGACCGAGCGGTGGCAGGCGAGCTGGAACGTAGCTTCCGCGAGATCCCCGGCGTGCGCTCGGCCCGTGTGATCATCGATCGCCCAGCGCCCAGCCCGTTCATCGGTGATGACGAAGGCAAGCCACGGGCCTCGATCAAACTCGACGTCGCCAAGGGCACGCGCATGACCGAACGTCAGGTCGCGGGCATCATCGCTCTGACTGCCGGCGCGGTCGCAGGACTCGACAACAGCCGTGTCGAGATCATGGACAACAATGGCCTGCTGACCCCCAAGCAGGCCGACACCTCGGCGGCGATGGCCCAGACCACTCTGGACGCCGAGATAGCCCGCGAGGCACATCTAACTCGCAAAGCCCAGGAGCAACTTGACGCCATCCTTGGACCCGGCCGGGGCCAGGTGAAAGTCAGCGTCAAACTCGACTTCGCCAAACGCAGCGAGTCGTCTGTCGACCCGACGAAATCTGCCGCCCTGACCGAGAAGACCACCACCACCGACAAGAAGACCCCGGTCGGAGGAGCCGGCGGTGTGGCTGGTAGCGCCCCCAACGTAGAGAACGAAGGACGCCCAGCCGCCGCCGCCCCGCAACTGGCCAGCGAGACCAACGAAGAGGCGCAGACCGCGTACTTCGTCGGCCAGAAGAAGATCACCCTCGAAGACGAAGTCGGCCGAATCCGCGGCATGACCGTCTCAATCCTGCTGCCATACAAGGACGCCCAGATCGACGAACTGGATGCCAAGGGCAAGCCGACTGGGAAGAAGATCCCAGGCCGGCTAGCCTACACCGCCGACGAGCAAAAGCGCTTCGAGAGCTTGGTCCTGGGCGCCATCGGATTCGAGTCGGCCAAGGACATCGTTGCCAAGGTCGAAGGATCGCAGACTCTAAGCGGGAGGTTCTCTAGCACGGTGCAAAGCATGGAACTCTACCAGGCCCCATCCGAGATCGTCGCCCAGGCCGGCGTCGCCCTGCCCATCGCTTTGCCCGGTGGCTTGGCTGATTGGATCGGCTACGGCCTGGTTGGCCTGGTCGCCCTGGTCATGCTGATCGTCGCACGCGGCCAGCTCAAGCGCAGCCACGCTGCCTGGGCCGAAGCCGAAGCGCGTTCACGACTGACCGATGATGCCCACAAAGCCAAGAAGAAGGCCGCCGAGCCGGAAGTCGATCCCGACGTGGAGATCAAGGCGGTGGTCAAGAGCCGTCGCAACGAACTAAAGGAGAATATTAAGAAGGCCGTCCTCGAAGACCCGAATTCCGCCGCGCAGATCGTCAAGCGCTGGCTCTACGAGGCGGGCTGATCCATGCCTGATGAAAAACGCGAGCTGGTGGGACGCAAGCGGGCTGCCGCGTTCATGCTCTCACTCGATAGCGAAACGGCTGCCGTGCTAATGACCAAGCTCAATGAGCGCGAAGTCGCGCTGCTGTCCGAGGAGATGACCCGGCTTGGCGATCTGTCCGGCGCCGAGATGGAGGAACTGCTGCGCGACTTCAACAAGAAGGTCGGTGGCGATAAAGTCAGCGTCGAGCCGATGATCCAGGACATCCTCGAACGCGCCCTCGGCAAGGAGAAGGCGCGCGAGCTGCTCGATCGCATCCGCCGCCAGTCGCGTGAAAGTGAGCCGTTCCGTTCGCTGCTGGCCTTGGAAGCGAATCAGGTTGCCACGCTGCTGCGCGGCGAGCATCCCCAGGTCATTGCGATGGTGGTCAGCCACCTCGAGCCGGCTGTATCAGCCGTCCTGCTCAAGGACATGACCGAAGACCTGCGCTATGAAGTGGTCAAGCGCATCGCCTCGACCGCGGAACTGCCCTCCGAACTGGTCCGTCAGGTCGACGAGATGATGGAGGTCCGCGCCTATTCGCTGGGCCGCGCCATGACCGACGAACAAGGCAACAAGCGCTATAAGACGGTTGCCCAGATGCTGAACATCAGCGATCCATCACTGGCCAAGAACGTGCTCGACCGGCTCAACCGCGAGAAACCACAATTGGCCAATGAGATCCAGGCCCTGATGTTCGTCTTCGAAGACTTGGTCAAGATCAACGACAAGGACATGCAGAAGGTCTTGGGCCAGGTCGACAAGGCCGATCTGGTGTTGGCGCTGCGCACCGCCGAACCGACGGTAAAGGCCAAGATGATGAACAACCTCTCGACGCGTGCCAAGGATGCGATCATCGAGGAGCTGGAGAACATGGGCCCCCGCCCCCTGCACGAGATCGAAGAGGCGCAGAAGCGCATCCTGCAAGCAGTCCGCGGCATGGAGGAGAAGGGCGAAATCCAGGTCAACCGCGGCCAGCAGGAAGCACTGGTCTAGGTCATGGCGATCATCCGCTCGTTCGCGACCGCAGGCCAGGCCTCGGTACTGGCGCTGGCCAGTGCCGAGCGCGCCCGTCGGCATGGCGACGAAGCCTCGGAACGGCTGCGGGCCGAAGGCCGCGAAGCCGCTGAACGTGCAGCGCAAGGCCGCATCACTGCAGCCGAGCAACGAGCGAAAGAGGCTGAAGCGCGAGCTGAAGCACGCGCCTCAGCTATCCAGGCCGAGGCAGATGCCCGTCTCGGCACGGCAGCGGCAGCCCTTGAACGGGCCCTGGCCAACCTCGCTGGACTCGAACATCAGGTGATCGCCCAGGCCGAAGCCGAGACCGTGCGGCTGGCGCTGGCCATCGCGGCACGCGTTTTGGCCAGGAGCATTGAGACCGATCCGGCCTGGATGCGCGAACTGTTCACCGCCGCATTGTCCGAAGTCCCCGATCGTCGACGCGTTGTCGTACGCTGCAGTCCAGCAGATACCAAAGCATTCCGTGACTGTTTGGCCAACACTGCCCACGCCGTTCCCGGCACCGAGCGACTCGACATCGAAGAGGACCCCGTCCTACGTCAGGGCTCGCTCCTGCTGGTCTCCAGCGGCACGCGCCTCGACGCCAGCATCGCCGGATCCTGGGAACGGGTCGCGCAGCAGCTGCTTTCCACCGTACCGCGTCCCCCGCTGAGCATCCGCGATGATGGCAGCGAGGTGCAGCCATGACGGCCCTGTTACTCGACCGCTATCACACCGCGCTTGGACGCAGTCAACCGCGCCAGTCGAGCGGCACCGTACTGCGTGTCGTCGGCCTAGCTGTAGTGGCGAGCGGACCAGCCGTCCCGATTGGCGACACCGTCACCCTGCACACTCGCGATGGCATGCGCGTCGCAGTGGTTACCGGATTCCGCGAGGGCGAGGTCATCCTGCAACCATTGGGCACCGTTGACGGGATCCGCCCGGGCGACCGCGCGGTGGCCCGGGGCGGTCCGCTGGAGATCGCGGTCGGGCCAGGGCTGATCGGCCGGGTGATCGACGCGACCGGCAATCCACTTGATGGCAAGGGACCGATCCCCGGTTCAGCACGCCGCAGCATTCAGGCTGAGCCACCTCCGCCGTTGTCCCGTCGCCCAATCCGCCAGGTGATGGAGACGGGCATGCGCGTGGTCGATGGCATGTTCACGGTCGGACGTGGGCAGCGCATGGGCATCTTCGCCGGTTCTGGAGTCGGCAAGTCCACTCTCATGGGCGAGATGGCCAAACACGCCCAGGCTGCGGTCAACGTCATCGCCCTAGTTGGCGAACGTGGCCGCGAAGTTGGCGAATTCATCGACAAGGCCCTTGGCCCCGAAGGCCTTGCCCGCAGTGTGGTGATCGTCTCCACTGGCGATCGCCCCGCAGTCGAACGCCTCGCCGCCGCCTACGCAGCGCATGCCATCGCCGAACACTTCCGAGACGCTGGGCTTGATGTGATGCTGATGATGGATTCGGTCACCCGGCTGTGCCAGGCCCAGCGAGAAATCGGCTTGGCGGCCGGCGAACCGCCAGTGACACGCGGCTTTCCACCGTCGGCTTTTTCCATCCTGCCCCGCCTCCTGGAACGCTCGGGCACCTGCGCTGGCGAAGGTTCGATTACCGCGTTCTACACCGTTCTGATTGAAGGCGATGACGAGAACGATCCGATCGGCGATAGCGTTCGCGCCATTCTCGATGGACATCTGTTCTTGTCACGCCGTCTGGCCGGCATGGCGGTCTATCCGGCCGTCGATCCGACCCTGTCGGTGTCGCGACTACTGGTCGATCTGGCCAGTGGTCCGGAGTACCAGGTGGCGATGCGGGCCCGCGAACTGTGGAGCGAGTACGAACGCATCCGCGACCTGGTCGAGGTCGGCGCCTACCGTGCCGGGGCCGATCCGCGGATCGACCGGGCCATTGTCGCCTATCCCAAGCTGGTCGAATGGGTGAAACAGGGCATCGGGGCATCGACCGACCGGGCCACTGCCATTGCCCAGCTCCAGCAGATCACGGGGGCCGCATGAAACCCCGCCTCACCGCCGTCCTGGACCTGCGCCGCCACATCGAAGACGATGCCAAGCGCGAGGTCGGCCGGCTCGAACGCGAACGTCAGGCGATGATCGTGGAACGTGACCGCCACTCCGCCTCGCTGGAAGCCGCCGCCGCCGGTGGGGCCGCGCCCGCCATGCGCGATCTGCTGGAATCCTACATCAACGCCATGCGCCGGCACATCGCTGACAATAGTGCGCGCATCACCGCGCACGACGTGGTGATATCCCAGGCCCGCGACCGCCTCGCCCAGGCACATCGTGAGGTGAAGGCAATTGAGGCGATCCGCGCGCGCGACGCGAAGGCGCAGCTGTTGCTCTGGCAGCGTCGCGAGGCCCGCGCCAATGACGAACACGCCGGCCGGAAGCGGCAGGAGTCTCTGATATGAACCCCTTCGTCCGCACCATGGTCTATGGCCTAGCCGCCCTGTGCGTGGTGCTGATCACTGCCTCGGTGACGGCGCTGGTCGCGCTCAAGGGCGCCGGGGTGATCTCACCGGAACGCATCCGCGATGTCCTCCTCAGCCCTGAAGAGCGGAGCTACATCAGCCAGATGAAGGCCCGGCCAGCCGAACCAGCGATGGTTCGCGAAGCGCCTGGCCTCGACCAAGAGAAGCTGCTGGCCGATCTCGCCGAAATTGCCGGAGCGCGGCACGCCAATGCCCTGGTCGAAGAACTGCGTCGCCGCAAAGACTCCTTCGATGAGCGGGAACGCTGGATAGAGGCCCGCGAAGCCGAGATCCGCGCCGCCCGCACCGATCTGGCCCGCATCGGGCGCCAGCTCGACGTCAAACGCGAAGAAACGGTCGCCGCTGAGGCGGCAGCACAAGTCGAGCGGTCTCGATTCGCCCAGATGCAGGCCGACGAGGTGTCGCGCACCCGGACCCAACAAGACACCGAGCGCGCACGTTACGCCGATCTGGCCAAGCTGTACGAACTGCAAAAAAACAACGCTTGGCAGACCCTGCGTAAACTGGAGCCGCGCGAAGTTGCCCGCATTCTCGATCGCATGGACCCGAAGAAGGCAGCAAACTTGATGATGCTCGCCCAACAGGACGTCGAGTATCCGATGGCAGTCGCACTGCACCGCGAACTGATGCAGTTGCAGCCCGAGGCCTCCTCGGCCGAGCAGCTCAAGCGCCTGGCCCAGCTCTACAGCTTCATGAAACCCGAGCAGATCCTACCCTATCTCAAGAGTTCTGATCCGCAGCAGATCGCAGACCTGTTCAAGGCGATGGCCGAGTCCGGCAGCAGCGACAAGAATCGTGCGGCCCTGCTCGGTGCGTTGGCCAAGGACGACGAACGTCGCGCCAAGCAGGTGACCGATCTCCTCCAGCCCGCCAACGCCCAGCCTTAGGAACACGCCATGGCCGACGAACCGAAGAAGGACGAAAAGGAAAAGAAGGACGCCAAGCCGGCGGCGGAGGCCAAGCCAGGCAAAGCTGGCGGGCTCGTGCCGATCATCGCCGCAGTGGCGGTGCTGGCTGCAGTTGGTGGCGGCGTCGGGTGGTACTTTGCGAAGTCACTGACCCCCGCCCCGGTCGCCAAACCCGGAGCCGAAGCAGAGGGCGCTGAAAGCGGCGGACATGGTGAGGCCGGGCACGGCGCAGCGGCTGAAAAAGGCGGCGGACATGGTACTGGCCTGCTCGCCACCGGCATGGAACTGACTCCGATCGGCCTCAAGGGGAACGTCACCGGCTCGGGTGGGACGCGCTACATCACTCTGGAAGTCGGCATCTGGGTTCCGAAGAAGGATCAGGGCACACTGAACGACGCCTCGGTGTGCCGGCTGATCCAGGCCCGGCTCGAAGAGACGCTCAAGACCTACCAGCTGGATGATCTGGCCAGCCCCAACATCATGGCGCGCATGCGCAAGGACTTCTCGACCGCGGTCGAGCGGCTGCTGCGATCGGTGATGCCAGGTCGTGAGGCCGAGGACAAATTCGTCCTCGAAATGACCATCACGAATCTCCTGACGCAATAGGCACGGAACGCGCTAAGGAAT
>JBBQCI010000057.1:0-26661 GCA_038318565.1 Planctomycetota bacterium
CAGGCAAAGGCCGGCACGCAGCTGGGCATCGCGGGTCAGTGGACTGTCGGGATGGTCGGCGAGGAAAGCGTCGTAGATCGAGAGGGCACGCTCGAAGCGTCCGTCCTGCCGCAGCATGTCGGCCGGGGCCAGGGCGCTGACCGTCAGACCCTGGCGCTGGCGCTCCAGCACGACCTCGGCGATTTGGGCGGCAGCCGGATCGGCGGCGACGTAGGTGCCAGCGGCGTCCGGACCTTCGAGCGGGACGAGATCGAGGAAGGCGACCGGCTCAATCGCGCCGGTGAGTTCGCCCAGGCGGGCTTCCAAGGCATCATCGGAACGGACCATCGCCAAGCGCACCGCCGAGCCGACCGCGATGGGTGGGATATCCCGCCCGGCCATCATTTTGCCATCACGCAGCAGCTCAATCCGGGCGCCGGTGGCGGTGCCGGCAAGTCTGGCGGCATAGCCGCGCCCGATGTCACGGTCGCTGACCATCAGCTGGACTTCGAACGCCGGCTCGCGGACCGTGATGGTAGCTGCCAGTCGCACGGGTCCGGCGGTCGGAGGGAACTGGGCGAGGTGGAATCTGGCCCCCAACGAGGGGCGGGGCGTACTGCGCAGACGGCCTCCGCCAGGTACGCCGACCGGTAGGATCGGCTCGACCTGGACCAGTTCAGTGACCCATTCGGGGAGGACTGCCGACGGTGCGGCCACTGCGGGCGCCTGGCTGTTCCGCACCATCCAGCGCACCGCCAGCGCGGCTGCACCGGCAAGGATGAAGAGGATGAGCAGGATGCTCGCTACCGTTCGCCGCCGTCGCCAACAGGCGCGCAGGAACGGCCTGATCGGGCCTGGCCGGGTGGCGCGCACGGGCCGGCCCTCCATGAAGCGGCGCAGGTCCGCCGCCATCGCCTCGGCAGTGCGATAGCGGTCGGCCGGATCCTTGGCCATCGCCCGCATCACCACGGTCTCCAGGTCGCGGGGCAAGCCGGCGCGGCGCAGGCTGGGCGGTGCGAGCGGCTTTTCGATCACTTCGCGCAGCAGAGCGCGCGGATCGTCGGCACTGAACGGAGGGCAGCCGGCGGTCATCTCGTACAGCACGGCGCCAAGGGCGTAGACGTCGCTGCGCGCGGTGATTGCCGCACGCTCGCCGCGCGCCTGTTCGGGACTCATATAGGCCGGAGTGCCGATCACCGTGTCGCTGGCGGTCAGCCGGCTTTCGTATTCCGGCGCGGCGGCCAGGCCGAAGTCGAGGACGACGATCTGTCCGTCATCCTTCATCATCAGGTTGCCGGGCTTGATGTCCCGGTGCAGGATGCCGGCGAGGTGAGCGACATGCAGCGACTCCAGGGCGCCGACCGCAATACGGGCCGCACGGTCAGAGGCGAACGGTCCCTCTTCGCCCATCACCTTGTCGAGGCGTCTACCTTCGACCAGATTCATGACAATCCACGGCCGGCCGGCCTGCTCGCCGAAGTCGAGGATGCGCACGATGCCTGGATGGTGCAGGGCCTGCAGATAGGCGACCTCGCGGGCGGCGCGGCGGCGTTCCTCGGCGGAGACGCGGTGCAGCAGCTTCAGCGCCACCATGCGGCCGGCCGGCACTGGGCCGCTTTCCGCCGCTTCCGCCCGCCACACCGCGCCCATGCCGCCACGACCGAGCGGTTCGATCAGGCGGTACGGGCCGATTCGTCCGCCCGCAGGCAGTGACTGGTCGATCGGCGGCATCTCATCGCCCCGCGATGGGGTGCCGTCGTCGCGGATGGTGTCGGCGTCAGTCGGGGTTGACATCGCCAGGACCTTCGGCCTCGCGGTGGAGCTTGGCCAGCCACGAGGCGCGATCGAGCGGCTCGCGCCGGATCACGTCCGCTGCGAAGCGCTTGCGGATGTCCACGACCAGCGGGTGCTCGGTCGCAGGCGTACCCGTTTGGTTTGGGGCAGCCGCCGGCAGCAAGCGGGGATTCGGCGATGTGGATTGGGCGAGGGCCGTCGCGCCGAGGGCGCGCGACGGCCCTACCGAGGGCCCGCGGCGGATCCGGCTTCGGCGCGTTCGATGCGTTGGACCAGGCGTTCGAGGTCGACCACCTCGCCGAGGCGGGCGATGCGCACCAAGGCCATTTCCAGGGCCAGGCGCGGATCGGTGCCATGGCGGATGTTCTGCTGCGTGCCGGTCAGCACCTGCGCGGCGCGCAGCACCTTCTCGGGCGTGGCAGCAGCGGCGAGCTCGCGGATGCGCTCATCGGGCAGGCCGAGCCGGCGCACCGCGGCGGCGTCCGGGCCGCAGGCCTGCGCCAGCATGACCGCACGGACATGCTCGATCAGCTGATCGAGGATGGTCGCCGGGCTGGCGCCAGCCGCACAGCAGCCATCCAGTCGAGCGAGGGCCGGCGCTGACGAGCCAGCGAGAGTCAGCTTGAGTAATTCGCGCAATTCGTCCCCCCGCGCCGCGCCCAGCAGCAAGTCGAGATCATCCTCGTTGGCGGCCCCGTCGCTGACCGCGATCAGCTGGTCCATCAGGGTTTGGGCGTCGCGCATGCCGCCGCCGGCTGCGCGGGCGATGCGGAACAGGACCGGCTCGGGCAGGGTTGCGCCTTCTTTTCCGGCGATGTCCTTGAGGCGGGTCACGATGGTCGGCAGGTCGAGCGAACGGAAGTCGAAGCGCTGGCAGCGGCTGAGCACGGTCGGCAGGACTTTGTCGACCTCAGTGGTGGCGAAAATGAAGCGCATGTGCGGAGGGGGCTCTTCGAGCACCTTCAGTAGGGCGTTCCAGCTGTGCCCGGTCAGCATGTGCACCTCGTCGAGGATGAATACGCGCACCCGCGCCATCTGCGGCTGGAAGCCGACGTCCTCAAGCAGGCGGGTTATGTCTTCTTTGTTGCCGAAGCGCGCGGCGTCGACCTCGGTCACGTCGGGATGGGCCGAGTCGGCGATCCGCTTGCAGTGTTCGCACACGCCGCACGGCTCGGTGGTCGGGCCGCTCTCGCAGCACAGCGCCTTGGCCAGAATACGTGCCATCGAGGTCTTGCCGACCCCGCGCGGGCCAGTGAACATGTAGGCATGGTGCACGCGATGCCCGCGAATGGCGTTGGTCAGCGTGCGCGCGACCACCTCTTGGCCGGCGACCTCGCTGAAGGTCTGCGGGCGATATTTCCGGGCGATGACGAGGTAGTCCACGGGCGCATTGCATCGGGTCTGGTCGGGGAGGCAAGGCAGCGTTGAAGCCTGGTAACCACGCAGGCCTGGGGCCCCGTCGGGCAGGGCCGCGGGGGCGGAGCCCCTCAGCAGTCACGAAGCCTGTACCTGCCGCCGACATCACGACTGGACTCCACACTCCGGTCTCAAAGCTCCGGCCACCATGGCCACCCACGCAGACGCCAGTCTCATCCTCCAACTCTACGATCTGCGCCGCGAAGGCGTGTGCCGCGAAGCGCGCGCTTTCTTCGCCAAGTGGAAACCGACCTCGGCTGAAGAGCTGCGTCTGGTTGCTACCGACGGCAGCCGTCAGGACAACGCCTGGCTGCGCCAGGCGACCAGCTACTGGGAGATGGCCTTCTCGCTGGTCAACACCGGCGCGATCGACGAGACCCTGTTCGCCAAGAACTGCGGCGAAGGCATCTTCTTCGCGGTGAAGTGTCAGGCACTGAAAGAGCGCTTCCCCGATGCCTGGACGCGGACCATGCCTGAGGTCGAGGCCTTCATTGCGCGCAACGCGGTGGCGCAGCAGAAGGCCGAGATGTTCAAGAAGCGGGTCTAGAAGCACTACCCCCGGGGCAGCGTCGTTGCGGGCTGGCACGCCAGCGGACATTCCCCATCATGCGTGCGGAGCGCCCGCCCCGTGGATACCAGCACCGCCATCATCCTCGCCATCGTCAGCTTCCTGCTCGGTGGCGTTTTCATTCTGTTGATCGTGATGTCGCGCGCCTGGCTGGTCTGGCTGCGCTGCAAGGCGGCTGGCGTGCCGGTCGATGCCGGGACGATCGTCCTGGCCGTGCTCGGTCGTCGTCACAGCGATGTTCCGCATGACGCCTGGCTGACCGCCCGCGAGGCTGGTCTGAAGCAGGACCTCGCCTTCTTCACCGCCCATCAGCGCAGCGGTGGTGACGCGCGCTCGCTCGCGCTCGCTTTGGTCGCGGCCCACCGCGGGGGCATCCGCCTCGATGTGCCAAAACTGGCAGCCAGCGCCCTGGCCGGGACCGACCCGGTCGAAGTGGTGCGCAAGCACCTGGAGCCCGAGGTCAGCTACAACGATCCGCGCACCTTTGGCATCACGGTTGGCACCACCGGGGTGTTGATCGATACGGCACATCCGCTCGCCAAGGCCCGCCTGGGCAGTGCGCCGGATTTCCCAGTCTTCGCCCATATCGGCGACATCGCCGCCGGCAGTCCGATCGTGGTGCACCAAGTGCACGGCAACCATGTGGCAGTGATGCCGCTGACTGATGGCCGGGGCTGATCAGGGATCGGTCTTGGGCGGATCGGCCGCCATCTGTGTGCCTAAACGTTCGTAGAGTGCTGTGCAGACGTCGTTGCTACTGCTACCACCGCTGACTTTGCCGCCATCGTCGACACCATTGCTGCCGACCAGATAATAGCCGATCAGACGGCCGTTACGTTCGATCCGGCGCACCGGCTTGCCGGTCGGATCCATCGGGTCGATCGGCCACGCGGTATGGCGGAGTTCGGCTGCGATGATGCGTAGGCCGGTGTCGGCCTTGATCCAGGAATCATGAATCATACCCGCTGCCGGGGTCAGGATTTGGGCCAGCCGAGCGGCCGGCTGCCATTCCGGCAAGGCTTCGATCCGATGCTGGACCACGCCAAGAGCCTTGGTCCGCGTCGGAAAATCGATCGCACCGTTCCACGCCACCGCGCTATCCAGCAGCAGGTCCAAGACCTGTCTGCGACCCATCCGCACCCACGTCCTGCCCAAGCCCATGCCGTGCAACCAACGCGGCAGGTCGAGATACCCCTCGAATTCCATGACCACCTTGGGTTCGCCGTTCTGCAGGCGCTGCAGCAGGTCGCGGCACATACGCACCTCCCCGTCCAGGCAGGTCGCCAGGTCTGCGGCCAGCAGGAGGCGCGCTCGGTCGGCGTCCCCAGCTAGCCGCTCGCGGTCGATGCCCGGGCTATCCAGCCTGCGTGCTACCGCTGATTGCCAGATGGCCAGACAAGAATGCCTGACTAGCACGCCGATGGACGTCGTCTGCTGGGTAGCGGCGGCTGTAAGCAGTCGCTGGGATTCGCAGGCAACCTCCACGTCGGAAGCCAAGGCTATGCGCTCGGCCAGCAGGCGGCACAAGGAATGGATCGGTCCAAAATCGTCCAAAATCGTATCGTAGCTGATCGTCGTCTGGCGCAGGATGACACCCGGGGTGAGTTCATCGCATAAGGTCAGCAACTCGGCGAGGTCGCTGGTGGGTAGCGCGTTGTGGTGCCCGACCAGTTCCGGCGGATTGGCTTCGCCTGCCCGTGGCCGCCAATCGCAGGAGCTCTGATAACTCTTCACCGACTCGGCCAGTTGCATCAGCCGATTCCAACGAGCGATCCGGGCTGGCGGACTCGCGGTCAGTCCGACCTCGGCCCACGTCGGCAGCACGCCTGCAGCGCGGGCCTTGGCGTCGAAGGCGAGCAGGTCCCGGTCGCTCGACAACCACCAAGCGCCAAGCCCGAGCAGGCACACCGCGATTCCTGCGAGCCAGAGGTACCATGGCAGGCGCCAGGAGCGGGCTTCGTGCGGTGCCGTCATGGCGGCAGCATGGCTTAGTCGATGGATGGCGGAAGTGTCAGGCCAGGTCGATCGCGCCACGGCGCAGTCGAACTGCAGCACCGTCAAAGGTGACGGTCAGGCGCTGTGGCTGCTGGCTGGTTAGGGCGATGCTGCGCGCGTCACCCTGGTGGGCGACGGCTTTGACCGCCGAGTCACAGCCCGGCGCAGCCAGAACCAAGGGGTCCAATTGTCGGCTTCGCCGGGCTGTCCGGCGGCCGGTCTGGAAGGTGCCCGTGTGGTCCATCGATACATCGCATCAGGGATCACACGTGCGGAATCTTTATTGCACCAGTTGCCTTAGTTCCATCCGCGCACGGTGCAGGCGCACCGTGCAGGCGTTCGCGCTCAGCCCCAGGTTGCCGGCGATGCTGCCGATGGGTTCGCCGTCGAGATAGCGCCGCTGCAGGACCTGGCGCTGCTCGGTGTCGAGGGCGCTGAGCAGGGCCGTCAGATCCGCTGCGGCCTGGGGGCGATCACTGCGGCGAACCCAGCGCCGGCCGGCTTCCGTCTCGTGCCGGCGGCGACGGCCCTCGGCACGGCCCAGGGTCAGACCACGGTAGTAAACGGCGCTGGCCAGAGCCGTTTCGCACGAAATGGACGGATCCAACTCGCTGCGTCGCCTGACGACCTGCAGCAGTCCTTCCTGCACCGCGTCGTCCGCCAACAGACTGGGGCCCAGCAGGCGACGGGCGATGCGCTGCAAAAGCTCCAGCCAGGGCGCCACCGCGGCGTCGAAATCGCGGTGGCTTCCGTGACGCAGCCAGGCACGCCATTCGGCATCGCTCGTGGTTTCGGGCAGGGCGATCATGGCTCAAGGCCGCTGAGGGGCGGGCAGGCGCGCATGTCAGTGGCCCAGGGCCCGAGTGATCAGGCTCAGATCGTGGGCGTCGATCCCACCCGAGCCGTCCAGGTCTGCCGTGGCTGCGAAGCCAGGGTCACCGCTGCGGGTGCCGAAGCGTCTGGTTGCGAAGGTCAGGTCGGCGCTGCTGAGGACCCCGTCGCCGTTCGCATCGCCTGCCACCGGGCCAACCGGACCGATGGTCAGGCTGAAGCTCATCACCGGTCCTGCATTGCTGATCGCCGACAGGCTCCAGGGCAGGGCACCATTGACGTAGCTCGCGAAGCGTGGATTGCTGGCACTCGACAGGCTGCGCACGTTCGCCGTGCCAGGAAAGGGATCGCCGGCATCGCCCTGGTTAGCGGCCGGATTCGCCCGCAAGGGGTTGGTGAGGTACTTGAGCTGGTTGAGATTCGCCAGGCCGTCCGCCTGGATGAGGTCGACTAGGCGACGATTTTCGTCGCTGTTCACGGGGGCGCCATTGGTCCAGCGGCCATCCCAGAGCGACTCGTCGACATGCCAGACCAGGAGGCCGGCGCCAGGCAGGACACCGTCGAAGCCGCTGCGTGTGCGATTCTCGATGAGGAAATATTCCTGGGGCGCGCAACCGCTGCGGATGCGGTAGATCACCCCATCGCTGGCCGCCGATGCCGGCAGGGTCACGCCGCTGGCGCTGCTGCTGAGGTCCACCACCCGTCCCCAACCCAGGTAGGACCGTTCCCAGGCCCCTGGCAGGATGGGGTAGGGCGAGGATGCATTCACATCCCACCAGGACATCAGGCTCCAACTGCCGATGCCGCTGCCGATGTCGGCCAGCAACGTTCCCGGCGGGGTGCTGTCGTAGAGCTCGGGCAGACCAAGGGCATGGCCGATCTCATGGCAGAACAGGCCCGCCTTGGGGTGGTCGGTGCCGCGCAGTTCGGGACCCGTGATGTAGGTGTCAAAGCGCACGCCGTTGTAGGTCACCGGCGATGGCATGGGCGCGAAGTGGCCGATCATGTTCTGCTGGCCAATGGTGTAGCGGACCTCGTCCAGGCCACGGCCCTGATGGACGACGATGGGCGGGAAGTCCACGAACCCATCGCCGTCGCCATCGAAGGGACGAAAATCGAAGCCGGTCGCCGCCAACGCCGCCAGGGCGTCGCTGCCCATGCTGCTGCGGTAGTAGACCTCGCCAGTGGGCGGTCTGGTGATCCATTCGGCGAAGTACTGGTCGCGGGTCTTGGCGAAGGCAACCCAAGGCGCGACCGTGAAGGTCGTCCGGAAGCGGCCCTGGGAGGCGGCCAGGAGATAGTCGCGGACCGCGCCCTGACCATTGGCCCAGGTGAAGTCCTGCTGATTGAACATCGCACTGATCTGAGCCGAGGTGAAGGTGGCGGCGAAACCCGGATAGGCGGCGGGGATGACCAGCACCGGGACCTCGCCGGCGCGCCGGATCGGTACCAGCCGGGTCTGATCGGCGATTTCGACGGGCGAAGCGCCGCTGACCATCGAGGTGCTCAGCACCCCGAGGACGATGAGCACGAAGGCGAAGCACAGAGGGGAGGGCATGGCTGGTTCCTGGGTGCGCTTTTGGAGCGCCGCCGCCTGCAGGGCCTGGAAAGGCGGCACTGCCCCATCTTGGCACTGTGTGACAGACCGGGCGCCATCGACGCTGCCACCATTCCATCCAGGCCTAGCGGCGGCGTTCTGTTCGTGGAGACCGGAGATGTCATGGCCCAGCCCGCACCCGCACCCGAGCCCGCACCCGAGCCCAGCGCCGACTCAGTTGATGGCCGCCTGCTCTCCGCTTGGCGCGAGCACCGCGATGAGGACGCCTTCGCCGAGCTGGTGGAGCGCCACCGGCAGGCGGTGCTGGCCTGGTGCCGTGACGGGCTCAGCGCCACCCCGCATCTGGCGGATGACGCGGCCCAACGCGTCTTCCTCGTCCTCGCCCAGGAGGCGGCGGTGATCACCGATCCCAGCGGCCTGCGCCCCTGGCTAGCCACGGTCAGCCGCCACATCAGCGCCACCCTGCGCCGCAGCGAGACCCGCCGCATTAGCCGAGAGCAGGCCAGCGCCCGCAGCGCCGTCGCCGTCGTCCCCCAGGTCATCGAAGGCCTGCGTGCCGCCGCCCGCGAGGCCCTGGGCCAGTTGCCCGACGCGCAGCGGGAACTCATCGACCTGCACCTGGTCCAGGGCCTGCCCCGCGAGGACCTGGCGCAGCGCCTGGGCATCTCGCTGGAGGCCCTGCACAAGCGCATGCAGACCGCGCGCCGGGCCCTGCAGGACAGTTTCCGCCGTCTCGGCTACCAAGTGCCCGCCTGCCTGCTGGTGGCGGCCTTGGGTGTGGGCGCCAGCCCAGCCTCAGCGGCAGAACCGACGCAGGTCGCCGACCGGCGTCCGCTGCGCCGGCCGCGCGCCACGGGTTCCGGCGGCTTGGTCCTGGCCGGGGTGGCCGTGCTCGTCGTCGTCGCCGTCCTGCTGCTCGTCCGGCCAGGGCACGATCCGGCGCCCGCTCTCGGCACGGTGGCGGTGCCCACGCCGTTGCCGGCCCCTGCGCCGCCAGCATCACCGCCTTCATCCACGGCTCCCAGCGATGACGGCCGGCCCCTGCTTGGCCTCGACGCCGCTCTGGCCCAGGCGCGCATCCGCAGCGGACTTCCGGCCAGCGCCAGTCTGTCGATCCAGGAGCGCCAGCGGCGCTTCAGCATCGTCCTCTTCGAACCCGAGGCCCTGGCCTGGGACTGCCGCGATGACCACGGCTTCGCCCTGGGTGCGGGCGGCGTCCTGCCGCCGCGCCTGCTCCGGCACCTGCGTACCCTTGGCGCCGAGGCCCAGGCCGCGGGCGGTACCATCACGGTCTGCGCCCTGCGCCTGAGCCGGATGCAGACCCTGCCCGAGGACGCCGTCGTTGAGCGCCTGGTCGCCGCCTGGCAGCAGGCCCGGCGGCAGCTAGCCGACGCGCCGGGTCTGAGTCTGACCAGCCTGCTGGTGGACCTCGAGCGGGGCACGGTCGTCCCCGCCGGCATCGCCGAACTGCCCCGGCGCTTCGACGGTGCAGCCAGGAAGCCATGATCCGATTCGTCTCCCACGGCAGCGCCGAGCGGCTGTAGGTGGCGCCTGGGCGCCCGCGCCCGCGCCCTCGACCACCGCCCGCCAGCGCAGCGGCTGCGCCCCGGCTCTGACCTGGTCCGCGTTTCCGGTCAGTGGCCCAGGCCTCGATTGATGATGCCAAGGTCCACCGCATCCACCCGTCCATCGCCGTTGGCATCTGCCCCGGCGGGAGTGATGGTGCTGCCGCTGCGTCCGAAATTGGTGCCGATCAACGCCTTGTCCTGGGCATCTACGACCCCATCGCGGTTCGCATCGGCAACCTGGACGTTCAAAGTCCGGGTATGCAGGACATAGCCCGGCGCATTGCGTCGCGCGTCGGTCCAGACCAGACGGAAGCTGCCATCGGCGGCGGCATCGGCATAGACCTGGTCCTGGCCGGGCACGCGGGCCTCGGAGGGCGGCGCGGTGGAGGTTTCCGGCGAGACCCGTAGCGGTGCGGTGAAGGACACCCCGCCATCGATGGACACCGCTGAATAGAGGTCGAAGGTCGAAAAGTCCGGTTCGCTGTACCACTGCACTGCCAGCACACCGGCCCGGTTGCACATCAGACTGGCGCCGGCCACGCCCCAGCCGGTCGGGGCCGACTGCAGGACCTCACGCAGCGGGGACCAGGTCAGGCCACCATCATCCGAGGTGCTCAGCACCAGGACCGCCGGCTGTTGATCGCGTGTCTGGCTCCAGGCGAGGTAGATGCGCTGGCCTCCAGCCCAGGGTCCAGAGACCAGGTTGGCGAGTTGGAAGGCTCCGCCAGGTCCCTGGATGGCAGGGCCGTTCTTGCTGCCGATCAACTGTGCCGGGGCGAAGGTGACGCCCCCATCAGTGGAGCGCAGCATGTAGACCTCGCTGATGGCTCCGCCGTACCGATCGTTCGTGACGATGATGGTGTTCTCGGTCTTGATCGGGATCAGTAGCGTGCCGTTGACGAGAACCGTCGAGCCGTAGACGAAACCTTTGCGCAGGCGTGGCGCCTCGGTCAAGGGAAGGTGGAGCACCTGCCAGGTGCCGCCGCCATCCCGCGAGCGCAGCACAGCGATCCCATCATTGCTGAAGCGCCGACCGGCCACATAGAGGCTGCCGTGAAAGGGGCCGCCGCTGCGATCGCAGGTGATATGGGGATGGTCGACGGTCGCCGACAGATCCCGGGTCGCTTCCCAGGTCAGGCCATGGTCGAGAGAACGACGATAGCCGAGGCGTTTACCCGACCCATTGTTGATGAAGGTCCAGTGCAGGCTGCCATCCGGGGCGAAGACCACGTCGGGATCGCTGCTCGCCAACTGGCGGGTCGAGCGCCAGGTCACGCCCCCATCCACGGTGCTGAAGCAGAGCGTCTCATTCTCGCTTTGGCTGGGTGTGGTCTCGAGTTTACAGGTCACGGCCATGATCCGCGCATCGTTCGGATCGCAGCGCAGGTCGCTTTGGTACTGGCTGAGGGTGGGGTTGCCGTAGCTGGAGCCGATATCCACATCCGGGCCCAAACTCAGGGTGGGGGCTGTCGCAGCCGAGGCGGCGCCCTGAGTGAGCATGAGGGCGCAGACAAAGATGGTCACATGATACATGGTGCTCCGCCAGGTCTGGCGGCCTCCAATTCAACCATGGGGATGCCAGGCCATTCCTGACATGACATCTGGGTCCATTCGGTCAAAATATTCCCTTGTCAGGAAATGGTCGGCAGCTCTATGATATGCATATGTATGACGTGGGTCGTGATGCTGTACTCCGTCGGGCCCTGGCCGAGCGCCCGGCGCTGTGGGCCTATAGCCTGGGACTGACCCGGAATCCACAGCAGGCCGAGGACCTCTTTCAGGAATCCCATGTGGTGATCTGCGGCAAATGGCAGCAGCTTCGCCCAGACCAGCCCTTCCTGGCCTGGGCCTTCACCATCATCCGTCTGACCTGGCTGGCCTCGCTCCACGACAAGCACAGGCGCATGGCCCCGCTCAAGGACGAGGTTCTGGAACGTTGCGTGCAGGAGGCGGTGGATGACGAGGAGGGACCGCAGGGGGACCGGCTCGCCCGTCTGCGCGCCTGCCTGGAGCAACTCACTCCGCGCGCCCGAAGCGCCCTCGATCTGCGCTATGCCCAGGGCCTGGATTGCAGCCGCATCGCCCAGCGTCTGACGATGGGGGTCAAAGCGCTTTACCAACTGCTCAGCCGTTCGCGGGTGATGCTCGAGGATTGCGTCCGGCGGACGGGCACAACATGAGCGACGACCAGGTCCTGATCGAGCGTTTCCTTGATAATGCCTTGTCGGAGGCCGACTCGGCCGCCCTGCAGGAACGGCTGATGGCCGAACCGGACCTGCGCCTCGCCTTGGGCCGGGCCCTGCTCACCCTGGCTGGCCTGCGCGAAGTGCTACAGGCGCAACAGCGGCAGCGCAGCAAGCGCGTGCGCCGCGCCTTGGCTGGCGGGCCCGCGTTCCGGATCACGTTCCTGCGGGTGGCTGCCGCAGTCCTACTGGTCTTGCTGCCGCTAGCCTGGTGGCAGCTGGGCCGATCGTCGCCGCAGGTCCCGGACGCGTCCCCGGAGCTGGCCACTTCGCACGGGATCGATGGCGACCTTCTGGCCATGGACGAGGCTGCCCAGCTGGAGCACCTGCGTCAGCAGGCTGGGCAGCAACGCCACGAGCCCCTGTCCGCCACCCTGCTCGCACCAGAGACGACAGGCGATACCGCCTTGCTATTCCGCCATCAAGCCGCAGCGGGGCTGGTTCGCGCCGCCATCGTTCAGGGGCGGGTGGTGGACTTGCTGCTGGCCGAGGAGACGCGCAGCCTCGCCTTGATTCAAGCCGGTCAGGAACCAGCCCTGCGCCAGGCTGCCCAGACCCTCGCTGGGCAGTTCGCCAGCGAACGCCAGGCTGGTCAGGTGCGACTCCTCGCTTTCCGCATACTGCCTCGGGGCACGCCCCGCGACCAGGCCCTGATCCTCATATCCCTGAATGAGGATTTGCAGGGTCGGAACAGGCTCTGAGCCGGCGCCAGTGACTGGGGCGTTCACATCAGAAGGGTACACCGAGTCCAGAAACACGCGAAGTTCAGCTGTGTCTTCATGGCCCATTCGACCGCGGCATACTGGGGTCGTTCATTCGCTCCGTCTGCACCGAGGCGCTGATGTCCGTCGGCGGAGCGCGCCGGGGCGGCTTTGCCGCGAGGAAGCCGAAAGCGCTGTCCAGCACCGCACGCTGGTCCCAACCGAGCCGGATCAGCGGCCGCCAGTCGGCCGGGGCTGAGGGGAAGTTCGCTAGGTGGATGAGCAGCGTGCCGGCGGCGCGCGGCCCGGGTGTACACAGGCCGGCGATGGCCGAGTCCACGAGGTTGTCGTCGAGCACGATCAGCGCGTCGGGCGGATTGCCGGTGCACGGATCCCAGCAGCCCTCGACGGCCTGGGTGGCCCACGCCGGGCAGGCGATCGCGGCTGCGTGAATGCGGCACGCCGGCAACTCGAGGCCGTGTCGTTGAGCCCCGGCCCGCAGCGTCGGAAGATAGGCGAGGGTGATGACATTGGCCTCGCCGATAAAGGCCAAGCGCTTCCGCCCGGCCGCCGCCGCTTCGTTGACCGCGAGGTTGACGATGGGGACTAATCGAGGATCAGCCGACCGTTGATATGCAGGCCGGGTTCCGGAGCGGCGATCAGCGGGATGCCGGCGAGCGCGGGACCCAGCCAGGTGTCGCAGCGATCGAGATCCATGACCAGCAGCCCGGCCAGCATGCCGGCGGCTTCGGCCACGGCCTGCGACAGGCGCCGGGCGTAGCGGCCGTCTGCACCGGGCCGCTCGGACATGACCAGGCCGAAGCGGCAGCGGTGCGGCGGATGCTCGACCACGTGCGTGCCGTGGCGTCCGTTGGTGAAGATGAAGCCCTGCTCGACCAGGATACGCAGCGCGCGCTGCACCGTGGGCAGGCCGGCCCCGGTGCTGACGGTCAGCTCGCGCACGGTTGGCAGCCGGGAGCCTGTCAGGTGCTTCCCGCTGCGGATGGCGCGGCGAAGGTCGCTGGCGATGTCGGTCTGCTTGCGCGCGCTGCAATGATCGTTCCAGGCGTGGCGTATACAACCAGGTCACACCTCGCCTATTGTTCCGTTATGGAGGTTAACAACACTACATTTTGGACCCCCCCGCATGCGCCTACCAGCCCTCGCCACCACCCTCCTCGCCCTGACTGTCTCCGTCAGCGCCGTTGAAGCCATCGATCCGACCACGCTCAAGGCCAGCGAATACGTGGTCGCGGACGCCGCCGGCCACCTTACGCTCGGCGGCGTGCGCATCCGCTTCTGGGGCGCCATTGGCGGCCTGCCCAGCACCTGGGCTGCGATCAAGGCCGAGGACACCCCCGAGCAGCGCGCCGCCAAGGTTGCCGAGGCCTATCGCCATAACGAGGCCTTGGTCCAGCGCCTGGTCGACCTCGGCTTCAACCTCAATCGCACCTGGCACAAGGTGCGCGAGGACTACGTCCCCGGCGACGGTTCGCGCGCCGACATCATCGACCACTTCTACGCCACCATGAAGCAGCGCGGCCTGCATCTGTGGCACGCCGGCATCAACGACTTCGGCAAGATCACTGCCGCGGACGCCGGCATCATTGAGGATGCCGCTAGCGCCAAGCCCTGGGCCGAGGCGATGACCGCCTGGGGCAAGGACGGCGTCGACGTGTGGAACATCGTACGCAAGTGGGACCGCCGCTTCGAGGCGATGGCGATCAAGCGCCGCGCCGAGATCGCCACCCACGTCAACCACCACACCGGTCTGCGTTACGCTGACGATCCGGTGTTCGCCGCCTGGGAGCTGTCCAACGAGGAATGGTGGATCTCCAAGATGGTCGGCGGCACCTTCCGCGGTCTGCCCGCCTACTTCCAGCAGACCCTGCAGGATCGCTGGATCACCTTCCTCAAGACCCGCTATCCCGACGAGGCCACGCTGCTCAAGCGCTGGGGCAAGCTGCTGCCGGGCGAGAGCCTAGCGACCGGCTCGGTGCAGATCCTGCCGCTGGCTGGCGAGCAGGACCTTTCAACCGTGGCGGTCGATGAAACCGCGCGCAAGGCGCTGATCGCCGCAGCCGAGGCCGGCAAGGGCCAGAAATGGAAGCGCAGCGATTTCGCCCGCGAGCGCGGCGAGGACGTGCTGGCGTTCTTTAGCGACCTGCACCTGTCGTCGAAGCGCCGCGAGGCCGAGGCGTTCAAGCCGCTCGGCCGGTCGACCAAGGCCTGCGTCCTGGCCTGGGACACCGGCATCGGTTACGAAATCCAGTCGCAGTGGATGCACCAGAACTCCGACGTCTCGGTCCACGATGCCTACGTCAATGGCTGGGGCGACGTGCGCAAGGCGCCTGAGACGTTCGCTGACGCCCAGGCCGAGTGGATGTTCCGTTCCGAGAACGAAGCGGTGAAGGCCAACGTTGGGCCGTGGAATTGCTGGCTGATCAAGCCGCCGGGCATCGCCCAGGGCGTGCCGTGGCTGGAGCACAACAAGGTGCCGGGCAAGCCATACCTCGCGTACGAGACGCAGATCCAGCAACCGGCCAAGTACCGCGCCGACTTCCCCTACCGCCTCGCCAGCCTGGCTGCGATCCAGGACTGGGACGGCGTGTGCTGGCACTACTTCGCCCCGCCCTCCGGCGCGGCCGATCCGCAGCGCTGGGTCGAGCCGATGGACATCACCGTTGGCGGCCACCCGCAGGGCTACCACTACACCTTCGACGAGGTGCAGATGGCGTCGATGCGCGCCGCTGCGATCATCTGGCGTAGCGGATTGCTGAAACCGGCGGCCTCGCCGACCACGTTCATCTACGGGCGCAAGAGCCTGCAGGATCCCGACAGCATGAGCTACGGCCGCAGCTACGGCCTGCGCGGTCTCGACATGCTGCAGACGGTTTACCAGTATGGCGCCCGGCTAATCATTGATCCGACGCGCGAGGACAACGAGGTGCGCGGCCCGGTGGTGCGCATCGAGGATCGCTTCACCCACAACCCGTACACGCCGACGCCCGAGATCCGCATCGACTGGAAGCTCGGAAATATCGTGTTCGACGCTCCCGGTGCCGCGGTGTTCACTGGCTTCCTGCCCAAGGTTGGCGGCAAGCATGCCTTCGCCAATGGCGTCACTCTGTCAGACATCGCGATCAACAACCCGGCTGGCATCTACGATCCGGTGACCGCCGACGAGGGCTACATCTCCTTCGCCCTGCACAGCGAGGACGGCAAGCCGCTGGCGCAGTGCAAGTCTGCCGCCCTGGTCCTAGTCAGCACCAGCTTCAACACCGGCTTTAGCTTGGCCAAATCGGACTTCGAGATTGCCGGCGACACCGCCAACCCGCTCTACGCCAAGGCCGGCGACGGACGCCAAGGTGGTGGCCTGCCCGTGTTGACGGCGCGCGTTGCTGGCACAGTCGCCTGCAAGGCCATCGACGGTATGGGCTACACCATCTACGATTGGACGATGCAGCCGATCGGCGAGGGCACGGTCGCCGGCGGTACGCTGCGCGTACCCAACGACAAGCCGGTGTTCGTCATCCGCCTCAAGCGCTGAGCCCAGGAGTCCATCATGCGTGTCCTCGCTCTTATAACTTGGTGTTCTCTCGCCGCCGCCGCCGCCGAGTGGCCGGACTTCGTGCCGCCCAAAGACTCGGGCGTGGTCAACGTCAAGGACTACGGCGCGGTGGGTGACGGAAAGACCGACGACACCGCGGCGATCCGCAAGGCGATCAGCGAAAATATTGACCGGAGCCGCTATGCCGCGCCGCCGATGATCTGGCTACCGTCCGGCACCTATCTGGTCAGCGCGCCGATCGAGGGCCGCCAGTACAAAGACCTCAAGGGTTGGAGCTTCGGCTGGCGCGCCGGCTTCCTGCTGGTCGGCCAGGGCCGAACCAAGTCGGTACTAAAGCTCAAGGACGCCTGCGAGGGCTACACCGATGCAGCCAATCCGCGCTATGTGGTGGCCACCGGCTCGGAGATGAACGGCGGCGGCGGCAATGAGGGCGGAGGCGGCAACCAAGCCTTCCGCCACTGCATCGCGAACCTCACCGTCGACGTCGGCAGCGGCAACCCTGGCGCCACCGGCATCGACTTCATCGCCAATAACCGAGGCACGGTCGAGAACGTGCTGATCCGCGCGCCGGCCGGATCGGGCCGCACCGGCCTGGCGATGGACCGGAACTGGCCAGGACCTGGGCTGATCAAGGCGGTGGAGATCCAGGGCTTCGACACCGGCATCTCGATGGCCGGAAACTGGCAATACTCGATGACCTTCGAGGACATCGTACTGAAGGATCAGGCCAAGGTGGGCGTGTGGAGCGAACACAACCCGATCTTCATGCATCGGCTGACCGCCTCCGGCAAGGCCCCAGCGGTGCGGATCAAAGATAGCGACCAGATGCTGGTGCTGGTCGATGCCGTGATCACTGGCACTGGGGCCACTGAGCCGGCCATCGCCACGCCGGGCATCGCCGACATCCGCAACCTGTCGTGCACCGGCTATGCCACGGTCATCGACGGGAAGGACGCCAACGACGTGGCCGCCAAGGACGCGAAACTGGCGACCAAGGTCGCTTCATGGAGGCAGGGGTGGCAGACCTGCGCCCAGGCCGGCGCCCCCAGGCCGCTCGGCCTGCCGGTGGAGGAGACGCCGCTGTGGTGGCCCACGAGCGAGAAGGACTGGGTCAACGGCGCCGGAGATGTGCAAAAGGCGATCGACAGCGGAGCGCCGGTGGTGTACCTGCCCAATGGAAGCTACGAGGTGGACAAGACCATCGTGATCAAAGGTACGACTAAGAAGCTCGTCGGCTTCCAGAGTTCGCTTAAGGCGAAGCAGGGAGTCACGCCGCTACTGCGCATCGAGGGCAACGCCTCAATCATCTTCGAGCACCTGTATTTCGAAGGCGACGTCGAACATGCCGGCAGCGGCACCGCCGTCTTCCGCCATGCCGACTTCGCCGGTGATGCGGTCTACCGTGCCACGGGTGCCGGCAAGACCTTCATTGAGGACGTGATAGGCCGCTGGTCGATTGGGAAGGGGCACAGGCTGTGGGCGCGCCAAACCAACGCCGAGTTCGGCGACCGGGTGTTAATGGAGAACAATGGCGGGACGGCGTGGATCCTCGGCTACAAGACCGAGGCAGATGCCGGCACCATCTCGCTCAAGCAGGTCGGCGGTTCTACCGAGGTACTTGGAGCGCTGATCTATCCACTGCACGATGTGCGCGGCGATGTGCCGTGCTGGCAGGTCGAAGGCGGCGGCCGGTTCAGCGCCTCCTGGGTATACAACAGCAAGCGGTATCACGTCCACGTGCGCCACGAGGGCAAGGACTTCACCGGCAACTGGGACCGCGGCCCGGCGTTATGGTCGACCGAAGCAGCCCCCAAATAGCCGATCGCAGGGTCAGGCCAGGTCGATCGCACCGCGCAGGAGACGGACCGCAGGCCCGTCCAGGGCGACCGTAAGCCGCTGGGGCTGCTGGCCGGTCAGGTGCGTGCTACGCGCGTCACCCTGGTGGCCGGCAATCGTCAGTTCCAGGCGGCCGGGAGTCACCTCGGGATGGCCGTCGGCGGTGTAGAGCGCCATCAGGTGCGGCGGCACGGTCAGTGTGACGGTGGCGCTGGCGCCAGGCTCCAAGGCGACGCGGGCGAAGGCGCCGAGTTGGCGGATCGGATGTCCGGTCCCAGCGCCGGGTCGGCTGGCGTACAGCTGCACCGTCTCGCTGCCGCTTCGTCCGCCGGTGTTGCTTACCCGGACGCTGACCGAGGCCGGCGCGCCACAGTGTATAGTTGCTGGGGCGCTGATGTCGGCGTAGGAAAAGCTGGTGTACGATAGGCCGAAACCGAATGGAAACAGCGGTTCGACGCTGGCGAATCGGTAGGTGCGGCCGGCCATGGCGTAGTCGTCGAAAGGCGGCAGATCCTCGACCCGTTGCGGCCAGGTAACGGCGAGCCGGCCGGACGGGTTGCATGCGCCCAGCAGCACCTCAGCGAGTGCCGTGCCGCATTCCTCGCCGGGATAGCCGAGCAGCACGCAGGCCGCCAGGCGGTCGAGGGCCCAGCCGATCGCCTGCGGAGCGCAGCCGGTTAGCACCAGCACGACGGGCCGTCCGGTCTTCAGCAGGGCTTCGAGTAGTTCGCGCTGCACGCCGGGCAGTTCGAGGCTGTCGCGGTCACCAATGCGGGCAGCGAGCGGGGCGTCGTATTCCTCGCCTTCGCAGAACGGATCAAGGCCGAGCACAGCGACGATCGCGTCAGCGCCGCCGGCCTGCATTGCGGTGTGGGCGATGGCGCGACGATCATCGGAGGCGACATCGCAGCCGGGCCAGCACTCGATGACGGTACCTGGATCGATGGCGGCAGTCAGGCCTTCGAGGACACTGACAATGCGGCCACTGGTGCCGTTGTAGTTGCCCAGCGGCATGCGTACGTCGGCGGCCCGCGGGCCGACCACCAGCAGCTTGCGTAGCTTGTCGCGTTGCAGCGGCAGGACGCCGGTGTTGTGCAGCAGCACCAGCGAGGATCGTGCCGCCTCCAGCGCCAGGGCGCGGTGCGCAGGGCTGTCGAGCACCTCAATCGGCGTCGAACTCCAGCGCACCGTCTCTGGTTTAGCGAAGCCGCCGAGTCGGCTGCGTGCAGCGTTGAGTCGCTCCAGGGCGCGGTCGAGATCAGTCTCGCTGATCAGCCCGCGGCGCAGCGCCTCGGGTAGGTGCTCGAAGACGGTATCGCCTAGGCAGACGTCGCAGCCGGCGCGCAGCGCGAGCGCAGCGGAGGCGGCGGCATCGGAACATAGGCCATGTCCGTTGAACAGATCGGAAAGGGCGCCGCCGTCGGAAATGACGAAGCCGGTGAAGCCCAACTCGTCGCGCAGGATGCCCTGCAGCAGCCGTGGACTGGCGCAGCAGGCCTCGCCACCGAGGCGGTTGTAGGCACCCATCACGCCCAATGCTCCGGGCTCAGACAGGCAGGCGGCGAAATGCGGCAGATAGGTACGCCACAGCTCGCGCTCGTCGATCGGGATGTCGATGCGGTGCCGCTCGGCGTCAGGGCCGCTGTGCACGGCGAAATGTTTGATCACTGCGCCAATGCGGAGGTGCTGCGGATCATCCCCGGCCAGACCGCGGACGTAGGCCCGGCCAAGCTGGCTGGTCAGCAGTGGATCCTCACCGTAGGTCTCCTGGCCGCGGCCCCAGCGGGCATCGCGAAACAGGTTGATGTTCGGCGACCAAGCGACCAGACCCGGCGCACGTCTGCCCTGGGCGAGCAGGTAGTGGTGCTTGGCTCTCGTTTCGTCAGCTGCCGCCGCGGCGACGCGCTGGATCAGTGCCGGATCCCAAGTCTGCGCCAAGTTCAGCGCTTGTGGGAACACCGTCGCCCGGCCCCAACGAGCGAGGCCATGCAGCAGTTCGCTGCCCCAGCTCCACGCCGGTAGGCCGAGGCGCGCCACCGCCGGGGCACCGTACATCAGTTGAGCAGACTTCTCGTCGGAGGTGAGTTGGCTGATATCCATGGTCGTTGCCTCAGGCCACACGCAGGAGGCGCTTGGCTAGCAGCATGGCTGGAACGTAGATCGCGATGTAGAAGCCGATCCAGCCCAGGTCCCAGTTCCATCCGGCCCAGGCGAAGGGACGCAAGAATGGCGGCGGCGAAGCAGTCGCCTGGGCGTTCTGGTAGAGCACGACAATACGCTTCACTGGGCCGGCAGCAGGCCGGATCACCGGCAGCAGCTTGTCGACCTGGCCACGACGGGTCACCAGTTCAGTCTGCTGTGGCGCGACGTCGGCTCCCAGTACAAGCGGGATGCGAGCCAGTTCACCACCGTCTGCGGCTTTTAAGGTGACGTCGAAACGGCCAGAGCGCTCCGGCGTGGCGATGCGCCAGAACAGTTCGCGGTTGGGCATGGGCTGCTCCAGATACGCGGCGAGATCGGCCAGCGTCGCCGTGCGCGCGGCGCGGCCGGCGGCCTGCAGCTCCCAGGGTTGGCTGGCGAGGTTGCTGCTGCGCGTCCAGCTACGTTGCAGGTCGATCAGGGTGGCGCGGATCGGCGGCAGCGCTTGGGTTGCCGGGGTGATAGCTTCCTCGACCGTGAGACCCTCGCCACTAACGGTGATCGGCGTTTTGTGCTCGCCGTCGATTTCCGCGATCAGCTGCACCGGCGTCCCGGGCGGGTTGGCCTGCACTTCGATGCGGTCGGTCAGCCAGAACACGCCGAAGATCATGGGTCCCAGCAGCAGTCCGACCGGGACCATCGACGCGCCAAGGATACGCCACTGGACCGGAGATGCGGCAGCGAGCAGCTCGGCCCGGCGGGGATCTTCGGCAGGCAGCGCCATCGCCGTGGTGCGCAGCGCGGCGGCACGGTCGCGGGCGATGACCAAGCGGTGGTTGTCGGTCAGCAGTCGCTGTAGCAGCATGCACAGCACCGCCATGCCGCCGGCCAGTACGGTCACCGTCAGCGGTCCGCCGATGGAACGCAGCAGCGGCCACAGCACGGCATCAAGTGCGGCGATGATCGGCTGATAGACGTGCGATGTCGACCAGACGCCGGGCCAGAAGGCAGCAGCAAGGACGATCCCCCACAGCAGCAGTCCGACATTGCGCCAGCGTGCGCTGCGCGCCTCGCCCGGACCGGGCGGCGGCGGCAGCTGGCTGCGCGGGATAGGGCCGGACGTTGGCGTGGGTACGCTTTCGGTTGGTCCACTCGCGGGCTGGGCATCGCCGCGCATGACCAGGCCGCGTGCGCCGTCTACCGCGACTGTCTCGCCGTCCTTCAGGATGCGGGTCGCGCCGTCGAGGACGACCGCAGGAATTCCGAGCTCGCGCGCGACGACCGCGCCGTGGCTGAGTGCTCCGCCGCGTTCCAACACCAAAGCTGCCGCGTTGACGAATAGCGGGGTCCATGACGGATCGGTGCTTGGGCAGACCAGGACGTAGCCCTTGCCCAGCTCGCCAGCCGTGTCGGGTTGTTGCACAATGCGTGCGGGGCCACGACCGGAGCCGGAAGCGATGGCGAACGCGGCCATGCAGTCGCCGCCGGCCAGTACGGGCGGGCGGCCGAGTTCGGGCAAGTCGCTGGCGGCGATGAAGGCGGCCGGATACAGCCCGGATTCGGCCTGACGGCGCAGTCGACGCTGGGCGATCAGTGGCAGGGGGGCGAAGCCGCTGCGCAGGGCGCTGGTCAGCTCGGACTCGTCGAGGTGGAACACGTCGGCGCTGATACCTAGACGGCGACCGGCTTCGAGCGCCAGGCGGCGCAGCACGGCGTAGCCGCGCATCAGCTCGTGCTTGCCGTCTTCGCGGAAGCGCAGGTAGCGCTGCAGCACGGCGAGCGTAGCGAGCAGCGCTGCTGCCGATGTGGCATCCATGCGTGCCGTGATGGTTTCCGTCTCGGCCGCAGCGCGGGCCACGCGCTCGCGGTGCAGCTGCAGCGGATCGGGCGCCTCGCGCAGCGGTGCTGCGATGGCGGCGAGGTCGTCGGGACGCTCAGTCCAGCGCGGCGTGGCGAGGTCGAATTCGCTCGGCGCACGGTGGCCGTATTCGGCCAGCCAGGCGCTGCGTGTCAGCTCGCCACGCGCCAGGGCGCGCAGGCCGGTGGTCGAGCGCACCGTGCTGTCCGCCGTCGTGCTGGCGGCGAGGCGCTCGGCCACTGCGCTTGGTTCTTCGTCCCAGCACCACGGCTCCAACTGACTGCGCAGTCTGGCCATGGCGTCAGCGCAGACCACCGAGGGCAGCAACGATTGTGCGGCAAAATCGCCCATGACGCGGGCATCGCTGTCGCGCCACAGCGCCAGCAGTTGCTCGTTGTCGAGGGCGGCCAGATCGCGGGCGGACTCCTCGGTGACCCAGGCGCGGAAAGCTGGGATGATCGTGGTTTCGAGTTGGCGGTCGAGGTCGTCGGCCAGAGTGGTGATGCCGGTGCCAATGGTGACGAGCCGGCGGTTGGCGTCGGCCAACTCGCTCGGCGTACCATTGGGAATGGATGGCGGATCCTGTGCCGCGCCCGGATCGTTGCGCAGCCGGTCGAGGTCATAGGCAAATGGATAGCCGGCCCAGAACAACCCAGCGCTGCGCGCCAGATCCTGGTACGGACGACCGGCGATCAGGCGCAGTACGCCATCGGGCGCCGGATCGAAGCCGGCAGCGCGGTAGAGCGTGCCGAAGCCACCGGCACCGGACATGAAGCGGTCGATCACCGACCAAGTCAGTGGCGTCGGATGCGGCAGCGTCTCGCAGATATTGTGTCGCACCCACGGTCCACGGCCGGCCGCAAGTTCCGCTGCCAGGGCGCTGCGCTCGCTGCGAGCCAGCCGCTCAGGCACCGCAGCGAGTGTGGTGATAGCGCGGCTCTGTAGCAGGAACAGCCGGCCGCCGGCGATCGCCCATTCAAGGTCCTGTGGTGCGCCATAAAGTGCCTCGACGCGCAGGCCGAGTTGGCGCAGTTCGTCGATCTGTGCTGCATCCAGGCTGGGGATGTGACGGCGCTCCTCGGGGACGGCGCTCTCGCCGTGCGTGCCGGGTACGATCTCGGTGCGCTTGTCGGCGATCACGGCATGACGCACGGCGCCGGTGACGCGATCGACTACCAGGGTGTCGGGCTGCACCAGCGCGCCGACCACCGCTTCGCCCAAGCCCCACGACGACTCGATCAGCATTTCGCCGTCGTCGCCGCTGCGCGGGTTGACCGTGAACAGCACGCCGGCCGCTGCGCTGGGCACCAGCCGCTGCACCGCCACCGCCATCGCCACCTGAGCGATGTCGATGCGCTGCTCTGTTAGGTAGGCGCGCACCCGCGGCGTGTCGATTGAGCGCCAGCAGCGCAGCACCGCGGCGCAGACCGCGTCGATACCGTGGACATTGAGGACGGTTTCGTATTGGCCGGCCATCGAGGCGCCGGCGAGATCCTCGGCGGTGGCCGACGAGCGCACCGCGACCACCGGCGAACCCATCGCTGCGTAGGCTGTGGCGATCGCCTCACGAACCTCGTCTGGCAGTGCCGTTGGTATGCCGTCGTGAGCAGCGGCGCGGTAGGCGTCGGTGGTGATGGCAAACCCGGTTGGCACGGGTAGGCCAGCCGCAAGCAGGCGGGCGAGGTTGATCGCCTTACCACCGACCAGGCGTGGGTCGCGGCACAGTTCAAGGTGAAGGACGTGACTCATCACTTGCCGCCCGTGTAGCAGCGCAGGCCGCCGGTCTCCGAGCCGACGTAGAGCCGGCCGTCGAGGATTATCGGAGCCGAGGTCGACAGGCCCATCTCGCCCGGACGAGCTGGATCGTTGAGATAGATGCGCTCCAATTGCTTGCCATCCGCAAGGTCGAGCACCGCCATCCAACCGTCGTTGCTGATCGCGAAGACGCGGCCGTCGGCGATCGCCGGGCCGGCTAGTACCGGGGCGAGGCGGTTGACCCGGGCACGCCAGAGTTCCTTGCCCTTGGCCGCCAGGTCGAGGGCGATGACCTCGCCATTACGGCACGGCACCACCGCCGTGTTGCCCTGCGTCGCGATCGAGCCAAGCACGGCGTCTGGCATCTTCACGCTCCAGCGTTCGGCGCCGGTCGCCGGATCAAAAGCAATGACTCGGCCTTCGGGATTGGCCGCGGCGAAGACGAAATCGCCAGCGCCGCAGCCGATCAGCACACTGTCACCGGCTAGGGTGACGGCCCCGGTTGCAGGGAAGGGGGTGGCGACATCCCAGAGCCGGCGCTGCTGGCCCTTGGCCTTGAGCTCGTCGTCGCTGAGGGTGGCGCGGATGGCGACGACGCGGTTGCCATTGACGCCGCTGCCGATGTAGCAGATGCCATCCTGCAGCACGGGCGAGCTTTCCGGATCGTTGACCGGTTCGCGGAAGATCACCTGGCCGGTCGAAATACGCACGCCCAGGACGAAACCGGGATGACCGTGGCCCTGCGGATCACCGACCGGCTTGTGATGCTCACCCTGCTCGATCGCTCCGGCGCCGATCACCACCACATCGCCCTCGATGGCTGGCGAGCTCTCCAGGTGCAGCGGGGTCGCAACCGTCCAGCGCACGGCGCCGGTTGCGGTGTCGAGGCAGATCAGGTGCGCATCATAGTCCATGTGCAGACCCTGGCCGATGACCAGGGTGGTGCCGTCGGAGGAAATTGCCGGCGAGCTGAAGAATCCGGTAAATTCCGTCTTTTTGGCCGGATCCAGGACAGAAGTCAGCCAGCGCTGCGCGCCAGTTGTGGCGTCGAGGCAGAAGATGGTACCGAAGCTGCTTGGTGGATCGATCAGGCATGACGCACCGTAGATCGCGCCGTTGTGGACGATGGGCGAGGATAGGATCATCGCGAACTGGTCGTCCTGCGGCCGGTAGCTCCAAGCTTGGGTCAATCCGCGCGGAACCGCACCGCCGAGATGGCCGCTGCGTCCGGGACCGCCGCGGTAGTAGACGGCCGCTGCCGATGTGCTGGGCTTGGCAGGCTCGACCGCTGGAGCGACGGGTGCGGGAGGGGGCCCGGCCGAGCGCTGCCGGATGATCTCTAGCGCCACTGCTGACCAGTCCGTCGTACTTGCGCTGACCGCGCCTGTGGGTGCAGCAGTACCGCGCGCAGCCGTAGCCGGCGGGGCCGTCCACCAGCTCCACAGGCCCCAGCCGGCAGCGCCGATCAGCACCAGCACGAGCAGGATCCACGGCTTGGCCCGCAGCACCCGTATCAGTTCGCGCGGTTTCAGGAGCAGCCCGATGGTATTGGTCACCCCGACAGCAATCAGCGGCGCTAAAGCTGTGCCGGCCTGGGCCACCACCGGGACGACGCTCAGCTGGGCATCATTCAGGCTATTGATGGCGAAAAGGAGCAGGTCGCTCACGGCAGGATCTCCAACAGATCGTTCAGGCGGACGATGCGCAGGTCGGGTGCGCATGCTGCCAGGTGTTTCGGGTCGTGTACCCCACCGGTCTCAAGCAGGCAGGTCAGGAATCCATACGTATTAGCCCCGGCGATGTCTCGTCCAGGGTTGTCGCCGACATGGAGTGTGTCACCGGCGGCGATGCCGAGCTTGGCGACCAGATCGGCGTAATGCGCCGGATGCGGCTTGGCGTGTCCGACCTCGCTGCTGAACGAGTAGGCGTCGATCAGGTGACCAAGGCCATGACGGTGGAAGTAGCGCCGGCAGGCCGGACCGGTCCAGATGATGTGCGAGAGGATGCCGATGCGATACCCGCGACGCTTGAGCTCACTAAAGACCGGCTGGACGCTGGCGAACAGGCCGAGGACCTCGACCAGTTCGTCCTCACAGCGCTCGACAGCGCTCTGGGCTGCGCTGGCGTCGGCCCCGCTCAGCGCCAGCCAACCGCTGAACAACGCCGCGTAGTCCATCTCGTGGCCATCGGGGTTGCGCACCGGGTCGATCGACAGGTACCAGGCCTGTTCCTGGTCGGCCATGCAACGGGCGGGCAGATCGGCCGGCGGGTGCGCGCCGAGGGCAGTCAGGTCGGCGGCGAAGCGCGCGAAGGCTCTCTCCTGCACCGCCCGGTACGGCATGCCCGTATTGGCGGCCAGGGTGTCACCCCAGTCGAAGGAGACGGCACGGAGGGGGGGTAGGGGCGGTAGGGGCATGTCTCACCAACGGCTTGGAATTTCTATGTGACTCCGAAGTCTCAAGCCTATCGCTTATTGATTGAATGACAATGATTGATGGTCACATTGTCAGTAGAATTACGTTAAGACTGGGTAGTCTCAAATACCCCAGCGGAGCCCAAGCCATGTCCCGAGTCACTCTTGCCCTGTCTCTGCTGCTAACCCTCGCGCTCGGCGCGCAGGAGGTGAAGACTGAACCCACGACCATGGACTTCCGCAAGGATGAGCCGGTGTCCTGGTACATCGCCGCGGCCAAGGCGCCGGGCTACGACAAGGCCACCGCCCACGATCCGCTTTTCGCCGACAAGGCTGTGTGGAACGACGACGCGCGCAAGACGGCCTATGCCAAGCAGGTCTGGCCCAAGACGAGGGTACTGGTGTGGGCCAAGCCCGGCACCCCGGCGAAGGATGG
>JBBQCI010000058.1:0-26043 GCA_038318565.1 Planctomycetota bacterium
TATGCCGCAGCCGGCCGCGACAGCGATGCGGTGATCGCCAGCGAGGCCCCGGCCGGTGCGCTGGCGCGCTGGATCCGCGGCATGGGTGGCGAGGCGCGTCGTGAAGAAGAGGCGCCACGCGCCTGGCGTCTGAGGACCCGCTTCGGCGACCAGCCGGTGGTCGGCGTGTTCGACCGCCAGGTGGCGCTTGCCCAGCCCCAGCTGGACTTCCTGGGCATCGGCAACCGCCTGGTCGATCGGTTGATCGACGACGCCGCCAGCGCCCGCTGGTGCCGGGCGACCGCGTGGCGTCGGCCAGCCGGCGTCGGTATCGCGCCCTGGGCGGGCATCCGGGCCGTCTACGTGCTGATGCCGGACTATGGCCCGCTGGTCGCAGCCGGACTGCGCCTGGAGATCCTGCGCCGATTGTTCATCGCCGCCCCGCCACTGCGGCTGATTGTCTGTGCCGGGGAAACCGATGGGGCCCTGGTCAGTGATCCGGCGATGTTGGAGCGCTTGACCCCGTCCTTCTCGGTCAAGGCGGGAGACGCCGCCCTCAGCACCGCGGTCAACCGCGAGGTCTGGACCCGTCCAATGATCGCCGGCGAATCGGCCAAAATCACCGCCTGGCAGGACGGTGTGCGGCGGGCCGCCGCTACAGCCGCTGGACACATTGCCACCCGACTGACGGCCGATCGTCAGCAGGCTCGCGCTGCCCTTGATGCCCGGCTCAACGCCGGACTTGAAGCAGCGCGCTCGACCGCGATCGCGGTCGAGCGTCGGCACGGTCCAGCCCACAGCGAGACGCGCAGCGCCCTGGCCGAGGCCGCCGAGGAGGAGCGCCAGGTCAACGCCTTGCGAGGCGCCGTCGATGGCGCGACGTTTGACCTGGAAAGCATCACCTACGTCAAACTGGTGTGATGGTGGCGGTAGCGGGTGATCCCGCTTGGATGCCATTCCTAGTCAGGACACTGGGAGCGTGTCGTCGATCGACTTTCCCGTCACCCGCTGGTCGCTCATTGCCCGGTTGCCCGGTCAGCCGCAGCAGGTCGCTGCCCTGATCGGTCTGTACGCCGACGCGATCGGAGCGTACTTGGCGGTCAAGCTGACCGGTGAGCGCCGTGAGCGGATCGATGACATCATCCAGGAGGTGCTGCTCGATCTGTTGGGCAGGCCCGAGCTCCTGAGCCAGGCCGAGCCTGGTTCGGGCAGTCGGTTCCGCTATTATGTGATGAATCTGGCGTGGCTGGCAGCCCGCAACCATCTGCGCCATGCCCGTCGTCGCGATCATGCGCAACTTGACGAGGTTGCGGAAGATCCGCCCTCGACTGCCCGGTCGGCAGACCAGCATCATTCCGCGATGGACCGCGCCTGGGCCATGTCGGTCGTCCAGGGCGCGCTCGATGACGTGCAGCGCTGGACCACAGACGGCCAGCTGGAGCCGGAAGCCCTTGCCGTGCTGCAGGCCAACCTCATCGAAGGCCAGGGACTGCGCGAGGTCGCTCAGGCCACCGGCATGTCGCTCGCCACCTGTTCGCGTCGGCTGGCACGGGCGAGAATGCTGCTGCAGCAGTCGATTGCCGATCGCCTGCGCCTGGCTGGCGATCTGGCAGCAGGCGATGACCCAACCCAGGCCTGCACCGTGCTACTGGAGGCGTTGCGACAATCAGGGTGAATGATGCATGCCGGGCAGGCGCAGGCCGGCATTGACCAGAGCCTGCACGCTGCGTTCCATCGGATGGCCGTCCGGACGGGCACGGTGGTGCTGCAGATGCTCCCCATCCAGGCGGTCGACAATGCCTTGGGCCTCCGCCGAGTGTCCATCGCGCGCCAGCAGGACCGCTTGGAGGGTCCGCACTTCGATGTTTCCTGGTGCGATCAGCACACTGTGTGCGACCGCCTGGGCCAGCCCGGTCTGGTTGTCGCGCTGCAGTGCGGTGTAGGCGAGCAGAAGCGCCGGCAGCAGGCTATCTGGCTCCGCTCCCGAGGCGATCAGGGCGAGTCGCTCTGCGGTCTGCACATCTCCTGCCACTAGGCTGGCGCGCGCGCTGGCCATCAGCGGCCAGAAGTCCCCGGGATGTTGCCGCAACGCCTCGCGGGCGACTGCCGTCAACCGGGCTTCCGGAGCGAACAGGGCCAGCGCTACGGCCGTCGGGGCGGATTCGGTGAGGACCCCGGCGGCATCATCGCAGTGGCAGAACACGGGTTCGTGGGCGGTGAATGCGGTGCGTCCCAGCAGGCGGCCCAGGGCCTGCCAGCCCGGGGTTGGTCCGGCGTTCGCCAGCAGCAGCGCGGTCTGCTCGGCATGGTAGTCGCCCCCGCGCTCCTTCTCGGCCCGCCAGAGAAAGGCCAGCGACGCGGTGAGGAGGTCGCGGAGTGGGTGTTCGCGCAACCGGGCGGCATCTTCGGCGACCTGATCGGCATGCATGGCGAGGCCGGCATCGTGGATCGCTGCGCGCCACGCGGACACCTGATCGGCCCACGGACCGAGCGTCCGGGTGCGATGCAGCAGATCGTTCAGCTGGGTTCGTACCCGCTCAAGCTGTTCGCTGCGTTCGCTGAGGTCGTGGGCGGTCAGCAGGCGTGCCTCCATCGCTTGCGCGGAGGCTAGGCGGGGGAAGCGGATGCGGATCGATCGGACTTCGTCGAGCGCCACCGCGACGGCCTCAGTGCGGTCGAGTGAAGTCGTGCTGGTGATCTGGGTGATGCGCGCCTCGGCCTCGGTGGTCGCAATGGATCGTTGTGCCCACCACAACGCTACGACCAGGATCATGGCGGTGGCGGCGACATAGATCCCGGTCATCACGTGCGGCGAACGGCGCATACGTAGCCAAGCGAGTTCCAGTCGGTTGGCCTGCTGGGCGATGGTCACGCCTTCGGACAGCCAATGCCGCAGGTCCTCGGCAACGGCCCGGCCATCGGCATAGCGTTTGGCGGGATCGGCAGCTTGGCAGTGCTGGATCAAGGCCGATAGACCCGTGGGGATGCGGTGTCCAGCCAGGATGTAGCGGACCAGCGCGCCGAGGGCGAACACATCCATGCGCGGATCCGCAGCAGCGCCGGCTGTCTGCTCTGGCGACATCCAATCGGGAGTTCCCGCACGCACTCCATCCTGCGTTCCGCAGGCGGCGGCGACCCCCCAATCCAGCACGTAGACCGCACCGTGTTCGGCAATCAGGATGTTGCGCGGCGTCAGGTCGCGATGCACGATGCCACGGCTATGGGCGTAGCCGACGGCCTCGGCCACGCGCAGAAGTATCTCCAAACGTTCGCCAAGCGGCAGTCCGCCATCTGAGATCACGTCGTTGAGCGGGCTGCCATTCAGCCGCTGCATCGCGAAGGCAGGCAGACCGCCGTCACTGCCGACGTCATAGATCGGCGGGATCGACGGATGGACCAGACCGGCGGTCAGCGCCGCTTCGCGGCGGAAGGAAGCCTCGCGCAGATGGAACTGCTCAAGCGGCTCGTCCACCCGACGCGGCTTCAGTACCTTCACCGCGACCATGCGGTCGAGGACGCGGTCGTGCGCGGCGCTGACCATGGCCATGCCGCCTTCGCCGAGACGATTGCCGGTCCGCAACCGCCCGCGCGGCAGGTCGCTGACGAAGCCACGCGACGTCGGGGCAGCGATGTCGACCAGCGGCCGGTCCGCTCCGCCAATGCCGGCCTGGGCAAGGACGCGCTCGGCTTCGTTCTCGGGCAGGTCGACCAGCCAGCGGTCGACCTCGGCGAAACGCTCCGCTGCCAAGGTGCCGGCGCAGAAGGCGCGCAGCTCGTCAGGGCTCGGAAGGCTGCTCATGTGCTGGCGATGCTGCCGGATCGGCCCTGCCACCCAAGCGGCGATCCTGACGGCGCAGGTCAATGAGGGCGCAGCGCATACTCTTCGACCTTGGTGGAAGTGGGACCTGACCGGCGCGATCCGCATGTCACAGCGGATCGCGCCGGTCAGGGTCAGGGTTTGGCGTTCTCGGCCTATTCGATCGTGGCCAGGAACCTGGCTGGATCCGTGATGGCGCCCTTGCAGCAGACCGTGATCTCGCGGTCTTCGCGGCCCTTGCTGACCGTTGCCCATCGCGCCGAGATTGCCGCTGGCAACGAGGCACGTGTCGTGGTTGCTGGCTTCGGCTTGGCGGCTGGTGGCACGTCGGTCGCGGCTGCAGCCGCAGTAGCCGGAGTCTCCTACGCGCCATAACGGAAGACTCATAAGATGCTGTTAAAACATATGTTACATGTAGACGATCAGTATAAATCAGAGAATTGACTGACTGGTCATTCACCTCTGGACAACGGCACATGGCCTGTAGTCTGCGGAAATGTCTGACCAGTCAGTCAAAACCCGGCCAAGCCGAGAAGCCCGTCATGAAGAGCTGATCGAGGCGGCCTTCGCGTTGTTCATCGAGCGTGGCTTCGCCTCGACCAGACTGGAGGACGTCGCTGTCAGCGCCGGCGTGGCCAAAGGCACGGTGGTGGTGCACTTCCCGACCAAAGAGGCTCTGTTTTCTGCGGTGATCACCCACTACGTCGAACCGTCGGTGGCGCGTGCCGAAGCGATCCTGATGGAGCCCGGCAGCGCCAGTGATCGTCTGCGCCATCTGCTGCATTTCATCCATGGCCAGTTGTGCGATCCGCATATCGGCGGCATCCCCAAGATGATCGTATCGGAAGTGGGCAACTTCCCAGAATTGGCCCGCAGTTTTCACGAGCGCGTCTGCATCCGCTCGCGCGCCGCCGAATCGGAACTCATCCGCCAAGGCATCGCCTCCGGGGAGTTCCGCGCGGTCGATCCCGATCTGACCGCCCGGCTGCTCCTCGACCCGATCATCATGCATGCGATCTGGCGGCATAGCCTGGGCCGGTACGACCCGGTGCCGGTCGATTCCGCTGCCTATCTCGACAACCATCTCTCCATCTTCCTGCGCGGCATCGCCGTGGAGCACTGATATGCGTCGGCATGTATTCGCCCTAAGTTCGATCCTGATCCTCGCAGCGTGCGGCGGACCTCCGGAGATGCCGCAGATGCCGCCGCCTCAGACCGGCGTGGCAGCGCCCGTCCAGCGCGAGCTTCCGGTTGAACGGGTGCTGTCCGGACGCATCGAGGCGGTCCAGACGGTCGAGGTCTCGCCACAGGTCAGTGGCATAGTGCTGAAGGTCGTCGCGAGCGATGGGGCAGAGCTACAGGCCGGCGATCCGATTCTGGAAATCGATCCAGCCCCGTTCCAGGCGACGCTCGCCAAGAACACGGCCTGGGTGAGCCAGGCCGAGGCCAATCTGCGCCTGGCTACCGATGCCCGCGATCGCAATGCCAAGCTGCTGAGCGAGAACGTCGTTGCTCAGCAACTCTACGACAACAGCGTCAATTTTGCCAAGGCGGACGAAGCGCTGTTGGCTGCTGCGAAGGCAGCCTTGAGCTCCGCCCAGCTCGATATCTCCTACACCGTCGTCCGTTCTCCCATCGCCGGCCGCCTGTCCACTGTGCGGACCACGGCGGGCAACGTCGTCCAAGGCGGGGGTGGTTTCCCGCCCAGCGTCATATCCAACATCGTTTCGGTCGATCCGGTGCATGCGACGGTGGAACTGGACGAGGTGACCTATCGTCGGATTGCCGACCGCCTGGCGGCCTCCGTGGCTGGAGGCCCCGCCGTGCGTGTCCGGGTAGGGCTTGCTGGTGAAGAGGGCATGCCCCACGAGGGGCGGATCACCTTCGTCGACAACCGGGTCGATGCCGGCAGCGGTTCCGTCCGGGTCCGCGCCACCATCGCCAATCCCAAGCGCCTGCTGACGCCAGGGGCCTTCGCCCGCGTCGGGATCGAAATCGAATCGCCGCGTCCGGTGCTGCTGGTGCATGAACAGGCGATTCTGGCCCAGCTTGCCACCCGTTACGTGCTGGTGGTCGATGACAAGGGCGTGACCAGCTTCCGGCCGGTGCAGCCGGGTCCGGCTCATGGGCAGCTGCGCGAAGTGACAGGTTTGGCCCCAGGCGAACGGATCGCAGTGACCAATCTGGCGAAGATATTCTACCCAGGTATGACCGTGATGCCCGAGCCGGTCGACATGGAGACGCTGCAGGCGCAGGTTGAACCAGCCGCCTCAGTGCAAGCGCCGCAGGCAGAACAAGCGCCGCAGGCCGGAAAGTAACAGCCCATGCGCTTGCCGCAGTTCTTCATCGATCGGCCGATCTTCGCAGCCGTCCTCTCGGTTGTCATCACGCTGCTCGGCGTCCTGGCCTACACCCGCCTGCCGGTTAGCGAATATCCTGAAGTCGTCCCGCCCAGCATCCAGATCACCGCCGCCTACCCCGGAGCCAGTCCGGAGACGGTGTCGGCAACTGTGGCTGGTCCGCTGGAACAGCAGATGACCGGCCTGAACGGTCTGCTCTACATGGGCTCGCAGAGCACGCCCGATGGCACCATGCAGCTGGTGTTGACCTTCGCCCTGGGCACCGACCTGAATCCGGTGCTGACCGAAGTGCAGAATCGCATCGGACGCGCCACCCCGCGTCTACCGGAGGAAGTGCGCCGTCTGGGCGTCACCGCCGAGAAGAGTTCGCCGAACATGCTGATGGTAGTCGGCCTGTTCTCGGCTGACGGCACGATGAGCACCCTCGACTTGGCGAACTTCAGCCGGCTGCGCATTCGCGATCAGCTGATGCGCATCAAGGGCGTCAGCGATGCGCCAGTGTTCGGTGCTGGGGAGTACGCCATGCGCGTCTGGCTGGATCCGGCCCGGATGGCGGCACGCGGACTGGCACCGTCGGATGTGGTCGGTGCGATCCGCGAACAGAACGTCCAGGTCGCCGCTGGCAGCCTGGCTCAACAGCCGGTCGGAGCCCCGACCGGGTTCGAGATGACCATCACCACCCAGGGCCGGCTCAGCGAGCCTGCCGAGTTTGAGCGCATCGTGGTGCGGCGGGATGCCGATGGGCGGATGACCAGGTTGGGCGATGTCGCCCGAGTCGAGCTCGGCGCCAGCACCTACGGTGTGCGCAGCATGCTCAATAATCAAAAGTCGGTCGCTATTCCCATCTTCCAATCCCCAGGCAGTAATGCCTTGGAGGTGTCGGACGCCGTGCGCAGCGCGATGGCGGCGCAGGAACAGTCGCTGCCACCAGGTGTGAAGTGGGAGGTGATCTACGATCCGACGGAGTTCATCCGTACCTCGATATCAGCGGTCCGTACTACCCTCCTCGAAGCCATCGCCCTGGTCGTGCTGGTGGTCATTATCTTCCTGCAGAGCTGGCGGGCTTCAGTCATCCCGCTGATCGCCGTGCCAGTCTCGATCATCGGCACCTTCGCGGTCATGGTTCCGCTCGGATTCACCGTCAACGCCCTGACCCTCTTCGGACTGGTGCTAGCCATCGGCATCGTGGTCGACGACGCCATCGTCGTGGTCGAAAACGTCGAACGCAACATCGCCAACGGGCTGTCTCCACGCGATGCCACCCGCCAGGCGATGAAGGAAGTGTCGGGGCCGATCCTCGCGACCGCGCTGGTCCTCTCGTCGGTGTTCATCCCCACCGCCTTCATCAGCGGCCTGACCGGCCAGTTCTACCAGCAGTTCGCCCTGACCATTGCCATCTCGACAGTGATCTCGGCGTTCAACTCGCTGACCCTCTCGCCCGCCCTCGCCGCCCTGCTGCTCAAGCCGCACAAGCCCGGCCACGTTGCTGGTGGAGTACTGTTCGGTTGGTTCTTCCGTGGCTTCAACCGAACGTTCGCTGCTGCCGGCAGCGGCTACGTCGCGACCACCCGAGCGGTGGTGCGCAAGTCGGTGATCGCCGTCGGCTTCTACGCCCTGCTGGTTGCCGCCGGGGTGGTCTTGTTCGCCAAGACCCCGACCTCATTTATCCCTGCCCAGGACAAGGGCTACCTGATCGCTTTCGCCAAGCTGCCGGACGGGGCTTCGCTCGACCGCACCGAAAAGGTGATTACTGAGATGGGTCGCATCGCCCTGGCCGACCCATCCGTCGAACGAGTGGTGCAGTTCCCCGGCCTGTCGATTTCCGGCTTCGTGCCGCAGTCGAATTTCGGCATTATGTTCATCGGGCTGAAGGACTACAGCAAGCGGCCCGGTATGGAGGGCAGTTCCCAGATGCTATCGATGAAGCTCAACGGGCAGTACGCCGGCATTGCTGACGCCTTCGCCATGTCGCTGTCGCCCCCGCCGATTCTCGGCTTGGGCATGAGCGGCGGTTTCAAGCTGTATCTGCAGGATCGCGGGAATCTTGGCATGGAGGCGCTGTTCGGAGCCGCTGGCCAGATCATGGGCGCCGCCGCACATGATCCTCGCCTGTTTCAGGTTATCACCTATTCGACCCTCGGTGTGCCACGAGTCGCCGTCGATGTCGACAAGGAGAAGGTCCTCGCCCAGGGTCTGCGCCTGTCAGACGTCTACGATGCAATGACCGGCTATTTCGGCCAGTATTACGCCAACGACTTCAACCGCTTCAACCGCACCTGGCAGGTGACGGTGTCCGCCGATGCGCCGTATCGCGCCAGCCGCGCCGATTTCGACCGGATCAAGGTGAAGAACGGATCCGGCGAGATGGTGCCGCTGTCGGCGTTCATCGAGGTGCGGGAGACCGCGGGACCGGATCGCGTACAGAGCTACAACACCTACTTGGCGCTGGATATCCAAGGCTCGGCCGCACCGGGACGTACCGGCGATGAAGCCAAGGCGGCGATGCAGGAACTGCTCGCCAAGACGCTGCCACCAGGCATCACCTACGAGTGGACGGACCTGACCTATCAGCAGGACCTAGCCGGCAACACCGCCATCTATGTTTTCCCGATGTGCGTGCTGCTGGTCTTCCTGGTGCTGGCCGCGTTCTATGAATCGCTGGTCCTGCCCATGGCGATCATCCTGATCGTCCCGCTGACCATCCTGGCGGCGCTGGGCGGCATCTGGTTGATGGCCTTTGCCGGCTTTGGTTTCCCCGACAACAACATCATGACCCAGATAGGACTGATCGTGCTGGTCGGTCTGGCGTGTAAGAACGCCATTTTGGTGGTCGAGTTCGCCCGTGATGCCGAGATCCATCGCGGCATCAAACCATTCGATGCCGTGCTGGAAGCCTGCCGGCTGCGTCTGCGTCCAGTGTTGATGACGTCGATTGCCTTCATCCTTGGCGTGTTGCCGCTGGTGCTATCCAGCGGCGCTGGCGCCGAATTGCGTCGTGCCACCGGCGAGGTGGTGTTCTTCGGCATGATCGGAGTCACCATCTTCGGCCTGAACTTCACCCCGGTGTTCTATTACGGCCTGCGCCGGTTGTTCCCCGGTCCGCTGCACAATGCGCACGACCTTGAGGAACAGGAGGAGGCGAAGCATGTCGCCGAACTGGCGGTCAAGGGAAGCGGGCGTCAGAACGTTCCGTAGCGATGTGTTCGCTCTGGATGCTCGACCGTCCTACACCCAGAGCGGAGAACGATTGCCTCGGTCAGAATCGCGGGCAATACGTTGCCCATGCCAGCACCCACCGACCGCTACTCTTCCATGCTCTACCGCCGTTGCGGACGCAGCGGCCTGAAACTGCCGGCCGTCAGCTTCGGGCTGTGGCAGGGAACCGGCAGCTATGTCGACGACTCGATCAGCCGGGATATCGTCAAAACGGCCTTCGACCATGGCATCACCCACTTTGATCTGGCCAACAACTACGGTAGTCCCGCTGGTGCCAGCGAGTCGCTGTTTGGCCGTCTGCTACACGATCTGCCGCGCCACGAACTGGTCATCTCGACCAAGGCCGGCTATCATATGTGGAAGGGACCGTATGGCGAATGGGGTAGCCGGAAGCATCTGATCCAGAGCTGCGAGCAGTCGCTCAAGCGCCTGGGCCTTGATCACGTCGACATCTTCTATTCACATCGTTTCGATCCCGATACGCCGATCGAGGAGACGATGGGCGCATTGGAAACCCTGGTACGCCAAGGCAAGGCGCTCTACGCCGGCATATCGAACTACAGCGATCCGCATTTCAGCCGCGCTGTGCATACCATGCGCGAGCGTTCGTGGGCGCCGATCACCATTCACCAGCCGTGCTATAACATGCTTAATCGCGCTCCTGAGCGGGAGGTCCTGCCTACCGCCGGCCGTGAGGGCGTGGGAGTGATCGGCTTCTCGCCACTCGCTCAGGGTCTGCTGACCGGCAAGTACCTGGCCGGCATCCCCACTGATTCCCGGGTCGCTGCAGGCAAGGGCAATGGAGCTTTAGGAGCCGATCGCATCACCCCTGAACTGGTCGCCCGGCTGCGCCAGCTTGATGCGGTGGCCAAGGTGCGCGGCCAGAGCGTGGCGCAGCTGGCGCTGGCCTGGCTTCTCAAGGACGAGCGTGTCACCTCAGTGCTGATCGGTGCCAGCAAGCCAGAGCAGATCACCGACTGCGTCGGCTGCCTGGCCAACCTGCGTTTCTCGGCTGACGAACTGGCCCACATCGACCGCATCCTGGCCTGAGTATCCTCCACGCCGGGAGTCGTGCATGGGCGGTACCTCCAGTCTGGCTGCGAAGGCTCGGCCAGGATGTTTGGCGGTCTGTGATGTGCATGCTTAGTCCCCGGTAGGGTTTCGCCTGCGGGCTCGTCTCTAAGGATGTGGACATGCGCCTGTTGCATAATTGCTCGCGTTGCGGGGCCGCCGTCGAGGCCACAGCAGCTATCGCATGTACCACGTGTGGCGCTCCGTTGCCTCCGTCGGATGTGAATCCGGTGACGGTCTCGGCAGCGTCCACGGCGCATGGCAGCAGCGTTAGGCGCCTGTCCCGAATGGCGACCTTGCCTGATCTGCCTCCCTTACCCAGTGGCCGTAGGGTCCGCAGACGTCATCTGTCTCCGCCCGAGGCAGCCATCGGACCGGACTACGAACTGCATGGAGTACTTGGCGAAGGCGGCATGGGGGTGGTGTGGTCGGCTCGGCAGGCTGGTCTGGGTCGCGAGGTCGCGATCAAGCGTGCCCGCCCCGGAGCCGGGGCGCGTGCGACCGAACAGCTTCTCGCTGAGGCTGAGTTGACCGGTGCGCTGGAACATCCCGGCATCGTTCCCATCCACGAGGTCGGCATCGACCAGGATGGCGTGCCGTTCTATGCCATGCGACGGTTGCGCGGGAGGACGTGGACCGAGCGCTGGCGCGAGTTGAGTCTGCGTGAGCACCTGGATGTGCTGTTGCGCGTATGCGACGCGGTGGCTTATGCGCATGGCCAGGGGGTGATCCATCGCGACCTCAAACCGGGGAACGTGTTTCTCGGCTCATATGGCGAGGTGGTGGTGTTCGACTGGGGCTTGGCCGTCCGAGTTCAGGAGCTCCGGGACGGTGGTCGTCCGCTGTTGGCCTCGGGGACGCCGTCCTACATGGCACCCGAAATGGCCCGGGCCGAAGCCGGCGACCTGGGCCCGTCCAGCGATATCTACTTGCTGGGGGCGATGCTCTATGAGATTCTGACCGATGTCGCCCCGCATCCTGGGGAAGCTACCACTGACATCCTCATCGCCGCAGCCAGCAATGTCATCGAGCCGCCGATCCCGCCAGGCGAGCTTGGTGACGTGGCCCGTCAGGCCATGGCCTCCAAGCCGGGCGATCGTTTTGCCGATGTGCCGGCATTCCAGGCGGCATTGCGAACCTGTATCGACCATCAGGAGAGTGTGTTGCTGGCCGCTCGTGCGGCGGAGCGCCTGACGGAGGCGCAGGGGAACGCCGGTTATGCCGGATTTGCGCGTGCCCTGCATGGATTTGAAGATGCCCTCGATCTGTGGACCGGAAACCGTTCGGCGTCACGCGAGCTGTCCATCGCCAAGCGGCTGTACGCCGGGCGGGCCAGGGGCGCTGGCGATCTTGATCTCGCTGGCAGTCTCCTGAATGCCGAGGACTCCACCCACCACGAAGAGCTTGCGCAGATCGCGAGCCTCCGCGAACAGCGTCGGCGACGCCGTCGGGCCCTGCGTGCGCTGGGCTGGAGCACCGGCGTGCTGCTGGTCGTGCTGGTTTCGGCACTGGTCGTTGGCTACCTCGCGGTCTCCAAGCAGCGCGATCTGGTCCTGCGGGTGAGCCATGAACGGGACAACGCGGAAGCGGCTCTGATGCGTCAGACGGCCAGTGCGGCCGAGCATCGGATGTGGCGCCGGATCGTGCAGGAGGATTTCTCCAGCGTCATGCTGCCGTCGCAGGCACGCGTTCTGTCCGGTCGTTGGGGCATCACCGAGGCGTCCCTGGTCGCCGAGGGGAGCCAGCCGGCGATCATGTCGATTCCGCTTCCGTCGACCGATGCGGTGATGGTGCAGATCGACGTCGAGCCAGGCGGCAGGTTCTCCCTGATCGTCAGCGACGAACCACGTGAACTTGCTCGGGGACAGGCCGGCAAAGGCATGCTGGTGAGCATCGATCGCCTGGTGTCGGTCTATCGCGGGGGGGGCGTCCTGGTGACGGCACCGCTACCTGAAGCCGTCACCGGGCTGGCGAGACGCATTCGGGTCGATTTCGATGGTGCCGCGCTGCGCATCCTGGTGGATGGCAAAGCTGTGGTGTCCGATGTGCAACTGATGGATCTCCGCTGCGGCGTGGTCGGCCTGATTGCCGAGCAGGGAACCGTGCTCGACAACCTCAAGATTGAGGTGCCCTGGGTAGAGCCGGAGGCATCGAAACCATGACCCCTGCTACTCCCCAGGCCTGACGTTGAATTCCCGCATCCAGAATTCGACTTCGGAGGGAGCGGGCGGGGGGCGGTCGGGGGAGGCATCGCGGGTCGTGCGCAGGCCGGCGGCGAAGCCGCGCGCGGTGACTACCTTGGCGCCGAGAGTACGGCAGCGCCGCCCGAGTGGCCCGTCGTCGGTGACGACCACGGCACGAAGCGGACCATGCAGCTTCAGCCAGGCGATGATGCGGCCATCTGCCTCGCCCGGACCGCTGTAGTCGACGCGGATGCCCTTGCGTTGGAAGCTGCGTATCTCGCCGCCGGGTCCGCCATCCCAGAACACCGCGGTCAGGCGTCGGCCTCCGAGCAGACGTTCCAGCTCGGCGCGGGCGCGCTCGGGATCGGGACTGGCCAACCGACGCAGCTCGGCGTCCTGGTGCACGACGTTGGACCCGTCGATCAGCAGCCAGCCGGTCATCAGGCCGTCATCTCCAGGAACCGCCGTTCCAGGTCGCCGCCTTGCGCGACTTCGGCGACCGTGCCGTGGGCAATGATGCGCCCCTTGTCCACCACGGTTACGCGGTCGCAGGATCCCTCGACGGTGGCCAGGGTATGGGTGCTCATCAGCACCGAGCCGCCTTCGTTGGCGAGCCGGCGGAACAGGTCGATGGCGACCCGGATGTGCTTGGGGTCGAGGCCGACCAGTGGTTCGTCGACGATCAGCAGCTTCGGCCGGTGCATCCAGGCGGCCGCCAGCACGACACGCTGGCGCTGGCCGTGGCTGTAGCCTTCAGCGAGGCGATCCCAGTAGCCGGAGAGGTTGAACAGGCCGTCGCACTCGGCCAGGCGCTCAGCGAAAATGGCGCGTTCGAGGCCGTAGACCCGGGCGGTGAAGTCGAGAAATTCACGACCGGTCAGCCGTTCGAACAGATACGGTTCGTCCGGGACATACGCCAGCTTGCGCCGTGCGCCGACGCCGTCGGTGACCACATCGTGGCCATCGACCACGATGGTGCCGGTGTCGGGCTTCAGCAGCCCTGAGATCATCCTGATAGTGGTGGTCTTGCCTGCCCCGTTGGGTCCCAGGAACGCGTGCACCTCGCCCGCAGGAATCTCCAGCGAGAGGCCATCGACGGCAGTCAGGGTGCCGAACCGTTTGCTGATGTTGGTGATTGAGAGCAGGCTCATGGGTTAGGCCTGGACCTTGTCAGTCTTGTATTTGATGAAGACGATGTGATCCATCTCGCTACCGGGTTCATTCTCATCGTTGACGTAATCACGTTCAATCGCACGTAGATCAACCTGTTCGATCGCAGCGGCCGGGATCTCGGACAGTGTCCGGTTGGCCAGGGTCTCCAGCTGTTCGAAGGAGTTGGCAGCCTCTTCAAGCAGGGAGATGATGCGGATCTGGACGTGTTCAGGCATGGGCCTCAGCATACGCGTGATCCGGAGGCCGGAAGTCCAGAAGTCCGGACGAGGCTTGCCCGGTGCAGGTTTGCCAGACTATGCCCGCCCCACGGGAGTTGCAGATGCTCAGCGTAGCCGGTTTGTCGATGAACTTCGGCCAGAAGGTCCTGTTCGAGAACGTCAGCCTCAAATTCACGCCTGGCAACTGCTATGGCATCATCGGGGCCAACGGGACCGGCAAATCGACCTTCGTCAAAATCCTGACCAAGGAGCTGGAGCAGGTTCTCGGTGAAGTCATCGTCGAACCGGGCAAGCGGATGGGCTGGCTGCGCCAGGATATCAGCGGATACGATGATCAGACGGTCATCTCGGTCGCCCTGCGTGGGCATATCGAAGTGCACAGCATCCAGACCCAACTCGACAAGCTGTACGCCAAGGGCGACATGGACGACAAGGACATGGCGCTGATGAGCAAGCTGCAGGAGCGCTTCGAGCAGATTGAAGGGTATTCCCAGGAATCGCTCGCCGCAGAGGTTCTGACCGACCTCGGGGTCGAGCCGGCCCTGCACCAGAAGCTGCTTGGAGACATCGACACCGCCAAGAAGGTGCGCGTGTTCCTCGCCCAGGCGCTGTTCTCCAAGCCTGATATCCTGCTGCTCGACGAGCCGACCAACAACCTCGACATCCCGGCCATCGTCTGGCTGGAGCAGTTCCTGGCCGATTACGAGGGCGTCATCGTCGTGGTCAGCCACGATCGCCACTTCCTCAACCGGGTGTGCACCCACACCCTCGACGTCGATTTCAAGACCATCCGTTCGTTCGCCGGACCGTACGACGTGTACCAGGCTCAGGAGCAGCTCGCCCGGGCGCATCGCGGCAAGGAAGCAGGCCGCGTCGAACGCCAGGTGCTGAAGCTCAAACGTTTCGTGGAGCGCTTCAAGTCGAACGCTGCCCGGTCGAAACAGGCGACCAGCCGCGAGAAGCTGATCGATCAGCTGTCCGGCCAGAAGGTGCAGCCCAGCTCGCGCGTCGCTCCTCGCCTGCACTTCAAATTCCAGAAACCGAGCGGTCAGGACGTGGTGAAGCTCGAGAAGCTGTCTTTCGGCCACGCTGGCGGGCCCCAGATCTGCGACAAGTTCGAGGCTCGCATCGACCGCGGCGACCGCATCGCGATCATCGGCAGGAACGGCATCGGCAAGACCAGCATGTGCCGACTGGTCCTCGGCGGCCTGGTTCCGGTCAAGGGCACCGTCACCTGGTCCAACACTACCAGCCGGGCCTACTTTCCCCAGGAAGGTGGCGATCTCTTCAAGAACAAGGAACTGACCATCTTCGAGTGGATCCGTCAGTTCACCGAGAACCAGGACATCAACAACATGCGCGCCATGCTTGGCCGCATGCTGTTCTCGGGCGACGATGTGAAGAAGCAGGTCGGCGTGCTGTCCGGCGGCGAAAAGGTGCGCTGCCTGCTCTCGATGGTGATGCTGCAAGAGGCCAACACCCTGGTCCTTGATGAGCCGACCTCCCATCTGGACATGGAATCGATCGAAGCCTTGCAGGAGGCGCTCGAGGAGTTCCAGGGCACCCTGGTCGTGGTGAGCCATGACCGCGAATTCATCGATAACGTGGCCAACCGCTGCTGGATCATGGAGGATGGCCCTGTTGGTGGACCGGCCAAGATCACCGACTGGCGCGGCGACTACATCAACTACCGCAGCAGCCGGGGCTTGGAATGAAGGCGGACTGAATCAGACCCGCAGCGGTATTTTCGGCTGGCGGGAATGCCCTCATGGGGCAACATGTTCACTCCATGCCAGCAAATGCCGTTCTGCTTCGTGCCGTCAAACGCTTTCGTCGGGCCGCCAGCTGGGTGGTGATCGTGGTGTTGTTCGCCCTGCTGTCCGTCTCCGTCAGCGCTTGGCCGGTGGGCGGCATCGCCGATCAGATTATGACCAACCTGGGTTTCATCCTGTTAGTTATTTGCGCGTTCGGACGCGTCTGGTCGTCGGTGTTCATCGCTGGCTACAAGAACGAGAAGTTGATCACGGTTGGGCCATACAGCCTGGTGCGCAATCCACTGTATGTGTTCAGCTTCTGCGGCGCGATCGGCATCGGTCTGGTGTGCTGCAGCCTGACGGTTGTCGCCCTGCTGGTGCTGCCCTTCCTCGTGTGGTACCCGATTATGGTGACCGAGGAGGAGCAATACCTCGCTGATCGCCATCCAGAAGAATGGGCTGCCTACGCCAAGGCCACCCCGCGCTTCATCCCGGCCCTGCGCTGGCCGGTTCAACCCGAGTCGTATACCGTCAACACCCGCAAAGTGACCAATGCCTTTGCTGACGCGATCTGGTTCCCGATCTCCGCACTAGCCATCAAGCTGGCGCTCAAGGGCATCGCCGAACTGCACGCTGCCGGCCACCTCCCGACGATCTGGCATCTGTACTGAGTCGCTTGCCCTAGGGGCAGGCGCTTGGCATGGTGCCGACCCATGGAAGTAGCAGTCGCCACCGAGGCCGTCCGTCATATCCCTGGCATCCTCAGTTCCGAGGCGTGGGCCGCCCTGGCCACGCCGGAAGCGCTGATCGCGGTCGCCACCCTTACGCTCCTCGAGATCGTACTCGGCATCGACAATATCGTGTTCCTCAGTGTGTTGACTGGACGACTGCCGCCCGAACAGCGGCCCCGGGCCCGTCGCATCGGCTTGTTGCTGGCGATGGGCATGCGCATCCTGCTGTTGCTGTCGATCAGCTGGATCATGTCGCTGACCAAGCCGCTGCTGACCATTGCCGGTCATGACTTGACCGGCCAACGGCTGATCCTGCTGTTAGGTGGGGCTTTCCTGCTGTGGAAATCGGTCAAGGAGATTCACCACAAGGTCGAGGGCCACGCCGAGGCGCAGGGGGCTGCCGGTGCCGTCACCGCGACCATGGGCGCCGTGTTGGTGCAGATCGCCCTGATTGACCTGGTGTTCAGCCTCGACTCAGTGATCACCGCGGTCGGCATGACGACGAATGTCCCGGCCATGATCATCGCCGTGGTTTCATCCGTGTGCGTGATGATGTGGGCGGCGGGTCCGATTGGCGACTTCGTCGAACGTCATCCGGCGGTGAAGATCCTCGCCCTCGCCTTCCTCATCCTGATCGGCGTTCTGCTCATCGCCGAGGGTCTGGGCCAGCATATGAACAAAGGCTACATCTACTTTGCCATGGCCTTCGCCCTGGGTGTCGAACTGTTGCAGATCCGCATGCAGAAGAAGGTCGGACAGCATCCGTAGCCACATGCGCAAGATGTGCTGCTTGCCGAGTTCAGCTGTCCCCCTGACGCGTTCGACCAGTTCCAGCCCATAGCTGGCAAGGGCCACCAGCAGCGCAGGCTCGGCGGTTCGTCGCAATGGTACCCATCCCCGCGAGTCTTGACCATCTGCCACGTCTGCTTGCCAAGCCAGCCAAGGCAGCATAGCGTGCCTGCAGGAGTCGACCATGTCTTACCGCCATTGGCCGCTGATCGTGAAGCTCATGTGTATCGCCGCTGTCGGACTGCTGTTGGCTGGCGCCATCGGCTTGCTCGCGTTCGCTGCCCTCGGCCGCTCCGCTGCGCTCGCCGAGGCGCGCATTCGCGATGGGTTGATGGCCGCGCGCACCGCCGAACTGAGACACGACTGCGAGCTCGCCGTCGATCTGCTGCGCTCGCAGAGCGCCGGCCTGGACGCGGCAGCGCGCAAGGAGCGCCTACGCGCCCTGCTCGGCGACGTCTTCTTCATGAAGGGGGTTTCGGGCAAGGCCAGCGGCTACTTCTTCGCCTACGACGGCCAGGGCGTGACCCTACTGCTGCCGCCCAACAAGAAGTTGCATGACGTCAACCGCTGGGATCTGCAGGCCAACGGGGTGCATGTCGTGCGCGGTCTGGTCGAGGCCGGAGTCAAGGGCGGCGGGACCTTCACCTATCTCTACGCCAAGCCGGACGGTCCGAAGGGGGCCGACGGAAAGGATATCCCGCTGCCGAAGCTGTCGTACTCCACGCCCATCACCTGGGACGAGGGCGGCGTCCGCTTCGACCCCGGCTGGTACATCGGCATCGGCGCCTATGTCGATGACATTGAGGCCGAGGTACAGGCCCTGGCGACGCAGATGCGGGCCGAGAACGAAACGCAGATGCAGCGGGCAGCGCTGGTCGCCCTGGTGCTGCTGCTGCTAGCGCTGGCGCTGACCGCGCTGATCGCGCGTTCCATCTCCCGGCCGATGCAACAGGTGCGCGAGGCCCTCGATCGTCTCGCCGAGGGCCGACTCGAAGGCCTGGGCGGACTAGATCGGCGCGACGAACTCGGCCGCATGGCGGACTCGCTTGATCGGGCAGTGGCTGGAGTGCGCGGCGCCCTACGCGCCGACCGCGTCGACTGGGCTGCGGTCGAGCGGCAGACCACTGCCCGGGGCGAGCTGGAACGTCAACTCGCCGCAGCCGCTGCCGAGCTCGACGCCGTCAGCCAGAGCCTTGCCGCCGCCGCTGCCGAGACCAGCGCCCAGGCGTCCGCGGTTGCGGCTTCGGCCGAGCAAGTCTCACGCGGGGTCGGCTCGGTGTCGGCCGGGGCCGAGGAAATGACGGCGACGATTAGCGAAATCGCGCGCAGCGCCGCCGAGGCGGCACGCATTGCCAACGAGGCAGTCGAGGCCAGCCGGCGCGCGCGCGAGGCGGCGGAACGCCTCGGTGCCAGCAGCGCGGCCATCGGCGAGGCGGTACAACTGATCTCCGGAATCGCCGAGCAGACCAACCTGCTGGCCCTGAACGCCACCATTGAGGCGGCACGGGCCGGCGAGGCCGGGCGCGGCTTCGCTGTGGTTGCCAGCGAGGTCAAGGAACTTGCACGGAGCACCAGCCAGGCGACCGCGCGCATCCAGGGCATGATCGCCAGCATTCAGGGCGATACGGCTGCCGTGCGTGAGGGGCTGGGCGCCGCCGGTTCGGTCATCGACCGCATTGGCAGCGCCACCGGCTCGATCGCCACCGCCACCGAGGAGCAGACGGCGACCACCCGCGAGATGACGCGCACCGTTGCTGAGGCCAACCAGGGAGTGCAGGAAATCGCCCGCACTGTCGCCAACGTCGCCCAAGCGGCCAAAGACGCCAGCGCCGGTGCCGAGGCGACCAAGCGCTCGGCGGCCGAGCTGAATCGCATCGCCGCCGGGTTGAAGGGCTAGTCGCCTATCGGAGACAAGCGACTAGGGGCTCCTAGGTCCTCCTAGCCCCGGACGCGCTCGACCAGTTCCAATCCATAACCGGCCAGGGCGACCAGCGGACGGTCACTGTTGGTCATCAGGCGCAGACGGCGCACGCCGAGATGGCGCAGGATCTGGGCGCCGATGCCATAGTCGCGGTTGTCCATTACCGCTGAACTGCTGGGTTCGGCGCGGTGATCGGTGCCGCCGAGTTTGACCAGGCGGCTGGGCAGGTCGGTGCCGTCGGTGTCGCGCATGTACAGCAGGACGCCGCCGCCAGCATCGCGCAGAGCTTTTAGTGAATTGCGCGGGGAAAGCTTCCAACCGTCGCCGAAGACGTCGTCAAAAACCTGTTCCTTTGCCACCCGCACGAGCACGGGGTCCTGGCATTCGCGACCTGGGCCGAAGCGGTCGCCTACTACAATGGCCAAGTGGTGCTCGCCGTTGACGCTCTCGCGGTAGCAGAAGGCGCGGGCGGGGCCGGCATCGGTCTCAACCTGTGCCTCGGCGACCAGGTTGACCAGAGATTCGCGACGTTCGCGCCAGGCAATCAGGTCAGCGATCGAGGCGAGCAGCAATCCGTGCTCGGCGCAGTAAAGCTCCAAATCCGGCAGCCGGGCCATCTCGCCGTCTGGTTTCATGATTTCACAGATGACGGCAGCAGGATTGCATCCTGCCAGCCTAGCGAGGTCGACGCCGGCCTCGGTGTGCCCAGCGCGCACCAACACGCCACCATCGCGGGCACGCAGCGGGAAAACGTGACCCGGGGTGACGATGTCCTGCGGTTTGGCGTCGTCGGCGGTCGCGACCTGGATGGTGCGGGCACGATCGGCGGCGCTGATGCCGGTGGTGACGCCCTCGCGCGCCTCGATCGACAGAGTGAAGGCCGTGCCCATGCGGCTGCGGTTGTCCTTGGTCATCATCGGCAGGCCGAGGCGATCCAGCATCGGCCCGTCCATGCTCAGGCAGATCAGCCCACAGGCCTTGGTGGCCATGAAGGCGATGTGCTTGGCGGCGCAGTGCTGGGCCGGGATGACGAGGTCGCCTTCGTTCTCGCGATCTTCATCGTCGACTAGGACGATCATCTCTCCGCGACGGAAGGCTTCGAGGACCTGGGGTATGGTGGCGAGAGGCATGTCAGAACTGCCCGGCGCGGGCAATTGCCATGAGTGTCGCCCGCGCCTTGCGCAGGGTCTCCTCGTGTTCGCCCTGCGGGGTCGAGTCGGCGACCACGCCGGCACCGGCCTGCACATGCGCCTCGCCAGGGGTCAGGATAGCGGTACGCAGGGCAATACAGGTGTCGAGATTGCCGCGGAAGTCGAGGTAGCCGACGGCGCCAGCGTAGGGGCCGCGTTTCACCGGTTCCAGTTCGTCGATGATGCGCATCGACATGACCTTGGGCGCTCCGCTGACGGTGCCGGCCGGGTGGCAGGCGCGCAGCGCATCCAGCGCATCGAGGTCGTCGCGCAACTCGCCCTCGACGTGGCTGACGATGTGCTGCACATGACTGTAGCGCTCGATGATGAACTGCTCGGTCAGCTGCACGGTGCCGGGTTTGCACACCCGACCGACATCATTGCGGCCGAGATCGATCAGCATGGTGTGCTCGGCGATCTCTTTCGGATCGGCCAGCAGATGCCTGGCTAGTTCCTCGTCCTCGGCCGGGGTCTTGCCGCGCGGGGCGGTGCCGGCGATCGGGCGAACCGCCACCTTGCGATCTTCGACCCGCACCAGCAATTCGGGCGAGGCTCCGACTAGGGCGCTGTCGCCCAGGCGGAGGTAGAACAGATAGGGGGACGGGTTCAGGCTGCGCAGGCTGCGATAGACCTGGAACGGGCTGACGTGGCAGGCCGTGGTCAGGCGCTGGCTGAGCACGACTTGAAAGCTGTCGCCGGCACGGATGCGCTCCTGGATGATGCCGACGCTCTCGTGGAACCGGGCTACCGGCGTGTGCGCATGCCATTCCGGCTCGACCGCTGGCTGCGGCTCGACCAAGCGGACCGGGGCGGGTGCTTCCATGCGACGGGTCAACGCATCAAGGTCGCGGTTGGCGCGGGCATATTCGGCCTCGACCGTGCGGCCGTCACTGAGATCGAGGTGCGCGATCAACAGGAGGTGGTTGAAGCTGTGGTCGAACACCAGGACGGTGTCGCAGTGCATCAGATGGACGTCGGGCAGGCCGAGTTTGTCGGGCGGGCAATTGGGCAGCGGCTCGGCGGCGCGCACCACGTCGTAGCCCCAGTATCCGACCAGACCGCCGGTGAACCGAGGCAGGCCGGGAATGACCGCCGTTTTGAAACGCCGATGGTAGGCGCGCACGGCGCTGAACGGATCGCCGTCGAGCGGTTCCGAACGGCCATCGGCGTGGATCAGGGTGATGTGCTCCAGATCGCCAACCAGGCGCGCCTTGGGCTGCACGCCCAGCATGCTGTAGCGCGCCACGCGCTCGCCGCCGACCACGCTCTCGAACAGGAAGGCGTGCGGCTCGTCAGCCAAGCGCGATAGCGCGCCGACCGGGGTCAGGTCATCGGCGACCAGCCGACGAACCACCGGAATGAGGTTATAGCCCTGGGCGGCGAGTTGCTTGCAGGTGGCGAGATCAGGCGTCATGGGTCGATGGTCCGTTGGACATGGGTGGGTATTTCAACGCGCCCATGTCGACATGCCAGCATTGGTTCCCGCTGGCCGTTCAATGAGATTTGACGGCCGTCCAACCCGCATCCCACATCCGCGAATCCTTGCCCAGGTCCTCCAGATAGTGCGTCCGCTTCAACTCGTCGGCCGTCGGGTAGATGGCCGGGTTGGCCAGCAGCTCGGGTTTGATCTTCTTCATGGCCGCTTCGACCGGAGTGGCGTACTGGATGAAGTTCGCGTTCTGGGCGGCGACATCGGCATCGAGCAGGAAGTTGATCAGGGCGTGGGCTCCGGCCTTGTTGGGCGCCTTGGCCGACACCATCAGCATGTCGATCCAGATTTCGGCGCCTTCTTTGGGCAGGCCGTATTTGAGACCCGGCTTCTCGGTCATGCCGCGGGCGGCATCGCCATTGTAGACCATGGCGACGACCGCTTCGCCACTGACTACACGGTTCTTGCCGTCGACTCCACCGGCGAAACCGAGGCATTTCGGGCTGTTTTTAGCCGCCGCAAGGGCGGTGACCGCGACCTTCACTTCGGCGGTGATGCGCGAGTTCATATCCTTGCCCTGATAGGCCAGGGTGCTGGCGATCGTGGTCTTGGCTTCGTCGAGCAGAGTGAAGGGGCCGGGCTGGCTGGCCGGATCCAGCACCCAGGCCCAGGTCGGTTCGCCCTTCACCTTTGCCGGGTCGTACATCAGGCCAGAAGTGCCCCAGAAGTACGGGTAGCCGTACTGATTGCCCGGATCGAAGGCATGATTGAGGAACGCCTTGCCGACGTTGGCCTTGTTGGGAATCAGAGTCTGGTCGAGGGTCTGGATCAGCTTCAGGCCGATCATCTGCTTCACCACCACGCCGCTGGCGACCAGTACATCGTACTGGTCGGTGCCACCGGTCTGCAATTTGGCGATCATCTCCTCCTGGGCCTCGTACAATTGAATGTCGAGAGTGAATCCGGTCTTGGCCTTGAATGCGTCGGCCAATGTCGGGTCGATATACTCGGAATACATGAAGATGCGAACCGGCGGGGTATCCCCGGCGGTCAGCAGGCAGACGAGGAGGGCGAGGGGTAGAAAGCGCATGGTCACTCCTGGGGTTTGGCCGTACGCGCCGCCTGTATCCAGGTCACCGCGATGATGGCGAGCATGGTGCCGACGACGATGACGGTTGAAAGGGCGTGGATCTCGGGCGTCACTCCGCGCCTGACCGAGGCGTAGATCAGCAGCGGCAGGGTGGTCGCCTCTGGGCCAGTGACGAAAAACGAGACTACGAAATCGTCGAGTGAGATGGTAAACGCCAGCAGGGCTCCGGCGATGATCCCCGGCATCAGCTGCGGCAGCAGCACGCGCAGCCAGATCTGTCCGGTGTTGGCGTAGAGGTCGCGTGCCGCCTCGACTTGATCCTTGCCGATGGTCGTCAAGCGGCTTGAGACCACCAGGGTGACGAAGGATATCTGAAAGGTCGTGTGGGCGATGATCAAGGTGGTCATGCCGGGCTTGAATGCCGCTGACCATTCGCGCAGCACAGCGAAGGCCCCGACCAGGGCGATCGCCAGGATGATGTCGGGCGTGACCACTGGCAGGTTGATCGCCAGATCGGAACCACGCTTGAACCAGCGCGGCCACGGCGTGCGGTTTAGACCGATCGCCAGCAGGGTGCCCAGGACGGTGGCCAGCACGGTCGAGATGACGCCGAGCACCAGGCTGTTCCATGCCGCCGACAGGATCGCCTCGTTGCTGACCATGCGCGCATACCAGTCGACGGTGAAGCCCCCCCAGCTCTGACCGTAGCGGGTGCTGTTGAACGACAGCACGGCGACCGCCAGCAGCGGGAGGTACAGCAGTGTCATGCCCAGCCACGAGACAGCAGGGACCCAGCGGGGCAATGTCATCGCCGACCGGCTTCACGTTCGCTGACGATGCGCAGGCCCCACAGGGCGAACAGCGAGGCGATGACCAGGAACAGCCCGGCGGTGGCGCCGAAGGGCCAGTTATTCATCGATCCGAACTGCTGCTGGATGAGGTTGCCGACCAGCAGGAACTTCGCTCCGCCCAGCATGTCGCTGATAACGAACATGCCCAAGCTGGGGATGAAGGTCAGGATGGTCGCCGCCAGCAGGCCGGGCATGCATTGGGCCAAGATGCCGTGGCGAAAGGTACGCAGTCGACCAGCATGCAGATCGCGGGCTGCCTCGACCAGGGACCAGTCAAGGCGTTCGACCGAAGTGTACAGTGGCAGGACGGTGAACGGTAGCATGGCACTGACCATGCCCAGGTAGACTGCCGTCACGGTCGGGTAGAGGGACGCACCGTCGGGCACTAGGCCGAGGTGCTGGGCGACCCAGGCGGCCGGCATCTGCGAGCCAAGGAACTGCTGCCACGCGTAGGTGCGGATGACCAGGTTGACGCAGCTGGGCACCATCACGAGCGCCAGCAGTAGCGGCCGTGCCGCGGCTGGACGTGCCGCGATCCAGAAAGCCATCGGGAAGCCAATCAGCAGGCACAGCACGGTGGTGACGGCGGCCAACACGACACTACGCCACAGGATCAGCAGGTGATTCCACGAAAAACCGAACTCGTCATGACCGGCCAGTCGGCTGAGGTTCTCCCAGGTGAAGGTCCACTCGACTCCGCCGTATTCACCCCGGCTGGCGAAGGCCAGCGCGCTCAGGCCAGCCAGCGGTGCGAAGAGGAAGACGCCCATCCAGAGAAAGGCCAAGCCGACCAGCAGGGCGCCACGGCCATACAGATGCGGCTTGGTCGTCAGATATCCATCGTGGATGATCACGGGCTTAATCGCGCAAGACCAGCAGGTCGTCTGGCGGGAGTTCCAGCCACACGTGTTGGCCCTCATGGTGTTGCTGGTCTGGTTCAGTCATGACGCGCAGAGAGGTACCTTCGCCGACCCGGATCAGCAGTTCCCAGTGGTCGCCGCGGAAGAGGCGCTCGCTGATCAGGCCGCGCACCCCATTGACCGCTGGCTCGGCCTCGCGCACTTCGATGTCCTCAGGACGAATGGCCAAATGGCCTTGGCTCCACGGCGCCGGCGCTGGCAGATGCAGGGCGCCGAAACCGCACACCGCCACCGGTGTGCCAGGGCAGCGCGCGGGGATCAGGTTGGCCGAGCCCATGAATTCAGCGACGAAGCGTGAGACGGGGCGTTCGTAAACTTCTTCGGGCGTGCCATCCTGGGCGATGCTGCCTTCCTGCATGATCAGGATGCGGTCGGATACCGCGATTGCCTCGTCCTGGTCGTGGGTAACCAGGATGAACGTGATTTCGTATTGGCGCTGGATGCGCTTCAGCTCGCCCTGGACCTCTTTGCGCAGCTTGGCGTCGAGGGCCGACATCGGTTCGTCGAGCAGCAGCACTTCGGGTTCGTTGACCAACGCCCGGGCGAGGGCAACCCGCTGGCGCTGCCCACCGGACAGTTCGTGCGGATACCGCCGCGCCAGTTCCAGGATGCGCATCGTCTCCATCGCTTCACGTACTCGGCGCGTGGTCTCTGCCGCTGGCACCCGGCGACTCTTCAAGCCGAATGCCACGTTGTCCTCGACGCGCAGGTGCGGGAACAGCGCATAGCTTTGGAAGACGGTATTCACCGGACGCTTATGCGCCGGCAGCGCCAACAGGTCGGTGCCGCCCAGACGCACCTGGCCTCGGTCAGGTAGTTCGAAACCGGCGATGATGCGCAGCAAGGTGGTCTTGCCGCATCCGGATGGTCCCAGCAGCGTAACGAACTGCCCATCGGGGATGTCGATCGACAGCCCACGCAGTACCTGCACGGGGCCGAACGACTTGTCGATGCCGCTGATGGCGAGGTCGAGCGGTCGGCTGTCAGTGGGGGTGACGAGCATCGCTTGGGACCGTAGGAAGGCTTCAGGGAGCGGCAACCGTCGGGCCGTGAGGCAGTTCGCCGCGCTTGGCTGGCTATACGCACGGGTGAAGGACTGATGAATGTATGCTAAATGAGCAGTTGCGACAGGGGGAGACACCCATTAAGACGCCGTCCGTTGCAAGGTAGTGGTTTCCCCGGTGTATACCGGCACTGCCTTGGAACCCCGCCCCGGTCCGCGTCGGTCCGTTGGCAGACACCCACATCAGAGGATTCTTCCTTCATGCGTATCCGTACCCTGGTGCCCGCTCTGGCGTGCCTCGCCGCCGCCCAGCTCATCACCGCTGCCGAAACCGGCCCCGCCATCAAG
>JBBQCI010000059.1:0-25563 GCA_038318565.1 Planctomycetota bacterium
GGTACCGCAACTCCGGCCAATCCGGGACCGGTTGGCAGCGATCACAAGAACATCGAGACGGTGGCGGTGATCGAGTCGATCGTCGAGCGCGAGGTGCCTTCAACTCTAGTCCGGCAGGATCGTCTACGCCTGGTGCTGCGCGATGCCGACTTCACCACCGCTGGCCGCGTCTCGAAGGTGCTGGCCGATGCCTTCGGCATCGACCGCGTCGCCGCCGAGGACGCGCGCTCGATCGCCGTGCGTTTTGCCACGCCGCCGACTCCACAGGAAGTCGTCGATACGCTCGCCAAAATCGAGGATCTCCGCGTTTCGCCGGACATCCGTGCCCGCGTGCTGATCAATGCGCGGACCGGCACCATCGTGGTCGGGGCCGGGGTCACGATTAGCGCGGTCGCGGTGAGTCATGGTGGCCTGTCCCTGCGCATCGTCCCGACCGCCAAGCCGGTCGGCCCAGACGGCCAGTCAACCGGCGTAGCCTGGAGCGATCCGGTCACTCGGCTGCGCGCCGACAAGCCGCCGGCCGGCATCAGCCCACCGATTGTCCCCGGCACGGTCGGCTTGGTCGAAGGCGCCACAGTCGAGCAGATCGCCAACGCCCTGAACGCGATGGGTGCCAGGCCTCGTGACCTGGTGTCGATCTTCGAAGCGATCAACCGCGCCGGAGCCCTGCACGCCGATCTGGAGATCATGTAGGCCATGCCCGATCTTGCCGTTACCGAAGCTGGTCGGATGAACGCCAGCGATCCGCGGGTGCGACTGAAACAGGCGGCCAAGGGCTTCGAGCAGCAGTTTGTAGCCCAACTGCTGAAACCGATGACCGAGCGCAGCGAAAGTACCGACGAATTGTTCGGCGAGGATCCCGGCGCGACGACCTTCCAAGGCCTGTTCGTCGACGGTCTGGCCGAGCACGCCTCAGGCAATTTGGGCGTCGCCAAGATCATCGAGCAGGCGATGGCCAAGCGTCTGCACAACAGACAGACGGATCAGTATTCCGGCTGAACTCGGCACGGATCGTGCGTTGTCCGGACATGACCGCTGCCAATCCCACCGCTATCACCACCGCAGCTGCCAATCCCGCTGCCGCTGCAACGCTTCTCGAACAGCTGCGCAAGCACCTGGAGAACGAGTTGGCCGTGCAGAAAAAGCTCCTGGGTATTGCCGAACAGATGGGTCCGAAGCTGATGACCGGTGATACCAAGGGTCTGGCCGCCTTGATCGCCAGCCAGGAGGATCCGGCCCGCGAAGCGGCCCGCCTCGGTACCATCCGCGGACGGCTCGCCCAAGCGATCGCCAGCATTATGCAAATCGAGGGCGAGGTGACCTTGAGCAAAGTGCTGGCCCGGGCACCCGACACGATCCGCAGCGAACTGGAACGGCTGCGCAAAGATGTCGTCCAGGTCTGCCAACGCCTCGGCCGTCAATCCGAACGCAACTTGGTGGTGACCCGCCAGGGCCTATCGCTCATCCGGGACGTACTGAGCGATGCGATGGGTGCCAAGCCGACCAGCGCCTATGACCGGCGCGGCCTGATCGGCATGCCAAGCCCGGTGCGCGGAGCGATGGTCAACTTTCGACATTAACGACCGACGCGGCTGAGTCGGCTTCAACTCTTCGCAGGCCGGCTTAGCACATACATCCGGTTGTTCGCATCATCGAAGGCGTTGTAGAGCTCGACCCCAAAGCGGTTCATCATCGCTGCAGGGCGGCGTTCCAGCGCGACACTAACCAGCGCATTGAACTGCTCGACATTGTAGCCGATCCGATCCAGCAGCCCGGTGCCGCTGCAACGTGCGGCGAGCAGACGGATCGACTTCTTGTCGATGACGACCTCGCGATCGCCCTTGCCAGCAACCTGGTTGAGCGCGATGACCAACGAGGCACAGCTGAGGGCATAGGTCGCCGCCAGGATGCGATTCGCACGCAGCGACAAATCCGGTTTGTTGATGACCAGGATCTTGCTGTAGCGGGTCCGCATCTCCGAGCAGAGATTGCTGAGTTCTTGGCTAATCTTCATAGCAATACCCCCGTATAGAAATCGCACCTGACCGTAGATACGGCCGATCCGAGCTGCCCGTTGCGCCCGTTCAGGGCCGCAGATCGATCGAACGGATATTGGCCATCGGGAAGACATGCGTCACGCCGTTGTAGTAGACCCGCACAGCGGTGTCGTCGATCTTGCAGCGCAGGGTGTCTCCTACGTTCATGATCGCAAACCCGGCCACCTTCGCCCCGGTAATGTCGTAGATCTCGACGCTGGAGGCCGCCTTGGGTAGCATGGCCCAGACAATCAGGATGGCCACTAGGCCAAGGACGAGGATGGCGTAGATCAGAATGGCGCCACGCGGACTGAGCTGCCAAGTCGCCATGTTATGGACTCCTGGGTATGGGCGTCGTCGACTGCATCAAGCAGACGAGGCGCGGTGATGGTGACGGTGGCACAATAAACAAAACTGCATCAGGCCGGATACATACGGGCGATGATGCGGTCGCAGACCTCGACTGGCACACCCTTCAGATAGATGTCAGTCTTGTCGATCTTTGCGATCTTGAGTTTGGGCAGCTTGACCAGCAGGATGATCAGAGCCACCAGCAGGGCGACTGCACCAATGCCGATGACGGCTCCTGTCTCCATGATGATCCCGGCGACTAGGGTAACGACCATGGCTACCATCACCCCACCCCAGGTCCAGCCGAGCGAGGATCGGCGCCTGACGATGCTACTGTCCACGTAATAGGTCAGGTCGCCCTGCTTCCTGATGATGAGGTAGATGATCAGCAGGACTATGATGTTGAAGAGGATGAAAATGTAGACCCACGGCGGAGCCCACGACAGTTTCTTGCTCTCGTATGCGCCTTTGCCTTCCAATCCGGTATACAGGCAGGTATCTGGCAGGGTGGTTCCTTTGGGGACGACCAGGGCATCGCCTACGCAGCGTACCCGCCCATCCGAGGTCGCGCTGCTATTCGGTTGCACCACTGGGGCGTCATAGGGATTGTTCATGGCTATCCTTCGGGGAACGGGGGCGCCGGCTGCGGTGTACGGCCCCCGATAAGTCTCCACAAGGGGGTTGAGTGTCCCGTAGGGCCGACGCCAATCTGGTAACCCGTCCTTGCTGACGTTCTGGCATTGCCAATCGGCTGCACGCCACAGCGCAACCCGCACCTTGTCCCTAGTACCAACCCAGCCTACTGTGCCGACGCGTGCACATCTACGTTGCCAGTCTGGTAGCCCTGAGCGGGATCGCGATGTACGTCGCAGCTCATCACCTGTGGATTGCCCGCCGCCGAGCAGAGTTGGGGCTCCATCGTATCTTTGGCGCCATGGCCTGCGTCCTGGTCGTCTATGGCAGTGTGCACTCGCTCGCCCAGACAGAGTCGCAACTCTTACTGGATCCGTACGTGGACAGGCTGTTCTGGGTATGCGAAATGCTCTTCGCCGGCCTACTGATGGCCTTCGTTGGCAGATTCACCGGGCTTAATCCGGGTCGGCTGCGCCGCCCGGTGACCGTCGCCCTCGCTGTCGCCGCCGCGCTGCCGCTCATTCTGCCCAATGGGATCCGCAGTGGTGCCGCCCTTGGACTGAACTCCACGATGCTGCCGTGGGGAGAACAGGTCTGGCTGGTCAACGCCCCATTCGGCATCGCTTACTACACCCTCATCATCCTGGTGGCCATAGGTCTGGCTTGGTGCTTCGTGGCTGCCTGGCGAGCCTGGCACGCGACCCGGAGTGGTCGTCAGCTGGCCCTGCTCCTGTCGCTCGGCGTCATTGCTCTTGCGGTGGCCAACAACATCGCTGCCGACGTGATCCACCTGCCTACGGTACCGGTGATCGCACACTCGTTCATCCTGCTGGCCGCGATCATGGGGCATGTCCTGTCCGCCGAAGTCGTCCGAGCCGGCGATCTGGAACGCCGACTACGCAATGCTGAGCAGTTCGCCGCGGTGGGTAGGCTGGCCGGCGGCGTGGCCCATAATTTCGGTAACGTCCTGACCGGCGTGCTCGGACACGCTGAACTGCTGCTCGACGTGCCGCAGGCCCGCGAGCAGGCCAAGGCGATCGCCGCCGCGGCCGAGCGGGGGACCGCGTTGACCCGTCAGCTGCTCGCCTTCTCGCGTGGGGCGCCGATGTCATCGAGGCCCAACCCGGTCGGCGGCGGTGACGCCCATGAGATCCTGCGTGAGGTTGCGGGCCTGATCCGCGCAGCCAATTCGGGCATCGATGTACGACTTGAACTGGCCCCGGGCCCAGCCCCGGTGGTTGGCGATACCGCGCGTCTGCACGCTGCCCTGCTCAATCTGGCGGTTAATGCCCGCGACGCGATGGCCGGCATGGGCACGCTGCGCCTGAGTACGGCTCGGCGTGGACCTCCCGACGGTGCGGTACTGCGCCATTCCGCCTTGCCAGTCCCGCTGCTCGAGATCTCGGTAAGCGACAGCGGTTCGGGTATTCCCGCTGCTACGCTACCGCGCATCTTCGATCTGCAGTTCTCGACCAAGGGCAACGAGGGCAGCGGCCTTGGACTAGCCCAGGTCGACGAGATGGTCCGCGATGTCGGCGGCTGCATCGTGGTCGAGACCGCGCCTAGTCGCGGCACCAACTTCCGGCTGTGGCTTCCACTCGCCGGGTTCACGCTAGGCGATGTGCGTGCGCCCGTCGGGGCACGCGTCCTGCTCGTCGCTGGCGGCAGCTCCCTCGACCAGATGTTGACCACCGGTCTGAGCCAGCTCGGCTATGAGATCGCCCGACTGGGTCGCGATGATGTCATCCATCTGCATGCCGCGGTCATCGATATCGACCATGCCGGCGACGAGGGTCTGGCCCAGATCCGCACTATGCAGGACAAGCTGCCGGTGGTTGTACTCGCCGACGATCCAAGCGACTGGCCGGCCGGAGATGCGACCGTGGTACTGCACAAGCCGGCCGGGCTGAGCGATCTCAGCTACGCCCTGCGCCAGGCCACATCCGGGGGCAGGCGGAAAACAGCCCTAGAAGGCCAGCCGGCGCAGCCGCGTTAAGCCCAGGGTGTCAGGGGATCCAAGCGGGCGACCAGTCCGTCACGCGCAGCGGCATTGTCACAACGCACGGTGATATGGCCCAGTTTGCGACGTGGACGTTCTGCTTTGGCGTAGGTGTGGAGCTGCGCCCCCGGGACGGTAAGGATGGCCGCATGCTCGACCTCTCGACCAAGATAGTTGAGCATCGCGACGTGGCCACGCATCGCGGTGGAACCCAGCGGAAGGCCGCACACCGCACGGACATGGTTGGCGAACTGGCTGGTTTCGGCCCCTTCGATGGTCCAGTGCCCGCTGTTGTGCACGCGAGGGGCGAACTCGTTGACCATCAGCTGGCCGTCGATGTCGAAAAACTCAATCGCCAAGGTGCCGACGTAACCGAGAGGCTCCATCAGCCGGCGCATGATCGCTTCGGCCTCGGCCTGCGGTGCGCTCGGCGTCGGTGCGGTGGTGAGTCGCAAGATGCCGTCGCGATGGACATTGACGACTAGCGGAAAAGCGGCGAAGGAACCATCGATCCCGCGAGTGGCGACCAAAGACAGCTCACGAGTAAACGGAATGAAGGCCTCAGCGAGGACATCGCGGCCACCAGCCTTGTCGAATCCGGCGACGAGTCCCGCGACATCACGGACTACCGCTTGGCCTTTGCCGTCGTAGCCCCCGCGCCGGCTTTTCAGCACCAGCGGCACACCCAGGCGATCTGCAGCACCACGCAACTGGACAAGATCATCAACCGCAGCGTAGGGCGACGTACTGATGCCGAGCGACGACAGCAAGTCCTTCTCGCGCAGTCGGTCGTGCTTGGCGGCAAAGGCTGGTTCGGATGGGCGCAGCGGCACGCCTGCCGCTGCCAACGCCTCGACCACGGCATGCGGAATATGCTCGAACTCGTAAGTACAAGCCGTCAGGCCATCGGCGAATTCAGCGGTATGGACCGCGTCAAGCGGACGTGCGAAAATCTCGGCCGCGCACGAGGCACTGCAGCGCGGATCGGGATCCCACACCCGTACGCGCACGCCTAACGGATGCGCTGCCAGCGCCAGCATGCGACCCAGCTGACCGCCGCCAAGGATGCCAAGGATCGGCGCGCTCATGGCAGACGCTGCGCGAGGACCTCGTCGCGCACGCGGGCTTTGCGATCGACCAACCTGGTGGCCAGTGCAGTATCGTTGAGCGCCAGGATCTGGGCCGCGAGGTAGCCAGCATTGGCCGCACCCGGCTTACCGACCGCGACGGTGGCGACCGGCGTGCCCTTGGGCATCTGCACGATCGACATAAGCGCGTCGAGGCCGAGTAGTCCGGTGGTGGCGCACGGCACCCCGATGACCGGCAGCCTGGTCTTGGCTGCCACCATGCCGGGCAAATGGGCAGCACCGCCCGCCCCTGCGATGATCACGCGCAAGCCGCGCTCGACCGCGCTGGCGGCGTAGGCGAACATGCGGTCTGGAGTGCGATGGGCCGAGACGACCTCGGCTTCGCAAGGGATGGCCAGTTCGTCGAGAACCTTCTTGGCCTCGACCATGGTCTCCCAGTCGCTGGTCGATCCCATGATGATGCCGACCAGTGGTGCAGAATTGGGCATGGGCGGGACAATAACGGGCTGCGGAAAAATGCAGCCGCCAGCGGCTGGCCGAGCCTCGTGCCTACGGCAGTTCCAGCTCAAGCTCCGCCACCCACGCGAGTAGGAAGCTGTGCCGACGCTGCGCCTCGACCCGCGCGGTGACCGTGTGCATACCGGCGGCCAGCTTCAGCAACTTCGCGAACACGTGATCGGTCGCCCAGATCTTGTCATCCAAAGGTCGGCCACTGGCCGCGAGCGGATCCTCGGGATGATAGAATCCGCCCAGGCTCGGTTTGGCCATGTGCTGGGAGCAGGCGAGGTTCCGCATCAACCCGAGGGCGCCAATCGCATCAAGGCGGTCGGCATCCTGCAGCACCGCACCCAGCGGCCCGCTGGGTGCCAGGCCACGCGACCAGGAACTGGTTCGCACCGCATCGACAATCGCGGCGATCTCGCCACCTATGTAAGCGGCTTCGCCTAAAACGAGCGGTGCGGCTGCTGCGCTGCGTTCCCCCCCTTCGGAGCGCTCGGCGCTGTTCTTGGGCACGAACACCAGGTCGTGGACCAGGGCTGCAGCCCCAGCGAGATCAGGATCAGCACCGGCTTCGGGCGCCAAGCGAACCGCCCAGGCATGCACCCGACGGATATGGAAACGATCATGCGCCAGCTCGGCAGGCGGCAGACGCGGCTCGACCAGGGTCCACAACGGGCCATGCCGGGCGTGCGGCCAGCTCACCGGATCTCGACCCAGCTCGCTCCGGCGTACCGGCGCAGCAACAGCGTGGTGAATTCCGCCCACTGCACTTTGTCGACCCCCTGTGGCGCGAAGATCAGCTGAACACTACCGTTCACACCCTCCTCGACCTCAAACCACGGCTGCCAACCTTTAGCACTGTTACGCCGCATCGCTTCGTTGAGCCCGTCGCGCTCTTTGGCCAGCTTGCTGCGGGCCTCGGGCGTGGCGCGCATCTCGGCCAGCACGATCAGCTTCCATTTCGGCTGGGTTGCCGGAGCAGCTGCCGCGAGCGGCGCACGCGGCGCCTGGTCGGATGAGACGACCGGGTTGGATTTGACCACCTGCTTGGTGATCAGCACGGCTGCACCCAGCGAGGCGATCCAGCACACCAGTAGCAGGCTCGCGAGAGTCCCGGACATGACCACGCTATAACGCTGATGCGCCCCGACTCCCGACGGCAGCATCGGGGGTGGTGGCGGCAGGCCGTCCTGCGGCGGAATCTGCGGACCGGCTCGAATCGCGGGCTGTGGACCCGGAGTCAGGTTGCCGCTGGCCGGCATCCGACCGGCCGGAGCGCTCATGCCGGCAGGCGTTGAAACGGACGTGGGCAAACCGCCCTGCTCACTGATCCGGCGCTGCACCTGCTGCAGGGTCGCGTAGACCTGATCGGTGCGGCGGCGTGGGAACATGCCTGGCATGATGGTCGACGAAGCGGCGCACTCCAGTGGTTTGCGCCGCACGGCTCCGCTAGGAGCCTGTCGGAGACAGGCGACTAGGGGGTCAAAGGGGGCTTGCCCCCTTGCTCCAACAGCCTGTTTTCGCGGAATCCGCAAACTCGCGACCGAAGGGAGGCGGAATCCGCGAAAACCAGGAGCCTGGCGGAGAAACTCCGACAGGCTCCTAGCGCACCTCCGACCCACTACATGATGCCGCCGTGGACCCGTCCCTCATCCTGCTCGCCCTGACCAACGGACCGCTGCGACTCGATGCGCGCACTGCCTGGTTCAATGGCCCGATGGGTCCGTTGGTCATCCCAGTTGCCGCTGTTCCGGACCGGGCTGCCCGGATCCTGGTGGAGTATCGACTGCCCTTGGGTGAGCGCGTCGCCACTGCACTCCGCTGGGGAGCCGTCAATGAGGCTTTGCGGGCCGCCGCAACCTGGTCTGGGCCGCTGTCCGCTGATCCAACCCTCGATGGATGCCTGCGTCAATGGGGCCAGACCGAGGCGGCCCGTCTCGGCCTGGCATGGGACGCTCCTCTGGTGGCGATCGGGGAGGATGGCCTGCCGCGGAACGCGACCGCCGAGGAACGCGCAGCCCTGAGTGACGTGCAGGACCTCCTGGCCACCCTAGCCTGGCCACGTTGGCGCGGCCCACTGGTGCTGGTGCCCTATGGCGTAGTCCATCATGCGATCGCGCCAGGAGTGGCGCGCATTGTCAGGCCGGTTTTGCCCGTCCTGCGTCCACCACCGGGCGGACGCGCCCCACTGGCGGTAGCGATCGCCGAACTGGCGATGGCCTTGTCAGCGCCCCCACCAGCCGGCTGGCCAGGCTGGCTGAGCACTGGCCTCGCCGGCTGCGCCGAGGCCAGGGCTTTAGGCAGCGGTATTCCCGAGCGGGCGATGGCCGAGCGGCGGGCGGCGGCGGGGCCTGTTGCCATCAGAGCCCAGCTGGACGGCAGTAGCCTGCCCGACATCGGTGTGGCGACGGCGGTGGTCGCTGGGCTGCTGCATCCGACGCGGCGCCGGCGCTTTCCAGATCTACTGGAATTGCTCCGACATGGCAGCGACGCCGTCGGGGCGGTGCAGATAGCCTACGGTCTCAGCCCGGAGGGCTTGGCGACGGCGCCAGGAGACGGCCCACCGCCTCGATAAGCACGGCGCTGCGGAATGGCTTGGGCAACACGACATCCGCACCAAGCATCTTCGCCATCTGAAGGTAGCGCGCTGCATCAATCTGGCCGCCGCCGCTCATCACGATCAATCGCGGTCTTGGCGTTTGGGAACACACTGCGGCCATGACCTCAGCGCCATCGGCCTCGGGCATGACCACGTCGGTCACGACCAAACTAAACCGGCGCTCACGCAGCAATGTGATGGCGATGCGGCCATCGCTGGCCTGGATCACGTCATGCCCATTTGCCACCAGGACTTCGGCGAGCAGCTCGCGCAACTGGTCATTGTCGTCGACTAGGAGGATGGAGGCCATGATCGGTTTATCGCAGGACGTTGGATTCGGCCTGGCTGGAAACTGCGTCATCACGCAAGGCGTCGGCACCGCCCACATCCGACTCAACGGCGGATGTGGCCGCCTTGGTCAGTTCGGCATCGGGGTAGCGAGCCCGCATGGCGGCCAGACCCTTTTTCGCACCGGGCAGATCGCCGAGCCGGAGATGCGCCAGGATGGCGGCGTGCAGCAGCCGCGGACGGGCATCCGATCGTGCCTCGACAGCATTGATCATGCCCCGCCAGTCGGCCTGGTTGGCGAAGGTGGCGATCAGTGCGACATCGGCGTGTTCGGCCGCCGTGGCCGGGTCATGCAGCGCTTCCCGCAACAGTCGGCGGGCACCTTCGGAGGCAGGCGGTTCGGGCTCGCCATCCTTGCCGACCACTGCGGACATGCGATCGCTGCGGCCACCTGACCACATCTCGATGTCGATGATCTTGTCGTCCCCGAGGGCGCGGCGCTCGACTCGGACGATCACCAAGTGGAGATCTTTCGCCGTAACCAGGATCGGCTTTTCGGAGCGGGAGACCAAGTCAGCATCGCGCAGGCCACGCTCGCCCAGGCGGGTAGCGGCATCAGGCGGCAGGACGACCATGGCCCGAGGATCTTGCTCTCGCAGAGCGGCGGCAACAGCGACCCCGGCAGCGGCCGAGCCAGGATCGCCAGCAGTCAGAACCAGGATGAGAAGTGCTGTTTCCACATTGGCAGCATGATTGCCTCGTCCGGCAATGCCAACGGTGTGCGGCTCGACTAGGACACGTGACCCCTTGCGGTCCGTGGCCCTGCACAAGCCTGGACCCATGCGTCTGTTGCCTCACCCTTTCGTCCTCGCCCCGATGGAGGAGCACACCTCGCTGCCTTTCCGCATGCGGGCGCGAGCGCATGGTGCCGGCCTGGTGTTCGCCGAGCGTCTTGATGCCGAGGACGTCGCCTCCCGGGATAAACGCGCACTAAAGCTGCTCGCCACTGAACCAGGGGAGCGCCCGGCGATGGCTCAGGTCTCGACCCGCGACCCGGCCGCCGCGGCAGCCGCGGCCGAGGTTTGCGCCGAGCGTGGCTTCGCCGGGGTCGACCTGAATTGCGAATGCCCGGTCAAACGCGTACTCGGCAAAGGCGCCGGCGGTGCCCTGATGAGCGAGCCCGCCCTGATCGGCCAGATCGTCGCCGCCATGGTGGCCGCCGTGCCGGTGCCGATCTCGGTCAAGCTACGTAGTGGCCCGGATGATGACCACGAGAATGCTGCTGAGTGCGCGCGTGCCGCAGCTGAAAGCGGCGCCGCGCTGGTGATGGTGCACTCACGCTCGGTTGCCAAAGGCTACGCCGGTCCGGCCGACTGGGCGATCTCGACCCGGGTCAAGGCGGCGGTGAACATCCTGGTGGTCGCCAGCGGCGGTATTCGCAGCGCCGAGGACGCGGTCGCCTGCTTGCGCCAGACCGGCTGCGACGGCGTGGCGATGGCCCGCGGTTGCCTTGGCAATCCGTGGATTTTCGCCCGCGCTCGCGCCTTGTACGCCGGCAGCCCGCCACCCGAACCGCCCGACGCCCAGGCCCGTGGCCGCGAACTAATCGCCTTGGCCGAGGCCGAATGGCGCTGGTACGGCCCTGGCCTGGCCCTGCGCCGACTGCCGCGCACAGCCTGCTATTTCGCCAAGGACACCACTTGGTTCACCGAGTTCCGCAGCGCCGTCCAGCAGGTGCGCGACCTTGATGGCCTGAAGCGGCTGGTGCGCGAGCGCTTCCGCTGACCGCACACGTCAATCACGTGTCAGGATCTCGTGGCCGGCGTCCTCTGCCGATGGCCCATCGACCCCCTCTGCGCGAAGCGCGCGCGGGCCAAGGCCGGTGGTCCGACGCAAGGCCTTGCTCAGGTGCTGGAGGTCGACGAAGCCGAGGTTAGCGGCAATGCGCGCGGCCGACTGGGTCGAACAGGACAGCAGATGCTGGGCGCGTTCGAGGCGACGCCGACGGAGCCAGCCCATCGCCGCGCAGCCGCGGGCGTCGCGGAATTGCCGGTTCAGATGTGTGACCGAACAGCCGGCAGCGCGGGCAAGATCGCCAGCGGTCAGCGGATCAGCCAGACGATCCTCGATGTGGGCGATCGCCCGGCGGACCGCCGCTGGCAAGTCACCTGCCGCGGGCTGGTCACGGTCGGCAACCTGCCAGAGCAGGCTCCAGAGCAGCGCCTGGGCCCGCTCTGGTCGCTCGCGCCAGCTGTGTACCGCCTCCTTGGCCTGGCCGAGCAGGCCGAGAAAGGCCGGTCCAGCATCCTGCATCACCGGGACTGCCGTCGGATCGCCGGCATGATCAGGCAAGAAGTGCAACCAGGTCAGAGTCGCCGGTCCGCGGTAGCGGTAGCCATGGTCGGTGTCTGGCGCGGTCAGTGAAATACTGCCAGGGCGGATCGCCAACGTCTGTCCACGCCAGGTCAGTTCACCGTGGCCCTGGTAGAGGTTGAGACACCAGATGCGGTTCAGTCGGTAGGCTTCGTCAGTTCCGCCGTGAGTCGATGCCGCCGAGGCGGCGACCAGTCGCGGCGGGCGAGAGAGCGGCAGAAGTTGGCGTCCATCCATGGTCGAAAGATACCACTAGGATGCCACGTGAGCAACCGCGACGACGGATGACTAGATCTCTCGTTCGACGGCGCAGGCCGAGGCGCAGACGCCCAGACCAAACCAGCACACCACCATGGACGAGCCACCGTAGCTGACGAATGGCAGGGTGACGCCGGTGACCGGCATCATGCCCATGGCGACCGCTAGGTTGATCGCCGCCTGACCGCCAACCAGACAGGCGAAGCCGCTACATAACATGCGGCTGAATGGACCCGGCGCACGCGAGGCGGCCAGCAGACCAGCACCACACCACGCCAGCAGCAACAGGACCAGGATGGCCGAACCGGCGAAGCCGACCTCTTCACCGACCACCGCAAAGACTAGGTCAGTGTGCTTTTCGGGAACCCAGCCCAAGCGGTTCTGCTCGCCTTCCATCCAGCCTTTGCCGATCCATTGGCCACTACCGATCGAACGTTTAGCTCGCTCGGTCTGATAGGCCTCGGCCAGGGCATAGCGGTCCGGATGCAGGAAAGCGTCGATGCGACGCCACTGATAGGCTTTGGGGCCTTCGTGCGGCAGCAGGCCATAGGCGGCAACCGCGGCCAGCATGACGGTTGCGCCTGCGATGGCGAGATGACGCAGCTTCATGCCAGCGACCAGCAGAATGCCCAACACCATCGGCGGAATGGTCAAGGCACTACCAAGATCTTCCTTGGCGATGATGGCCGCCGGGATGCCGGCAGTCAGCAGCAGCCAGCCGCAGTGCGCCAGACGGCGAGCATCGAAGTTGGGGCCAGACGCCAGGGTCGCGCAGGCCAGCATGGTCGCGAACTTGACCAGCTCTACCGGCTGCAGGCGCAGGCTACCCAGCACGATCCAGTTGGCCTGACCCTTGATGCGCGGCACCAGCGAGGTGCCGGCCAGCAGCAGCATGCCGAGCATGACCAGGCAGCCGACGATAACGGCGGGGAAGGCGAAGCGTCGCCAGTTGGCTGGGGCGATGTGGATGGCTGCCGCGCAGCCGATCGCGCCAATCAGCCACCAGACCATCTGGGCATAGGCCTCGCGGGAGATGATGCCTTCACTGGCGGTCTCAGCCGTAGCGCTGATGACGAACAGGATGCCGATCGACGACAGAACGAGACTCAGACCGATCCACCACCACGGGACGCGCGCATATGCCGGGAGGTGGAACACGGTCAGGACAGATTCAGGAGAGGGTCAACTCGTCGATGACCTGACGGTAGAGTTCGGGCAGCGGGCTCTCGAACTGCACTCGCGCGCCGGTCCGCGGATGGTCGATGCCCAGGGTGATGGCATGCAGCATCAGTCGTGGGGCACGGGCGTTGCTGTGGCCCTTGGCATAGACGCGGTCGCCCAGCAGCGGACAGCCGATCGCCGACATGGCGACGCGGACCTGGTGAGTCCGGCCAGTGCCCAGCTCGACCTCCAACTCGGCAGCGTGCCGGAAGCGTCGCAGGACCTTGTAGCGGGTGACCGCCTCGACGCCGGGTTCGTCCTCATCAACCAGGGCACGACGGCCATCGTCGCCTCGGCCCTGCTTGCCGCGGATCTCGTCGGCGTCGTGGCGCGGACCACCGGCAACCACACAACGATAGGTGCGCACCGCGCTGGTCCCGGCGAACTGGGCGGCGATCATGCGCTGGGCCTCGCGGCTGAGGGCAACCGCCAGACAGCCACTGGTGTCGAGGTCAAGCCGGTGGACTACGCCGATGAAGCCGGCCTCGCGGCCCAGCTTGCGCAGCTGACGGCGCAGCACTTCGCCGACGTGATGGACCCGGGGTCCGGCTCGGCCATCGGGTGGTGGCACCGAGGCCAGCCCGGCCGGCTTGTCGACGATGCACATCTGCTCGTCGAGATGGATGATGCCCAGTTCCAGGGCCTTGATGATCGGGACAGCGCCGTGGCGGGCACGGACAAACGGCGTGCGCAGCCCATGGCGCAGGTCCAGTTCGGCGGCGGCGCCGGCCTCGGCCACCACCGCCTTCGGGTCGGACATCTGGACGCCGCCGATCTTGACCAGCCCGGCGACCAGCGCCTTGCGCGACTGGGCCCGGCTGAGGCCCGGGATGGCGTCAACCAGGGCCTCGAACACGGGCTGACCCGCCTTGGCAAGCCGCACGCTGTGGAGGATGAGGAGACCGTCGGGCATGGGCTGAATTCAGCGTGGCGGGCGGGAAAGTCCAATGGCACCGTGCCCCGGCCAGTCGCCAAGCCTACGGTACGTCGCTGACCTTGCCCAACCATTGCACGTTGCGGGCGACGTTTTCATGGATGATGACGTCCGGACGCTCTTCCTCGACCACCGGGGCCAGATAGTGGCACCAGACGAAGCGAGCACGGCGGAAATGCTGGGCCAGGTAGGGCAGCAGGGCGGGCATGAACGAATCATGGAAGATGACCGCGCTGGGCAGCGTCGGGTCGTCAACCACGGTGATGGCCTCGCGCAGGCCGGATGGACCCCGCCGCCAAGCTGCCTGGGCCGCCGGCAGGTGGAACAGACCCGGCCGGGCGACCGACTGGCCGTCTAGCCAACGGGCGGGCAACGGCCCCACCGCCTGCCACAGCGACACTGGCTCGGTTCGCGGACCAGCCATGCGCAAGGCGAACAGGTCGCCAGGCCAGTCATAGGGAACAGGCGTGAACGCGCCGCGCGACAGGGGCATCCCACGCAGGTGCAGGCGGGCATGGATCGCGATATAGCCCTGATAAGCCCCCTCATCGAGCCAATGCGAGTCACTGCGAACGTAGCCGCTAACGACATGCGGAGCGAGGTCGAGCAATGGCCCATCCGGATCAAGCGCGAGGTTCAGGCGGGACAGCCGAGTCGAGGTAGGCAGAGCGGAGACCGGCGATTCCGCGCGCTCGACGGTCTGCTTGTCGGGCGGAACGATGGCAAGGTAGGTGGCGCCACGGGCCGCCGCCGTCGCCGCCCGGGCAAGGATCGCGCCAGCCCACTCGGCTTCATGCGGGTCGGGAGCGACCCGTCCCTCCACTTCGTCAAAGGTGTGGCCGTCAGCGGCGTGCTCGGCGGCATAGAACCACCAGCCGTGATGGCCGCGCACCACCGTCGGCGGGGTCGAACCGGTCAGCTGCCAACGCACCCCATTCCACAGCTGCATGGCTTGGTGACGCATCGGCATCGCCTGCTGTAGACGACGCTCATCGGGGAAAGCCGCTGGCAGGGCGCGCCAGCCGCCGGCCAGCCAGAGCACGGCAACGACCAGAGCGAACGCTGTCAGGGTGGCAATGGCAGCCGGTCGGGAGATGCGAGGTTCGGGCAACATGGTTAGAACCGGAAGTAGATGAACGGGCTGCTGGCGTTGGTTACCAGGGCGCTGATCGACAGAACCAGAACAGCCAGGACGCCGACTGCGCCAAGCCAGCCCCACGCGGAGTCGCCGGTACGTGCCCGCAGCGCGCCGGCCCACTGCGGCAGCGGAGCCAGCGCACAGACCGCGCCAACCCCCAGCATCAACCAGGCATGGCCATCGATCAGTCGCCACCACGGGGTGTCGATGCCGCCGGATCCGGCCATAGCTGCCAGCATATGGCCGGCAGCGGGCAGGCTCTCGGAACGGAAGAGGACCCAGCCGATCAGCACCACGACCAGGCAGTAGCAGTGGCCGACGATCGCCGGCAGACGCGGAAAGCGATCAGCGGTGGCATGTTCGACGGCAAGGAAGACGCCGTGGAACAGTCCCCACAAGACGAAGGTCCAGGCGGCCCCGTGCCACAGGCCGCAGAGCAGGAATACCATCACCAGGTTGCCCACCGTGCGCCATGGGCCAGACCGGCTGCCGCCCAGCGGAATGTAGAGATAGTCGCGGAACCAGGTCGACAGCGAGATGTGCCAGCCGCGCCAGAAGCCACGAATGCTGGTGGCGGCATACGGGCGATCGAAGTTCTCTTTGAAGCGGAACCCGAACATCCGCGCCAAACCAATCGCCATGTCGGAATACCCAGCGAAATCGTGGTATATCTGCACCGCATAGGCAGCTGCGCCAAGCCACGCGGCGGTAGTGCTCAGCTGGCCGGCGGGCAGGGCGAAGATCGCGTCGGCGACCTGCGCCGCGCTGTCCGCGATCAGGACTTTGCGGGCCAGGCCCAGGGTGAAGCGGCGCAGGCCGGCGGCCAGATCGTCGATCCCGGGATCGCGACCGTCGAACTGGCCGACGAGGTCCTTGTAGCGCACGATCGGCCCGGCAATGAGCTGCGGGAAGAACGACTTGTAGACCCCAAAGCGCAACACGCTGCGCTCGGCCGGCAGCTCACCGCGACCGACGTCGACGACATAGGAGATGGCCTGGAAGACGAAGAACGAGATGCCGATCGGCAGATGAATCGGATCGAGATGGAACGGCAGGCCGAGCGCCGCGAGATTTGCGACCAGAAAGTTGGCGTACTTGAAGACGACGAGGACGGCGAGCAGGACAACGACCGCAGCTGCCGTGACGACCGTCCGCGCCCGACCAGCCGGACTGCGCTCGACGAGGTGGGCGAGACCCCAGCCGCTGACGATTGCCCCCAGCATCACTGTGGTGTACCAGCCTTCGCCAACCGCGTAAAAGGCTAGGCTGGCGCACAGCAGCACGAGGTCGCGCAGCCTCCTCGGGCAGGCGAAATGCACGACCAGCACCAGCGGCAGAAAGCAGAGGAGGAAAGCGAGGGAGCTAAAAACCATGCAACTTACGCGACTGAGAAGGTGGATCTGGACGAGTCCAGTCGACTCCAATCCCCTGCGAGTTCCAAACTCAGAGTTTCTCTGGCTTCGCGATGTACTCGGCGATGCGGTTGACCAAGCGGGCAGCGTCGCCGCCGTCAGCGATGCGGTGGTCGAAGGTCAGGGTCAGCTCGATCTTGCGAATGCGGTCCCACGACTTGGTCGCCGGGTTCCACTCGGGGTGGTTCTGCGGCGCGCTGAGCCCGAGGATGACGCTGTGCCCGGGTAGCGGGATCGGCGTCGCCCAGGTCAGGCCGAAGACGCCGTAGTTGCTGACCGAGGCGACCGATTCACCGCCGTCGCCCACCTTGCCGGCCCGCGCCTTCTCGATGATCGCCTCGACTGCAATGGTCAGCTCGGGCAGCAGTAGCTCGTCGACCTTGCGGATCACCGGGGTCAGCACGCCATCGCCGACCTCGACCGCAACCGCCAGATCAACCGTCTCGGGGGTGTGCAGCCGATTGCCGTACAGCCGCTTGGCGAATGGACTGCCAGCCTTCAGGCCAAGAGCCAGGGCGCGCAGGGCATAGATCGTCAGACTGGGTCGGCCGGCGACGGTGCGGCGGTGCGCCAGCACGCTGTCGACCTGCACGCTGGTCGCGACGGTGGCGAGCGGGCGGGTCCACGAGCGGGACATCGCCGCGGCCACTGCTTGGCGAATCGGCGGCATCGGCTCGCCATGGGCGAGATAACGATCGATGTCGGCAGCGGTGATGCGCCCGCCAGTGCCGGTACCGGTGATGAAGGACAAATCCGAGGTCTTCAGGCCGCCCTCGATGATCTTGGCGCGCACCCGCGGAGAGAGGAACGAGCGTTCGCCGGATCCAGCCAGCAGGCTGGGCGGAGCGATCTTGCCGCTGTCGTCGCCGGCTTTGCCCGAGGGGCGCAACTGCACTGGTCGGGTGCGCGGCTTGGGCGGGGCGCCGACATCGTGCACGTTGGCCAGCACGGCGGGCATGGCCGCGGCCGGGGTGGCGGTGGCCTGGTCCGAGACGTAGCCAAGCACCTCGCCGACCTTGACCACGTCGCCAGGCTTGCCGTTGATTTCGGACAGGATGCCATCGGCCGGGGCGGCAACCGTCAGCAGCGACTTCTCGGTCTGGACCTCGACCAATTCCTGCTCGGCTTTGACCGGCGAGCCGGGCTGCACCAGCCAGGCGACGACGGTGGCGTCGGCAGCGGCCTCTCCGAGCTGCGGCATCCGTATCGCAACCCGCATATCAGAACTTCGCCAATTCGAGTGCCGCCAGCACAATCGCTTGGTCGTCCGGGTGGTGGGCGGAGAACAATTCGGGATGGTACGGAATCGGCGTGTCGCGGGCGGCTAGGCGCACCGGCGGGGCGTCCAAGTAAGGGAAGCCCTTCTCAGCGACCAGGGCGGCGACCTCGGCAGTCGGGCCGCCGAACGGCCAGCCTTCCGAGGCGATGATGATGCGGCCGGTGCGCGACAGCGAGGCGAGGATGGTCTCCTCGTCGAGCGGACGGATGCAGCGCAGGTCGACAACCTCGGCACTGATGCCGTGGTGGGCTTCCAGCTCTGCCGCTGCAGCGATGGCGTGATGCACCATGCCGCTCCAGGCGACGATGGTCAGATCCTCGCCAGGGCGGCGAACCACCGCCCGGCCCAGCCCGGGATGCTCGCCCGACTGCGGATCGAACTCGGCTTCAAGGTGGTAATAGAGGTACTTGTGCTCAAGGAAGCAGACCGGATCGCGGCAAGCCACCGCATCCTTGAGCATGAAGTAGGCGTCGGCAACAGTGGCCGGCGCGACCACCACCAGACCAGGGTGGTTCGACAGCCAGGCCTCGGGCATCTGGCAGTGGAACGGACCGCCGCCAGGGGTGCCACCGACCGGGAAGCGCGCGACCAGCGGACACGGCCTGCCGGTGCGGTAATAGGTCGAGCCGGCGTGGTTGACCAGTTGGTTGAAGGCGACCGAGGCGAAGTCGGCGAACTGGTACTCGACGATTGGACGCATGCCGTCCATCGCCGCGCCGATCGCGACGCCGGTCATCGCATCTTCGGAGATCGGGCTGTTGAGTACGCGGCCGGGAAAACGTTCGCTCAGACCCTTGGTCGCCTTGAATGCCCCACCAAACGGGCCGGCGATGTCCTGGCCGTAGATGAAGACGCGCTGGTCGGTGGCAAGCAGGTCGGACAAAGCGAGCCGAATGGCTTCCAAGTACTTCATGCCGACCTCACGTTGACCAGGTCGCGCTCGACCCGGGGCGACCAGTCTTCCTTGGCCGGATCCGGCTGCGGCTCGGTGCTGGCCTGGGCGACGGCTGCCTCGATCTGCTTGCGCGCGTCTTCGCGGATGGCGGTCACGCCGTCTGCGCTCAGCACGCCCTGCTGCACTAGGGTGCGCTCGTAATGCTGGACGCAGTCGCCGAAGCGGCTCTTCACATCCTCGTCGACGTAGCTGGCGTCATCATGGGCGCCGTGGCCTGCTAGGCGCAGCAGATCGGCGACAACCATCTGGGGCCCTTTGCCGGCACGGGCGGCAGCGATTGCCGCTCCGACCGTGGCCAGACAGGCATCGGCATCGGTGCCATCGCAGCGGTGTCCGACCACGCCGTAGCCGATCGCACGATCGACCAAGTGCTTGCAGGCATACGAGCGGTCGCTGGTCGTCGAATAGGCGTACTGGTTGTCGGCCACCAGCAGCACCAATGGAACGCGCTCTACCGCAGCGACATTGAAGGCCTCGTGCAACGAGCCGGTATTCATGCCGCCATCGCCGATCGAGGCCACGCCGACGCTGAGTTCGCCGTCCTTCTGCTTGCCGGACATGCGCCGTGCCATCAGCATACCGACCACCGGCGAGACCATCGCGCCGAGGTGGCTAATCATCGGCAGCAGGCCGGTTGACCAATCGCCACGATGGACGTTGCCCTCGCGGCCGCGCATCAATCCGGTGGTGCGGCCCAGCACCGTGCGGGCTGCTTCCAGCGGTGTCTCCCCGAAGCCGTAGCGTCCGGCCTGGTCGCGGATCAGCGGCGCGAAAACGTCACTGCTGCGCAGACAGATCCCGGCAGCGCCGCTCAGCGCTTCCTGGCCACGTCCGGAAAACGCACTGCCAGCGATCTGTCCACCTTGGGCATACAAGCGGGCGAAACGATCGTCGCTGGTGCGCGCCAGGACCATCACCTTGAACAGGCGGATACGGTCGGCCGGCTCGATCACGCTGGTCATGTCCGTCCCCACGTCAGGTACACCGCCCCCCAGGTCAACCCGCCACCGAAAGCGACCAGCAGCACCCGCGAACCAGGCACCAGGCGGCCCGCGGCTTCGGCGTCGGCCAGGGCCAATGGGATGGTGGCGCCGGTGGTATTGCCCAGGCGATCGAGGTTGATGACCACCTTGGACATCGGCACACCAATCCGTTCGGCGGTCGGTTCAATGATACGCAGGTTGGCCTGGTGCGGCACCACCAGATCGATGTCGTCGGCGGTCAGGCCATGAGTGTGCATCAAGCTGGTGGCGACCTCGGCCATGCGCCGGATCGCATGCGTAAAGACCATCTTGCCATTCTGCTTGAGCAGGTGGTCGCCACGCGCCAGCGCCTCGGGCGTGAACGCCATGGCCGAGCCGCTGCAGGGCACGCACAGCTCGGCAGCAGGCCCGCCATCGCTGTGCATCTCTAGACCGATGACGCCGCGCCCATCCGCTGGCCCGGCCTCGACCAGCACGGCGGCGCAACCGTCGCCGAATAGGACGCAGGTGTTGCGGTCAGTCCAGTCGACCAACGTGCTCATCACATCGCCACCGACGACCAGGATGCGGCGGGCACGGCCGCTCTCGATCCAGGTGGTGGCATTGGCCAAGGCAGCGACGAAGCCGTTGCAGGCATTGATCACATCAAAAGCCCAGGCCCGGCTGGCCCCCAGTCGGTGCTGCAACAGATTGGCAGTCGCCGGCATGACCATGTCGCCGGTGATGGTTGCGACGATGATTCCGTCGATCTGCTCGGCAGTGACGCCACCGCGTTCGAGGCAGCGGCGGGCGGCGGGTTCGGCCAGGGTCATCAGACTCTGGCCGGGCTCGCAAATGCGGCGTTCGCGGATGCCGGTACGCGAGACGATCCACGCGTCGGTGGTATTGATGCGGGCGGCAAGTTCAGCGTTGGTCAACACCCGCTCGGGCAGAGCGGTTCCGACGGCAACGACTTGGGCGCGAGCAGCTGGCATAGGGGTCCGAGGCGCGGCATGCTAGGGCCACCGGCCATGTCGCAACCAGGGCCCGCAGGTCCCTGGACCAACATGAGTTGTACAGCGGTTGGCGATCCGACCGGCCGCTGGTTGCGGGTTCCGCGGGCGGCGCCATGGTGTCCACATGGACCGTCCACGCCGTCGCCGAGGCTGCCTGATCGCCTTGGCGATTGCCGCGATCCTGACGATCGCGTTCTGGCTGCTGCTACCCCGGGTGATCTGTCTGGTCGCCAATGCGTCGCTGCCGCACGAGCTGGGCCCGCAAGCCACCCTGCTCGCCCTTGAGCCGGCTGCCCATCGTCTGCCTTCAGCCCCTATCGTCCTGCAGGTAGACCCAACGCTGATGCGCCGCATCGCATCCGAGGCCAGCGGCCGGTGGATACCCCCGGGCGTGATCCGGCACGGCCTTGGTGCGGTCGGCACTCTTCGTGGCGAGGGCAACATCGCGGTACCCTGGCAGGTTGTTGCGATCAACGAGGTCTCACCGCCGCGCCTGTCAGTCAGCCTTACGCCCGAGCAGGCAGACGCGCTGCTCGCCAGCAACGGCAGCACCGGCAAGCTCGCCGGTATGGATGTGCGGCCTCGGCTGACCTCAGTTGAATTGTCTGCTCTTCCCGACGATGGCCTCACTCGCCACTTCCGCATCGAAGCTTCTGGCGCACTGCGTCTGAGCAGCGGAACCCTGAGCCTCACAATTCCGATCCACCGCCTCAGTTCCGAGGTGACCGTCTCGTTCACCTCGGCTGAATCCGGCTGGGAACCGATCATCCACCTGCACATCGATGTACTGGAAGCCCCTCTGCCGCCGATCCCAGGCGTCGATTCCGGTACCTGGCGGCGCATGCTGGGCGCCTGGGTCGAAGACCGCATCGCTGATCAGCTGGCCAGTCGGACCCTGCCCGCCTGGTTCCCGACCGACCTGCGCCTGTCGATGGTGGTGCGGTAGGCAGACTGGACGTGCGCGAGCGCTCCTACTGCTTCGGGCGCAGGACACCGCTTAGGCCGGAAGCGATCCGGTGTCAGCGCGGCGGCGGACCGAGGCTGACACCTTCTTGCCAGGTGAAGGGCAGCACCAGCGATGGCACGTGTCGGCGCGGAGCCGCCATGCGTTTTACCAGCATGCGCACCGCCTGCCGGCCCATCTCCTCGTCGGGTGTTTGCATGCCGGCGAGCCGCGCCTCGCCGGCACCTGAGACCACCACCAGCGAGAGGTCACCCGGAATGCGCAGGCCCAGGTCGGCAGCCGCCCGCATCACCTCGAAGGCCTCACCGGCACCATAGGCTGCGATGGCGGTGGGCCGCTCCGGCGCCGCCAGCAGGGCTCGACACCAAGCCGGGGCCTCGCGCTGAAAGTGCAGCGCGGGGGAGCATATCCGTACCGGCGCACCACGAGCCGCCATCGCGGAGGCGAATCCGGCGAGGCGCTCGTCGCGACTGTAATGCCGGCGCTCTGGCGATTCGCTAGCAGCGAACAAGTCGACATAGGCGATGCGTGCATGGCCAAGATCCAACAGGTGACTGGCCACCGTCGCCGCCGCTCCAGCATCGTCAGGGCGAACCCCGTCGCGGGGCCTTTGACTGTTGATCCACACGGACGGTAGCCGGCCAATGGCGGCATCGACATGGGCCGGCAGAGGCATCTGGTAGGCCACCAGCGTGCCGTCGACCATGTGCTCGCGTAGGGCCCGGGGCAAAGCCTGCTCGTCGGTCAGAATGCGGGTCGGCAGGGCCGACAGCAACAGTTTCAGTTCGCGCGGGATCAACTCGCCCATCACGCCATACAGTAGGCGGTTGGACAAGTAGCTGCGGAATACCAGATCCTCGTTAGTGAGTAGCTCCACCGTGCGAAAGCGGCCCGTGATCAGGGCCTTGGCGGCGGAGTTGGGCTGGTAGCCGTACCGGCGCGCCAAGGCGCGGATGCGCTCTGCCCGAACGGCGACAGTCGGGCGTACGTGGATGTGGCCAGAATTCAGGGCGCGAATTACGGTGCTGGTGGAGACGCCAACTTCGGCGGCAATCCGTGCGATGATGGCAATGGTCATGATCGGCTGCCAGGGTAGCGGCAACGCGTAGGCAGGAAATGCTATAGATGGCCATGATGAACTCATTGGCCTTATGCCTATTTTTATGCACGTTAGCCTGCTCGCATCATACACTTTTTGCCTTCGTTGTCATTTTGTCCTAGAACGGGTTCCCACTGGTGGCATTGCTAAGCAGCCTGCCGCGCCACCACGCTGACACCGGGAACCCGCCATGCGTCCCAAATCCACATCCGCCCTACTCCTCTTAGCCGTCGCCATGCTTCTATTCAATGGCCTTGAGGCCGCGGATGCCCCTAAGCCGACCAAAGCCAAAGCGGTCGAAAACATCGTCTTTCCCGCCGACGCCGGCCAAGTCGACGTCAAGCTGCGTTACGGCGCGAAGGGCGATGGCATCACCGACGACACCGCCGCCATCCAGAAGGCCATCGACGAGACCAAGGGCATCCCGGACACCATCTACTTTCCCAACGGCACCTATCTGATCAGCGGCAGCGTTGGAAATTTCGGCGGCAAAGCCCACGACAAAAACCGCTTCACCAGCTACCAGGGCCAGAGCGAATCCGGCACCATCATCAAGCTCAAGGATAGCTGCCCAGGATTCAGCGAGGCCAAGGCGAAGACCATGTTTTCGGTCTACGAAGGCGGAGGGACCGGCGACGTCATGCGCAGTTACGTGCGCAACATGACCTTCGATGTCGGCACGGGCAATTCCGGTGCCATCGGCCTGCGCTACATGACCAACAACACCGGTGGCGTCTATCACGTCACCATCCGCTCCAGCGATCCCAAGAAGGCGGGCCGGCTCGGCCTCGACATGACCCAGGGCCAGAACGGCCCCTGCCTGATCAAGTACGTCACCATAGATGGCTTCGATACCGGCATCGAGTCCGCCAACAGCTTCTCACTGCTCTACGAACACATCACCCTCAAAGACCAGAACGTCCTCGGTTTTCTGGTCAAATCGCCAAGCACCGTGCGCGGCCTGCGCAGCAGCAACAAAGTGACGGCGATCCGCAGCGAGGACTTGCTCACCCTGATCGAGGGCAATTTCACCGGCGGCGATTCCGCTGGCACTGCCATTGTCTGCACCAAACCGGGCATCTTTGTCCGCGATCTCAAGCAGAGCGGCTACGCTCACCTGATTAAGGACGCCAGCGGCAAGGTCCACGACGGCGCCACCCTCGACGAATGGTTCGACGGCAAGGCCGAGGCCCTCTTCCCCGGCAAAGGAGCGGAAGCGATGAAGACCCTGCGTCTGCCGATCAAGGAGACCCCGGAGGTGCCCTGGGAAACCGACTTGACGAAGTGGGCCAAGGCGGACTGGGATAAGCCCTACACCGACATGAGCGACGCCTTGCAGAAGACCATTGATGACGCAGCCAAGACCGGCAAGACCACCCTATATTTCCCCCGCCGGCCAGGGAAGTACGATGCACCAAAGTTCGCCAAGCCGATACGCATTCATGGCAGCCTCAACCGCATCCTTGGTATGGAGAACTTGCCCGAACTGGACGACGATGTCACCGGTCAGCTCAAGCCCACGGGTTACGACACGCCACCCGGGCCGGGCGCCAAGGCCCTGTTCACCTTCGAGGACCTCAAGAGCGACGTCATCGTGGTCGAGCGCTTCTTCTCTCTTGGGAACCGCAAGAAGCATGGGCTGGTCTACATGTTCGAGAACAAGTCGGGCAAGACCATTGTGCTGCAGAATCTGTGCCTTGACGGGATCACCAAGAAGCCCGGCGGCAAAGGTGAGTGGTTCATCGAGGATATGGCCCCCGACCGCGACAGTACCCTGTTCATCGGTAAAGGCGAAACACTGTGGGCCCGCCAATTCAACCCCGAGTCCTACCAACGGAACATCCTGGAGGTGGACGGCGGTCAGGCCTGGCTCCTGGGCATGAAGACTGAAGGCCGGGCCGCGCACATCATCGCCACCAACGGCGCCAAGGTTGAATTGCTCGGCGGGCTCAGCTACCAGTCCTGGGGTAAGCAGAAGTTCGACCCACCCATGTTCACCGTGGTCGACTCTGACGTCTCGTTCACCTACCGCTTTTACACCATCGCCGACCCCTTCACCACCATCGTCTCCGAAACCCGCGGTGGACAGACCAAGACCCTTCTGCGCAAGGATCTCGATCCGGTCAGCCTGCCACTGTACCGCGCCTGGAGTGGGCGGCCGACGAGCGCCAAGTAAGTAGGCGCGTCCATCGCCGCGCACCGGCGGCTGAACAGCTCAGGCGAACCACGGAGCCGAAATGTCCCGTTACGCCAACCGCACGGCGGCACATAGGAGGTGAGATACCTCCCATGCCTATCCCCACTAGGTCTGTCGGAAGCTCCCTGGTCGCCACAGCACGGGCTTTCTGCTTGGCCCTGGCCCTGGCCGTTATTGCCAGCGCAGCCCTGGCCAGCTCCGCCATGGCCGTGGATGTGCAGCGTTGGCAGCCTTATGACGCGGCCTTCACCGCCACCGAG